>NZ_JAKSYK010000207.1:0-298855 GCF_022829425.1 Methylobacterium sp. J-072 | reverse complement strand
TCGCAGCTGACAACAGCACCACCCGGGTCTTGCCGCCCTTGCCGAACACCGTCGCCTGCCCGGCCTCATCCCGGACCGCGAGATCCCGCCAGCGCAGGCCGCACACCTCCGAGATGCGCAGGCCGCCGCCGTAGAGCACGGGTCCGTGCCGTTCTGTTAGGCGCTCTTAGGCTCCTTGCGCTCGGCGCGCCGGAACACGATGGGCGATGACCACATCTCCCGAATGACGATCTTGTCGTCGTCCGAACTCCACTGACTCAGCGGCCCGAGATGGAAGTGCCGGCGCAGACCCGCGCAATGATCTTGGTCGGGATGGGTCAACAAAAAGGCATCGACGTAGAGGCGGCCGCTTCCGTCGCGCTCCAGCAGGTCCCGCAGCTGCGTTCCGACATCGGGGGCATCGTCGTCCGGATCGTCCGCGCATTGCGTGATCTTGCAGTCGATGAGGATCCGGCGACCGCTCTCCAAAGTGACGAGGGTCATATCGCCGTTGCCGACCTGAAAATGCGTCGTCGTGACCTTCATGGAGCGTCTCCCAGGAAACCAACTCCGGCAGCCGCTGCCGATGGCGCCAAGCTCACCGTAAGCTTGGCCGTACTTGTTTTGTTCTGAGCGGTATTGGAGGACGCCGATCCGGCGTCCTCCTGCGTCTAATTCGGCTCCGATTGCCGGCTACCTTACGTCAGGGGCGTCACCCTCATTTGAGTTGCCAATTGACCGCAATAAACAACCTCAGATCATATCCAGCAAATTATGCCTCTCAAATAGAGGCCGCTCCGAAGTATTTCCGACCATCTTATGCCTCACACTTCAACACTAGGCGTCAGTCGCAACAGTCACGAGCATCCGGTCGTACTTGAGCACTAATATAACAGGATCTGCATCTTTTGTGTGTATGTTCAATGGCTTGACCGAGAGCATATGCAGTTCGGGTTATGCCGTCTTATGCAAGGCGGCATAAAGTGACGAGATCCTAGCACTCGCCTACATGGTTCGACACGGGCGTTGTGGCTCGTATCGAACCGCCGGAGTGACGATGCCCGACATCATGATCAGCTACGATCTTAAGACGGGCAGTCCAGTCCCTTACGGACCCTTCATGGAGGCGGCCGAAAAGGAAGGCCTTCTGTACGTTTGGAAGGGTGCTAAGTTCGTGAGCCGCCTGCCCAACACGACTGTCTGGGGTGTCTTCACCGATTGCCCGACAGCCAACGCCGCCTTCGACCGTGCTCTCGTCGCTGCCGGCAAGGTCGTCGGATACAAGATCACGCTGGAAAAGCGCATGACGGTCTCATACGAGGGCGCCGAGTCGAGCTCCAACAAACGGAAGGAGCCGGTCCCGAAGTGGACCGGGACAACGGCGTTTCAGACATCCAGGCTGCATCAGAAGAACGATCCGTTCTTCGTGTACTGAGAAGCAGAGCTCCCTGACCTCCGAACCCATCCCTTCGCATCATCACCCTGGCATGGCCGTGCTCGCCCGCAAGGCATCCACGCACTGCGTGCGCGGACCCTCCTTGCAGGCTGCGCGCGCCCATGCCGGACGGGCGATGCGAGGGGACGGCTCCGAAGGTCAGGGGTAGCGGGACCACCTATCTGGGCTAAGGCCCAGGAAAGGTCGCTTGCTCAGGGACTCACCAAAGGTCAGGGACTGCCGTTGAGCTCAGTGGCGGCCGTAGCAGGCATCGGTCGATCCCATTCGAACCCGACCAGCCGCTGCTCCGCGGCCCATGGCATATCCAGCGTGAGCCCGATCACCTTCGGATCCCCGACAATGACCACCTGCCGTTCCGCCCGGGTCAGGGCTGTGTAGAGCCAGGATGGGTCCAGCAACTGACATGGGGTCAGCGCGATGATGACCCTCTTGGCCTGGGACCCTTGGGCCCGATGGCAGGTCAGGGCGTAGCCGAGGCTGAGGTCGAGGAGCTCGTCACGCTTGAACTGATGCTCCTCACCATCGAAATCGGTCGTCATGACGTCGCCGTCCAAGCTCACGACCGTCCCCATGCTGCCGTTGAAGAGGCCACGCGCATAGTCGTTGCGCCCGTGCAGGATCGGCTCGCCGATGGAAAAGCGCTCACCAAGGGGCGACACCATCTCCGACGATTGGTTGGCGTCGACGAAGAGCTCGTGAAGTTCCTCGTTCAGGGCCGGGACGCCGGTGATGCCCGACTTCGTCGGTGCGATCACGAGCAGGTCTTCGGCGGCGAGGTCCTGGTAGGCTCGTAGAACCTCATCCCGGATCGATTCGAGATCCGTGGCGGGGATGAGCGAGACGCCATCCTGCAGGCCGGCATAGGGCTTCAGGACGGGCAGCCGGCGTTCGCGGACGGCGGCCGCCACGAGGGGGATGCCGCTGTCGTCCGTTTGCCGATGGATGACAGTCAAGCTTGCCGTGATCCGTTCGTCGGCGATGATGCGATGGAAGACGATGCCGAAGCCCACCGGCGGAAGCTGCCGCTCGTCCCCGACCAACAGCAAACGGGCACCGGCCGGCATCCTTCGGAGGAGAGCGTGCATCGTGGCGATGTCGACCATCGAGGCCTCGTCGACGATGACCAGGCTCTGCGGCGTGATCTCGGCGAGCGTTTCCAACCGCGCGGTAAGCTTCAGTTCCTCGCCGCGTTCCACCCCCTCCAGCAGCGCGTCGGCGATACGTGCCCGCTCGTCCAATTCACGGATGGTCCTGAAGAGTGTGCGGGCGAGCCGGCCGGTCGACCGGCTCAGCCGCAGGGCGGCCTTACCGGCAAGCGCTGCAAGGACGACATCCCCGCCGGTCGCCTCCCAGACATGGCAGATCGCCCGGGTGACGTGCGTTTTACCGACCCCGGCGCCGCCCCGCAGACACGCGAAAGGACACGCGAGAACCTGGAGGACCGCGGCCCGCTGTTCCGGATGAAGGATACCGGCGGACCCTTCGTAATTTGCAAGCGCCACCCGGTTCTCGGCGGACCTGTCGGGACGCTTCGCGATGTGTCCGAGCGCGTGGATGTCGAGGAATCGGCTTACCACGGCCTCTTCCATGAGGGCGCACCCGGGTGCCCGCCAGGTGTCGGCTTCACCGGCGCGGACGGCGCCGTTCCGCGCGCCGGCCGATACGGCCGCTCCGACGCGGGGGTGATCGACAGCCACGTCGAGCGCGATGGCGAGCGCCAACTGGAGGTCGGCATCCCCGATCATGGTGTCGCCGGACGCGATCACGGCCTTCATCACCGCGTCGACGGCGCCGACCAGGCGATCCGGCACGTCCTCGACCGTGCGTATCCCGGCCTCCCGTAGAAGGCGACAGCCGAGCGCATCCACCTTCGGCCAGGGCAGTAGCGAGATCAGGCACCACGGGTTCCGGCCGAGCGTATCGACCGCCGTCTCGCCGAGTGCGGCGGAGATCCTCATCGCGACACGCATGTCGTCCACGCCGCAACCCTGCAGCCAGACCACGAGCTTCGCCTCCGCCTCGGCGTCCCGCCATGCCCGAACGGCAGCCGCCGCGATACGCGGTCCGAGCAGCGGCCGCTCCGGCGCCAGCACCGCACCTATTTCCGCTAGGTCGCCCTTGAGCAAAACTTCAGGGAGATCGGTGCCGTAGGCCTTCCACAACCGATCTGCCCGGTCCTGGCCTATCCCCGGCACGTGGGAGGCGAGGAACGACCGTACGAGTGCCCCGCTCGGGAGCTGCCGGACCGCCCGCCTGGCTTCGAGCTGTGGTCCCCATTTCGTCTTCGTGATGGGCCCCTCGACGGTCCACCGCTCGCCGACCGCCGGGGCGCCCATCATGACGCGACGGAGCGCCCTGACCCGTAGCTCGGGCCCCGATGCATCTCCGTCCTCTCCCACGACGCGGGTCGCCAGGATCACCCCGAACTCGCGCTCGGACAGGATGTGCTCGACGGTCACCAGGGTCATCGGGCCGTCCCGGACCGTACGACCATGCCGGTGTCCTCCAGCATGGCCATCTGCGCGCGCAGGGACGCGTTCTCGCGCCGGAGGGCGTCGATGACTGACTCCCGTTCGGCCATGGTCTTACGGAGCTCGGACGCCTCGCCCGAGAGCTTGCCGATCCGTTGCCGGGCCGCATCGTGCGCCTCTTCGGGCGACCGGCTCCCGATGAGTTCCAGCCCCTGCTGCTCGGCGACGGCGTTCACCGCCGAGCGCAATTCGGGCTTGTTGAAGAAATGCTGCTCGTGGTGGATCTTGATCTTGTCGTCCCGGGCCGCCAGGGCGCGCACCAACTGGCGTACGTTCACCTTGCCGTCCGTGACCGGCAGCGTCGGGGTGAGGCGCCTACCACGCTCCCAGGCCTCCTGGAGCTCCTCCAGGTAGGGCTCCAGGACCGCTGCGATCTGCGGCGTGATGGAGGGCTTCGCCATCAGCGGGGATCCTTCGCGCCGGTCATCGGGATCACGTTCCGCCCCGCCAGCTCGGCCTGGAGTTGCTGAACCTGGCGCGCCAGCGCGGCGTTCTCGGTGGTGAGTTTGGCGAGCTCGCCACGTCCGTCGACGTATTCGAGCTCCGCCTCGGTCCATGCTTGGCGGATCGCCTTGATCTCGGCGTTGGCCTCGTCGACGCGCTCGGTCACGACCTTGCGGATGGTGCGGGCACCCCGGGCGATCCTCTTGTTCGCTCCCGCGACCCAATCCGCCACCTCGGCCTTGAAGTCATGATGGTGCCGTTTCTCCAGAGCGGCCGAGCTGAGCCCGGCACGGCGCAGGACCTCCTGCAGCGTGATCCTCCCATCGCTGAGCGGGTAGATGCCCTTGTTCGCCTCCACGTCGGCCTGGATGTCGCGCATGGCGGCCTCGCAGCGCTCTCGCGTCGACAGCTTCCGTTGAGCCGACACGCGCCGCCCCTCGTTGCCGATGCGCGCCGCCGCGGCATCGGCCGAGGCCGACTGCGTTTCCTGATCCGCCGCCTTCCGTCTCGCCATGAGTCACTCCCCCTTCCAGATTCGGGCAACGGTTTCGCTATTCGCCGACCATCTCTCGCGGACCTCCTCCCATCGCCTGAGTTGGGCCAGGAGCTGGCCCCGAAGGTTCTCGGCCAGCATGTCTGCCCCCTCCCGCTCCGCCGCCTCGAATTCTTGGACCAGGGCCCCCACGGCCGCGTCGCACTGCGCCTTCGCCCGGGACGTCTCCAGCCGATGGTCGCAGGTGGTCCGGCAACTGCCGGGATCCGGCTCTCCGAAGCCCTGTGTGCAGGGTCCGAACTGCCCAGGGGCCTTGGTGCAGATGACGCCGGGCCGGACGAGCTCCCACTGCTTGCCGCCGAAGGTCAGGATGTCGGTGAGTTCCCGGAGGCTGTCGGCCCCGAACGTTTCCTCGCCGCGCCGCATGCGGAGGTCTTCGAGCCCCTGGCGAAGGGGGGCCGCCGCAGGTCCGCCGGCCTCGCCGGCGATGGTCTCGGCGATGGCGTCCTCCGCCAGGACGAACGCCGTCTCCGTGGCGACCCGCATGACGTCCTGCGCGATCTCGGGGTCCGAGAGCATGTAGCGCAGCGTCATTTCGAGATCGCGATGGCCGAACAGGTCAAGGAGTACCTGAGGGGCACTCATAACCGAGAGGGCGACGATCCTTGCTACCGTATGACGCCACCGATGGGCATGGGCTCGATCCTTACCGGTGAGATGGGAGAGACCGAGATGCTCGACAGCCGACACCATGGGCTCGGTCAGGTTGAGCAGGGGCGAGCCGACAGGGTGGGTTCCGGCCTTGCCGGAAAGAACCCAGATGTGGTTCGCACCGTCCGGTCGGACACGCCGCGCAAGATCGTGCTGTAGCTCGATGGCTTTGACCGCCGCCGGATGTAGTGGCCAGTCACGAGGTTGACCTTCGACCTCGTCAGCGAGCTTGAACGTCCGGCCCGCGAGACGTCCGTCGGCAAGATGACCGAGGGCTTCGTCCTGAGCCGAGGCGATCTCGCTCATGCGGGCGCCAACGCAGAAGCCGACCATGCACAGGTTCATCGCCTGGAGGATTCCAACCATCAGGGAGATGGACCCGCCATCGCGGGGCGGCCAACGGTCGGATTTCTCGAACTTAAATCCGACCTTCTGTGCCACCTCGAACGGAAGCCGGGTGATCGGCTGCCCATCGGCGTCGCGCCAGTCGATGGATGCAAGGTGCGCTCGCCGTCTTTCGATCACGGCCGGGTTGCTCGTGACTTGTCCCCTTGCCGCAGCCTCGGCAGTGATCTCGCGCAATGCGGACCAGCAGTCGAGAAGCTGTGATGCCAGGTGGCGCTGGATCCAAAGCCCTCGCCATACGACCTCCGTCACGAATGCGTCCGAGAACGGCTGCCAGTTCCGCTCTTCGGTCTTGACGGTCCGCACCGGTGCCGGCCCCCGGTTCGACCCCTCCTTCATGGAGGCAGCGTCCTGGTGTGCGGGGGTGAGGCTGGGATAATCGGACAGGACACCGCGTTCGCCGGACTCCGAGAGCCAGCGAAACAGCGTCACGACATCGGTTCGCGGCCGCTGGCCATCACAGACGGCATCCCGCATCGATAGGCGGTCCACCAGCGTGAGGTGGCCCCATATCAGTCCGTCAGCGGATGGCCTGTTTTTCTTCTGCCATTCCACGCAGCGGAGGAGCAGCCGGGCCGAGCCGAGCCAGGACGAGGGTGCGTAGGACCTGATCCCCGTGTTCGTCCGGCGCGGTAGCCACAATGCCAAGAGCGAGCGCCGTACGCTCTCCTCGCGTACGGCCGCCAACTGATCGTCGTCGGTCAACGTGCCGTCCAAGGTCGGGTCGATGGTCCGCATGGAGGTGCGCCGAAGCGGGCCCGCCGGCATCCAGTGCTCAGGCATGACGATCAGCGGGTCACCCACGCGGCAGCCAGGAAAGATCTCGATCCGGCGGACCTCGGACCAGGGACGGGCGGCGAGCTCCGAGAAGTTGCCAAGCGACATCGCGATGCCCTCGCGCCAGGATCCGACCCCGGTCAGACCCGGGGCGGGCTCAATAGCTCGGATAGGTGTCATGAGCGATGACCTCCCCTGAGCGGAGCTTGGCGAGCCAGGCCTGCGTTTCATACTCGACCGCGCCTTGTTCGAAGCTGGTCAGGGTGGCGTCGATGGACTGCATCTCGATCTCGAAGCTCGACCCCGCCCAGGCTGCGAACGGCACCTCGCGCTGAAGGTGCATCAGCTCGGCGCGGGCACGGGCCAGCGGGGCGAGGCTCTCGGCGAACGTGACCCCGTGGACGCAGCCGGTGCAGCGCTGGACACGGCATAGGCTGCCCTGGCGGTGCTCCGGGGCGACGTCGCGCGGCGGGCTGGTGGGATCCAGGCATCCCATCCCGAGACGGGTTCTCTGCCGGTGATCGATGAGACGCCGCTCCTGTTCCGGCGTGATCTCGCCGTTCCGGACCATGATCCGCAGCCGCGTGGGATCGAGTGGCCGCTTCGCCTCGATCTCGGCGAACGCGGCGTCCTGGACCAGTCGGACGACCTTCTCGGAATGGTTCCTGTACCGGCGACGCTTCAGGTAGTGCCGCAACGTCCGGGCATTGGCATGCTGAGCCGCCAGCTGGGCGAGCAGCACATTGTGGCCGGTCTTCGCATAGGCGTAGCCGATCCAGGCGTCACGGGCCACAGAAGTGCTCATCCGCGTCAGCGAGGGATGGGCGGCCATGAGTCCTCCCCGCTCGGCCACCAGGCGCGCGACGTTGTTGAGTGATGCGCTGTCTTCGTGCCCGAAGGCGTTCACGTCGCCGACCTTGTTCACGACATGGTAGAGCCACGGGCTGCGGATCGCTGCCCTCAGGCGCTCGATTTCGGCTTCCCCGGCATGCGAGGGGACATCCGAGTTCGCTGCCTCTGCAACCGCCAGGCGCCGGCGGAGGGTCGCCCTGAGCGGTACCGTGCGCTCGATCATGAAGCGGACGACATTGAAGGGGTGCCATTCAGGACGCTCCAGCGAGAGCGCGAAGACATGCCGGTACGACCGCCCCTTGAAGGCGTGCAACACCTTGAATTCGGGCTTGTGCGGATGGTCCTCGAACCACGACCCGTCATCGGTGACATCGATGCCGAGCGCCGTCGACAGGTTCCAGCCCGTGCCGAGCATGAAGAGCCAGAGGAACACCGCGGTATCGTGATAGCTCGGGTGAAACCAACGTAGCTTGCCGACGATGCCCTCTCGGCCACGCTCGGTCATCCCGGGGGCGAGGTAAGCCGGGCCGTCGTGCTTCTGGGATAGGTCATTGGCCTTATGCAGCCCCTGTCCGCCAGCGGCCAGGAACGCGGCCTTCGGGATCAGGCACTCGCGCGTGAACTGCGCGACGAGCCAAGCGTGGTTCTCACGCCTGTGCCAAGCGGCGGGGCTGAACCCCTGTCGGTGGCTGGATCCCCGAGGATCCTCGCCAACGCTCGCGAGCCGCTCCCCCTCGGCGAACATGCGCTTGATGCTGCGGCCCTCATGCTTGAGGGCGTTGAACAAGTGCCGCATCCCGAGCAGGTCGACGTCATCCTGCAGCGTCGGGACGTTCCTGTCCCGCGTCGGCCAGAACAGGGTGGGCGCCGCTTCGAGGGAGCGCATCCGGTCGACGAGGGTCTTGGCCTGGCCGTAGGTGTCATCCCTCAAGTTTGCGGCCGCGAGCCATCGCTTGAAGGCCGGGCCGTGCCCATCAGTGAGCTCGCGGACGTCCGAGACCTCGCCGGCTGCGTCCGTGTCAAGGAAGCGGAAGAACGACCGCAACACCGACCTCGCCGACTTGGACGTGACCGCCGTCGGCCGGGTGACGCGGTAGAGCGTGGCGAGTTGCCTCGCCAGGTCCGGCCGTCCGGCGAAGTCGCCGGCCCACCGCGCGCGCCGCTGCGGATCTTGGTCCTCGCGGCGACCACCGTGCGCGAACTCGGTGAGATCGACCTCGTAGGCAGGCCCGTCTTCCGGGGCGACCCAGAAGCGGAGATCGACCACCGGATGGCGGACGACCTGGCCGGAGCCTCCGTCGATATCGCGCATCAAGGAACCCCCGTCTCGTCATCGGCAGCTTCGAGGAATGCGTGCCAGCCGCTGGCAAGCGCAGTGATGCCTGTCGCGGTGGCGAGCCACCGGAGATAGATGTCGGTGGTGTCTTCGCTGACGTGCCCCAGTTGCCGCCGCAGCGTGTCGAGCCAGAACCTCCCGCGGCTCTGCACCCAATCGGCGCCGAGCTCATTGAAAGTGGCGTTGGCCGCCTTCGCCTCGCTCTCCAAGGCGTGGAGGAGATAGAAGCAGGCGAAAGTGTGCCGCGCGAAGTGCGGGGACCATTTCCGCGGACGAGGCTTCACCTCGTAAAAGCAGCGGTAAACCGTATGGTGCTCGATGACCGATCCTTCGTACCCGCGGGCATCGGACAGGAACAGCCGTTCGCTCGCGACCTCGTCCGTGCGACGCCTGTAGCGGCGGACAAGCGTTAGGCGACGCGTGTCGATCCAGTTGCGGATCTCAGCCGCAAGCGGCAGCGGAAGCTGTATTGTGCGCGGACGCCCGCCCTTCGTCACCGTGACGCGCATCGGCGCCACGATGCGCCCCTCCGCCCGCAGGTGGGCCAGCATTTCTTCGTCCGGCACCTGCGCCGTCGTCAGCGCAACGAGCTCGCTCTTGCGAAGGCCGGTCTCGATGATCAGGCGGCAGGCGAGAGCCTTCGCGTAACCGCGTTGGACCTTGACGCGGCGAAGCCATGCGCGCACCTCCTCGGCCGTCGGCAGGAAGATCAGCATCCCCATCGGACTGCCATGCTCCTCGCGCGCGCGCCCGGCGCGGACGGAGACCGCCGCATGCACGACCCTGGACGCCGCACCCGTCCGGACCACCCTCGTCTTGGTGACGGTGCGGATGCCGAACGGGCGCCTTAGCTTCGCTTCAGCCGCCCACCTCAGGAAGTGGGTCGCCTCGTCTGCCCGGGCGTTGGCCGTTGCGGGCTTGAGCTTCCGGTTCTTTTGAGCCGACCAGGCGCCGCGGATCTGTTCCGCTTGGTAGGCGAGCACCTCGTCGTAGGATAGGTCCTGCCACGCGACATGCCGCGCCTCGCACCAATCGAGGAAGTTTGCGATGCTGTAGGCGATGCGGAGCATCGTGTTCGGTCGCGGGTAGTCACGCGCCGCAGAGGTCCCTGCTGTGCCTGATAGGGGATGCCATTCAAGCTTGGCGCGGACGCGGAGGTACGCGTTATGGACCCGGCAATAGCGCTGATGCCGGTCGAACAACACGGGGACATGGGCGATTAGGCCGTAGCCGAGGGACTCCAACCGACGGGCATCGGGCTTGAAGACAGTCGCCATCCTCCCCCCTGGCTCCGCGATGCCACCTTGGCCGCTAGATCCTCACCGATTTATCACGGCATCGCCCCGTCCAAGGTCGAGGACACCATCGGCGAGGGCTGTTCACGTCGTGAGGCGTGCTCACTCACCACCATCCTCCATTGCCACGGGTATCGCGCGCCTGCAAGGCAAAAATACATTTTATGTCAGATACTTAAGCCGAAGGATTGTTCAATCTATCCTTGCGGACCACCTTCGGAAGCTTGCGGGCGCGTGGCGCGGAAGGCTGGCGCCGCTGCCTGAGCTTGGACGGGTTTTCTGGTCCTACGGCGACCGTGGTCGCGGACCCTGCGGGGTCCGGGATCGCGATTGACGAGGGAGGGACAGGCTCACTGGTGGTCGACGCCGAGGTGGCGACTTCACGGGGTCCACGGGGCGGAGCCCCTGGGCGGCTCTCTCGAAGGGAGAACGAACTGGCGGGCATGCCCGCCATGGCTGGCTCTTCCTTTCTTACGTTTCTTCTCGTGTCATCCCTGTTTGCCGGCGCTGCCTTCACGGTGGCTCCGACCGGCCGGGTGACTGTCGCCTCTCCCATTCTATCCGAGGGCTGCCCGCGCACCGCAATGACTTTGGCGGGCGTGATGATGTGGATCGCGCGCAGGATGCGGGTGATGGCCGTGAACATGGGTGAACCTCGTCGTGGTGGAGGTGCGATTGTTCCCGTGCGCTCCCGTTCTTCCAAATCTCATGGCGATGGCGTGGCTATTTATCCGGTCACAAGCCATGGATGTCATCCCATAGGGCGCCATAGGCTGAGGGATCGACTGGTCATTCATGGCGATTCGTATTTGGCGAAACGCATGTCCAAGCCCGATGAGGCTGCGATACGACCTATGTTGTTGCCTCAACGCCTGATCATCGTCAGGAGGTGGGAGGACAAATACGACACGTAAAATCTATCTATGAAATTTTATCGATGTCTGATTTTCCGGCGAAGTTGTCATCCCTTTGCGATTATAATTGGCATCCCACTAGGATTAAACGCCCCCGGTGCTTTCATGGCGGCCCGAACCAGTCTGGTTCGATTCGCCTGAAAGGGGGCGACCATGCCGTTCAAATGGCTTCGACAGCGTCTCGGAGGCTCGCAGGGTCCGGCCCCATCGACGATGGCGGACAATAGCATCGGGCCGGAGAAACCGACCGCCGCGGCTCCTCGGACGGCCGGCCCCATCAAGGTGCCTTCGCTCGCCACCGCGACACGCGACTATGCCCGCGCCATCGATGGGGCCACCTTCGACCGATTGGGTGCGACCGAGCACGAGCGGTTGTCCCTGGGAATGGGACCCGAGATCTGGGCGTGGCAGCGCGCGCGATGGTTGACGTCGCAGACCCCGTGGCGGGCGAGCCCGAACCGGTTGGAACGTTGCGAACGTCTCAGCGTCATGCAGCAGATGATGGACGACCTGACGACCTGGGAACATGCGCTCGCCGCCCTCGACGCCGAGACCGGTCGCGCCCGCCTCTACGACCGTCCCGCACCCCCGAACCTGGAAGTCCCGCCCGTGGTCATGCGGTTGATCGAGGCCAAGCGTGCCGCGGCTCTGGAGCGGGCAGCGCGACGCCAGTCCCGCGCCGATGGGGGTGGGGGAGGACCGACACTCATCCCGGACGGGGCCGTCCATCAGCCCCCACCCCCTCGCAAGCCGATCTGAGGACCGGACCGCAGCGAACACGACCAAGAAACGCGAGAGACCAAGAAAATGAGCGACACCTCGTCCAAATCGGTTCCGGCCCTAGCCGCCACCTCCTCGTCACCTTCCCGACTGCCTCCGCGGCGACGAGGCCTCCACGTCCGTTTTGTCACTCGCATGAGCGGCGACCTTAGCGAGGCGGTGACCACATTCGCACATCGCGAGGGGCTCACCGCCGGTGCGTGGGTGCGACGCCTCCTGCTAGACCGCGTCGCGATGCAATCGCCGGACGATGCGCGCAGCGGCCGGCCGATCCGCAGGCCCGAGGAAGACCGTTCGGCCATCGCCGCCGCCATCCGGGAACTCGCCCGGGTCAGCACCGCCCTTTCCGTCCGTGACGAGGCTTCGGCGAAGCAGGCGCTGAACGAGGCAAGGTCGCTCCTGATCCCGCTCGTCGTGCGCCGCCCCGCGCCGTGATCTCGGGCGCGACACGCGGGTCGGGGTATGGGGATGCCTTGGCCCATCACCTGATGAAATCCGAGAACGAGGTCACGGTGATCACGGCGCGCGGCCTCGGTAGCCTCGGGCTCCACGACCAGATCCGCGAGCTGGTGGCCCAATCCGCCGGCGGCCGCACCGACCGCCCGATCTATCATTTGTTCTGCAGCCCCGATCCGACGATTGCCGACAACGCCGCGGCAAGGGTGCGCTTCTGGGCCCTGTTCGAAACCGAGTTCGGAATGGCGGGCCAACCGTATTGCGGGGTCGAGCATCGCAAAGGCGGACGCCTACACGAACATCGCGTCTACGGCATCGTCCGCCCCTCCGGGACGGTGGTGAACCTGGCCTGGGATTACGCCCGCCGCGAAAAGTGCGGGCGCATCGTCGAGTTCGAATTCGGCATGGACGCCGTGCCATCGAAGCATGCCCGGTCGATTGCGAAACGCCTCCGGCAGGATCGCCGATCCGACGTAGCCGATTGGCTCGTCGCGTCCGGAACCCTCGAATCCGCACGCCCTGTCGCGAGGCTCACGCCAAGGGAAAGATTGATCGAGGAGCGAACCGGAATCGGGCTCGACGACCTGCGACGGGCGACCCTGGTGGCATGGCGCGAGACCGAAGACGGTCCGGCCTTCCTGGTCGCATTGCGAGCCCGCGGGCTTGACCTTCGCCAGGGACGCGTCGGTCCGGTCGTGGTCGATGCCGGCGGCGCATCGCATCTCGCAACACGGATTCTCGGCGCGGCCGGTCGACGCTTCGAGGGCGAGCGCATCCTCGCCGCGACGGTGAAGGGGCGCCTGGGCAACCTGCAACTGGAGGGAATGACGGATGGACGACGCGGACATCATGCGACGTTTGGAGACGCAGGAGCGCCTGCTCCACTCGATCCTGGCGGCCCTGGGGCCGCCGGACCAGGACGGGTCGGGCTTCGACGACCTGGTGGAGACCCTGTCCGACCTGACGGTGGCGGTGTCGGACGTGACGGACGCGGTCCGGGCACTGCGATGGGACGGCTCCGCTCGATCACCCCGGCCCGAGGGCTAGTCCTCAAACGGGGACTGACCGGACTGGACCCGATGCTCGCCCGATACGGAGCCGCCGCTGCCCGTGCGCGCCACGCTACGGATCGTATCGACGCGAAGGCGATCCACGATCAGAGGCGCGCCTGGGCGCTTTGGGGCCGCACAGACATCTGGGGTGTGCCTCTGACGTGAATGGGGAGCTAAGGCTTTTGGCGCCCCGACGTCACCTCACAGCCATGAGCGGAAAGGGCCCTTTTGAGGCAGATGGAGGCTGCCTGAGGAAGAGTGAACCGGGCCTTCTTCACCCTCTGCTGTCCGACTCGGAAAACGCAACCAAGCTGCAACACGTCAAACTTCGCAGTCAATTGGAGTGACGGCCAATGTATCCTATTTTGATGCAAGGGTTGGATTTGGCAGTGGCAAAGTAAATTCGGACGCATCTGTCCGGCGGAACGCCTTCAGCAGGCTTAGCGTGAAATTCGCACTCTATAGATTCACCGTCGACAGTCCGTGTACGGAATTGCTTGCTATCCCGGCTAACCTTGCTCGACTCAGATTCAACGCTGCACTCGACGCCGTGATCTCGTAACCACATCGGAATCGATTGCCGAACCTCATCCGCCGCCAACGCGGTGGCTAACTCCGCCAGCGTACGCAGGTAGCGTAGAATTTTATCAGGCGGTCCTGCCGTGGGGTTCAGGTTCGCAATGTCGGCATCGGTCTCCATCGCGATGACCATATTGCCGTTCAACTCACGCCGAGCGACCGCGACCGCTTCTGCTATGGTTTGCGGAGGGGTTTCGTTCATGGCCTCCGGAACCGCCGCCTCCGTGGAACGCAGCGCGATGGTAAGTGCCTCGATGTTCCCGCGAAGGATCTCAATGTCCTTGTTCTGCTCGTCGACCTTGGCGCGAAGCTTGTCGTTCTCGGCGGCGTAAGAGTCCGCCAAAGTGCGAATGTCGCCATCGTCCTCTGCTGCGGCCCGCGCGAGATCCATCGTCCTTCTGATTTTGGCGACCTCGAATTCACCAAACATGCTGTCATCGGCAACGAAGGTCGAAGCTTCTATGATTCGCCCAGCCACCAGACCCCTGAAACGGTCGCGAGCCTGCACTTCGCTCTCGGCGCGAGCGAGAATATGGTCATAAGTCCAGAGTGGATGTACGCGGAAGTCGTTATTGCCTGGGCGATATGGCCAGAACAGTCTGACGGCTCCATTGTAGCAGGACCACTCCTTGCCTCGAATTCTAGTCAGTTCGAAAGTTGCATCGTTCGATAGTCGCACGGTGTGAGCCAGTCCACAGAGGTCCTGGCTTAAACGTTCGTGTAGATCGCCCGCAAGCGTCTCACCATTCAGCTCGGAAACGACGACGACTGGAAGCCTCCGTTCGGGAGCGAAAATCAACGCGTTAAGCTCTGGAACGTCGTCGGTGTCGATGGCGAAGCTGTGTGCGAACACGCGCTCACCCGCGACGCCAATTGTCCAGGGTGCCGCCAACGAGACGATATCGTGAATGAAAAGGGGGGCACGAAGAGGCACGTTAGCCGGAGAGATACCGCTGTCCGAACCGATGCTAAGCACGCAGCGAAAGGCAGTCCGTTCGGGGCCTGCTACCACCTCGACATCAGTCTGTAGATTGCCCCCGTCAACGGGCTCAAGGACCGTAAGCGCATCCCTCCGACGACTGTCGACCGTTTCTGACGTTTTATCGAAAGCGGCGCTCAAGCCGCTTCGCCGGATCACGACTCCGCCGTCCTGGGCGAGATCGAACTTGCGTTTAGCCCACTTGTCCAGGATCGCACTAATGGCTTGTGCGATACGCTCGTCCGTAGATGGCGTAGTGAACTGGACCTTGGCCACTGCGCGCATGATTGCCCCCCTGGCGAACGAAATAGCTTTATTTCCCCGGCCCTGTCAGCAGACTCATATGTCCGAAAGGGGATCGGCGAACGGACGTTTCCGCTCACGACCCAACCTCGTCGTACAAACTGCCCTACGCCATTCGCCGAAAGCGGTCGTTCGTCGATCCGTGATGTCGGCAGTAGCACCACATCTGCGGGCCTTCTCCGGCAAGTGGAAGAGGGTCCGCCACCGGTGCAGGAGTGAGCCCGATACCGTTGACCTCGATGGCGTCAGGTCGGGGTCGCCCACTCGTCCAAGGTTGCGATCCGACTCGGCAGATTCTTGCCGGGGGCTGAAACTTGTCGCGGACCAGCTCCGTATCGATGTGCGAGAATAGGATCGCGCCCAGGCAAAAGCCTTGATGTGAGCACCGAATGCCTATTGCAAAACTATCATAGTACAGAAAATTAATTTCTAGTTTTTTTAGGAACAACGATACAATAATTCTGTTGCCCTGTGGGTTGTATAAGATGTTCACCTCCACAGGAGATCCTACATGAAGAAGTTCACCCTTGCGCTGACCGCTTTGACCGCCCTCGGCGGCATTGCCCTCGCCGCCGGTTCGGCCACGGCCGCCCCGATGTCCGTCAACGGCATTCAGTCCGAGAGCAGCGTCACCCAGGTCCGTATGGACCGCAGTGAGCGGATGATGATGAAGAAGCGCATGATGCGGAAGAATATGATGAAGCGCCGCATGATGAAGAAGCGGATGATGAACCGCGGCATGTGATCTCGAACGTTTGATGCTTTTGGAGGTCCCGATGCAGGGGCCTCCACCCAAACGGCCACGACTTCGAGGAAGACCGTTTGCCTCGCACCTACCTGACGCGCTCCGCGCCCGACACGGACGAGGTCGAGCGCCGCCGATGGATGTTCCGGCACCCCGTCGTCATCCGCATCAACCACTGGGCCAACGCGGTCTGCCTCCTGGTCCTGCTCATGAGCGGCCTGCAGATCTTCAACGCCCACCCGGCCCTTTACTGGGGCAGCGTCTCCACCTTCGACACGCCGCTGATGGCGATGTCCTCGACCGAGGATGATCCGCCCAAGGGCGTGACCACGGTGTTCGGTCACGGCTTCGACACGACAGGCTGGCTCGGCTCATCGGTCAGCTCCAACGGCCAGGCCGCCGACCGCGGCTTCCCCAGCTGGGCGACGCTTCCCAGCGACCAGGACCTCACCGGGGGTCGCTCCTGGCACTTTTTCTTCGCCTGGGCCTTCGTCCTGAACGGGCTCGCCTACCTGCTCTACGGACTTGTCAGCGGACAGCTTCGGTTCCGGGTCATCCCGTCGCGCGATCAGATCCGTCATTTCGGCGCATCGGTTTGGGAGCACCTGACGCTGCGCTTCCCGCAAGGCGACGAGGCCAAGCGTTACAACGTCATCCAGAAGTTGACCTATCTCGTCGTGCTGTTCGTGCTCCTGCCGGTGCAGGTCCTGGCCGGCCTCGCGATGTCTCCCGCGATGGACGCGGCCTTCCCCTTCCTGCTGACGCTGTTCGACGGGCGCCAGTCCGCGCGCACGGTCCACTTCGTCGTGGCGGCCCTGCTGGTCCTGTTCGTGCTCGTTCACGTCGCCCTCGTCCTGCTCTCGGGCTTCTGGAACAACATGCGCGGCATGCTCACCGGCTGGTTCGTGATCGAGCGCAAGGTCGAGCCGGCACCCGTCAATGGGGAGACCCGGGCATGAGCCGCCCTCCCAGTCGACGCGCCCTCCTGAGGGGGGCCTCCGCCATGGCCGCAGCGGCCACGCTCGGCGGGTGCGACCGCCTCGGCAACGCGGAGTGGTTCCGGCGCACGCTCAAGACCGGCGAGGACGCCAACATGTTCGTCCAGCGCCTGCTGCTCACCGACCGGACGCTGGCACCGGAATACGCCGAGACCGACATCTCGCCGTGGTTCAAGCCGAACGGCACCGAGGACCCGCCGGACAACGCCTACAAGGTCCTCGCGAAGGCTAAGTTCGCCAAATACCACCTGGAGGTCGATGGCCTTGTGGAGGCGCCCTTCAAGCTCTCTCTGGCCGAGCTCCGCAAGCTTCCCGCCCGCACCCAGATCACCCGGCACGATTGCGTCGAGGGCTGGAGCGCCATCGGCAAATGGACCGGGGTGCCGCTCTCCGACCTCTTGTCCCGGGCCAAGCTCAAGCCCGGGGCGCGCTACGTGGTGTTCCACTGCGCCGACACCATGGACCAGGGCAATGCACTCGAAGGCGGGGGAGACGGTGAGGAGACTGACGAGGCCCCCGCCGGCAACGCCAACCCGAGCATGACCAAACAATCGGGTAGCGGGGAGAGCAGGAAGGATTCCGGCGGCCAGCAGGCGACGGATGATGACGCGGCCAGCGGCGGATCGCCGGTCCGGTATTACGAGAGCATCGACCTCGTTGACGCGTTCCACCCGCAAACGATCCTCGCCTACGACATGAACGGCCAGGCGCTTCCGGTCTCAAACGGGGCCCCGCTGCGCCTGCGCGTGGAACGCAACCTCGGCTACAAGCAGGCGAAATACGTGATGCGCATTGAGGTGGTCGAGAGCTTCGCCCACCTCGGCGATGGCAAGGGCGGCTACTGGGAGGACCAGGGCTACGCTTGGTACGCCGGCATTTGAGTGGGAACAGACGTGTCGTCTTCGTTTTCGCGAGCCTGGAAAGCGCAGCTCTCTCCTGGCGAACTCCGGTAGGGCCTTCGCGGCGACATCCGGCGCTCGCAAAACTGCAAAGTACGGTCGGCCCCGCGCCGCGTAACTGGCTATCAAACCGGCGACTCGGCCTCGAAGCGTCCAATATGGGCGAACCGCGGACCTGACTGGCACGCCCGGCCTGACGAAATCTGCGACGGACCAATGTTCGGACTGCAGCGCGAACATTGAAGGACAATGCCGTCATGTCCCTACATTCTGAACGCCTCGGCACGGGCCGGCCGCTCCTGATGGTCCATGGGCTGGGGGCCAATCTCCGCACCTGGGATCCGCTCTTAAGCGCATTGCGCGGCTCGCGCGAACTGATCTTGGTCGACCTGCCGGGACATGGCAGATCGGCCCCGCTCCCGGGCCAGCAGACGGTGGAGGCCTATGCGGACGCGCTTGCCGGCTTCGTGAGGTCGCAAGGCCTGACGACAGCGGACCTTGTCGGCAGTTCGGTGGGGGGCCGGCTGGTGCTGGAGCTGGCGCGGCGGGGCATCGGTCGGCACTGCGTGGCGCTCGATCCCGGCGGTTTCTGGCACGGATGGGAAACGCGCTGGTTACACTGGTCGCTCGCGGCATCGATACGCCTGGTGCGGTTGCTGCGGCCCTTCCATCCCGGCCTGTCGCGCCACGCCGTCACCCGTACGCTGCTGCTAGCCCAGCTGTCGGCCCGTCCGTGGGTGCTGCCACCGCAGCTTGTCGTAGACGAGCTACAGAGCCTGGCGGCCACACCGGTGTTCGATGCGATGCTGCGTGAGCTGGCACGCGGGCCGTTGCAGCAGGGCTCGGCAAAGACGCCCGGCCTTGTCACCATAGGCTGGGGCCGCCGAGACCACCTGCTGCTGCCGCGCCAGGCTGCACGCGCCCTGGCAGCCTTCCCGTCGGCCCATCTGCACTGGTTCGAGCGCTGCGGCCACTTCCCGCATTGGGATCAGCCTGCCGAGACGGCGCGCGTAATCCTTGAAACGGTTGGGAAGGATGCGCCTTGAAATGGCTTGTCGCACACCCGGGTCCGCGGTCATCCATGGGTCGTCAAGCATGTCGGTCGAGCTTGCCGCCTCCGCTCTGGAGCCGGTCCATGGTCCGGTCTTCTATTGCCGCGAAAACTAAGCAGCGCTTCGAAGCCAACTTATAGCGCAGCCGAACTCAGGCAGACTTTCAACGGACGCGAAGTCGTCCCGGACCGGGAATGGTCCCCGTCCCCCGACCGCCTCGATGTTCGAAACGGGATCCCGTTTCCGACTCGATACGTCGACCCCCGAATCCGCAGCGCTCTTATCCGCCGCGGTTCGCTTCAGTGCCCCGATCACCGTGAGGAAGATCATGACCTACCTTCGATACGCACCCGACGTCGAGAAGCCCGATCCGGACGAGCAAAAGACGATTGACGGCATCATAAAGGGGATGACGCAGCAATCGGAGACCGTCGAGGCACGCGAGCACCACGCCGTGCGCGCCAGTCACGCCAAGAGCTCGGCCTGCGTCATCGGCGAGTTGACGATTCCCGCCGGCCTGCCGCCCGAACTGGCGCAAGGGCTTTTCGCGACGCCCGGCACCCACCCCGTGGCGGTCCGTTTCGCTCAGGGGCCAGGCGAGACCCTGGGTGATCGGGTCTCGACCCACCGCGGCATGTCCATCAAGGTGTTCGACGTGCCCGGCGAGAAGCTGCCCGGCCACGCCGTCGACACCCAGGACTTCGTCCTGGCGTCGGGCACGACCTTCCCCTCGGGGACGGCAGCCGGCTTCCTGCGGGACGGCACCGTCATCGGCAAGTCGACGGGATTGCCGGAAGAGGTGAAGAGCGCCGTCTCTTCGACCATGCGCAACCTCAACCGCGCGCTGCATGCCTTCGGGACGGAGAGCGCGCTGGCCGACTTCTTCGGTCATCCCTTCAGCCATCCCCTCGCCGACAGCTACTTCAGCCAGGCGCCGGTCCGCTATGGCGATTACGTTGCCAAGCTAGGGGTCGTGCCGGCGACGGAGAGCCAGAGTGCCTTGTCCGAGTGGCGGCTCGATCCGCATCAGGACGAGGACGGCTTCCGGCATGCCACGGTCGCCTTCTTCAGGGACCACGAGGTGGTGTTCGAGTTGAGGGCGCAGCTCTGGGCGGATGCCGAACGGCAGCCCATCGAGGACGCCTCGGTCGATTGGCCGGTCTCGATCAGCCCCTACCGCACGGTGGCGACGCTGCGCCTGCCGCGCCAGGCAGCCTATGCCCCGGAGCGCGTTCGCTACTTCGACGAGGTGATGACTTTCCGCCCTGCGCACAGTCTCGCGGTGCACCGGCCGCTCGGCTCGGTGATGCGGGCACGGTTGCAGGTCTACAGGGCGCTGAGCGACTTCCGCCACCGCGAGAACAGCGTGGCGGCCGAGGACACCGCCAGCATCGACCGCATCCCGGCGTGAGGAACGGCGCGACCTGCGCTTCCGAATGAATCCTACACCCAGAAAGATGATGACATGAGCTTGCTTGGCAAGAAGATCGCGATCCTGATCGCACCGCGCGGCACCGAGGAGCCGGAGTTCGCCAAGCCGCATGAGGCGGTGAAGCAGGCCGGGGCGACCGTGACGGTCATCGGTCTGGATGCCGGCGAGGCCGAGACCGTGAACAACGACCTCGATCCGGCCGGCCGCTACAAGGTGGACAGGACCATCGATGGGGCATCGGCCACGGATTTCGACGCGCTCGTCATCCCCGGCGGCTGCGTCGGAGCGGACAAGCTAAGGGCGAACAAGGACGTCGTGTCGTTCATCCGGGACTTCTTCGCCGCGGGCAAGCCGGTCGGGGTCATCTGCCACGGGCCATGGACGCTGATTGAGGCAGACGTCGTGAAAGGGCGGACGCTGACCTCCTATCCAACGGTCCGGCGCGACATCGAGAACGCCGGTGGCACATGGGTCGATGAGGAGGTCGTTTGCGACAAGGGGCTCGTCACCAGCCGCACGCCCAAGGACCTGCCGGCCTTCTGCGCCAAGATCATCGAGGAGTTCGCTGAGGGCCGTAATCCCGACCAGGCCCGGAGCGCCTGAGGGGTCGGGTAGCCAGTGATCGGTTCTTGAGCGCCCGGGGCGGTCCATGGGCCGCCCCGGGCCAAGCCTTGACGACGTCCCGTGGCCGGGACGCCCTCGCGGAAGCCTCCATCAGCCCTCGATGGCGCCGATCTGCTTGAGGATGCCGAGCTCGTCGGATGAGCCCCACCGCTCGACCATCTTGCCGTCGACGAAGCGGCCGATCTGAATGCCGCGGACCTTGATGGCCTTCCCGGTCGGATTGTGGCCGTTGAAGTCGCCCTGGTGCGTGCCGGTGAGCGTGTAGGCGAAGGCGACGCTGTCCCCGTCGGCAACGAGCTTCTTCACCTCGACCTGCATGTCGGGGAAGGCGGAACGGAGCTGCGTGAAGAAAGCCTGGTATCCCTCGGGACCCATGTGCTGGCCCGGCGCCGGGTCGTGATCGTGGCAATCCGGGGCGACGACCTCGGGGAAGGCATCGAACCGACCGCCGTTGACGAGTTCGCCGAACTTTTCGGTCGCTTGGATGCTGGTCTCGCGGGACATGGTGTTCCTTGGGGTTTGGGGGCAGCGACACGGCGCTTGGTATCTCGATGCACGGGAAACTCCCGCCACGGTCGAACGTTGCCGATGCCGCGCACGACCGGGTCGGGATGACCGCTAGGCATGACGCCGGATCGTGGCGCGGTAACTAGTCGGCCGCTGGCTGGGACAGCAGGCCTATCTCGCAGCACAACGCGACGAAGCGGGCACAGACGCGCCCGATGGCCGATCCGTTCTGCCGGCGGAACTCGGCCATGGTCTTGTGATCGGGCGACAGCTGGCCCGTCAGCCACATGACCTCGACGTTGCGATCCGCTTCACGCTCCAAACGTCGGCTCGACGGGACTCGGTTGAGGTATCCGTAGACGTAGAGCTTCAGAAGTGCGGCCGGATGGTAGCCCGGTCGTCCCGTCGCCGCCGCATCGACGCCCGCAAAGCCGAGAGTGCCAAGATCCAGCGCCTCAACGAAGGCATCGAGTACGCGGACCGGGTTGTCCTCGGCGATCCAATCTTCAAGACAAGGCGGGAAACAGCGTCATCTAATGGCGCTCGGCACCGACCACAAACCGTCCCATGCCAGCCTCCGATCATCCCGGAGAAAACTTCCATCATCGGCGTTTTGACACAGCCAGGGTCGGAATCGGTCCCCGCGGTTATATCCGCTTCGATCTATCCGCCACCCGAAAGCGGACTGGCGGAAATCCACCCAACCCGGCCATTCCCGCGTGTCCGGTAGACGGTCGTCCAACGGACACCTGGGACCCGTCCCTCGGGAGCCGTTCTGCGCGAGGTAGGCCACCGTCTCACAGGACCCGTACGCTGATCCTTTCAATGGCGGGGGGTCAAACGTACACTTCCCACCATGACGACGATCTTGATCGGCTACGCCCGCTGCTCGACCGACCGGCAGGACCTGACGGCACAACGAGCCGCGCTGGAAGGGCTTGGGGTCGCGCCCGACAGGATCTACACCGATCACGGGCTGACCGGCACGAACCGGGCCCGACCCGGCTTGGATCAGGCGCTGGCCGCTGTCCGGAGAGGCGACACGCTTGTGGTCCCGAAGCTCGACCGCCTGGCACGCTCTGTCCCGGACGCCCGCGGCATCGCCGACGCGCTGATCGAGCGTGGGATCAAGTTAGCCCTTGGAACGAGCGTCTACGATCCGGCGGACCCGATGGGGAAGATGTTCTTCAACATCCTCGCTACCTTCGCCGAGTTCGAGAGCGACCTGATTCGTCTACGCACCCGCGAGGGGATGGCGATTGCTAGGTCCCGGGGCAAGCTACGGGGCAAGCAGCCGAAGCTGTCCGCCAAGCAGCAGCGCGAGGTCCGGCGCATGCACGATGCCGGCGAGCATTCGATAGGCGACTTGGCCGAACTGTTCACTGTGTCTCGTCCGACGATATACCGAACGCTGTCTAGGTCGGTGGGCTCGTCGCCACTTCCTGGTGAGACTGATCCTTCCATGGCGAGGCCGCGACCAACGACGAATGCGCGGCTGTCCGACCCGGCCGACTAGCGGGCGATCGCGGATATCCTCGCTTATGGCACCAGAGCAACTTATCAATTAGGATCGGCCACTCCCGGTCGGTTAGATATTTCGACCGAGGCGCATGATGTGTTCGCGCAGTGTGTTGCAGGCAGGTCCCATCATGGCTCCAACATCGGCGCCTAACTTGAAGTTGTACTTGATCGTCGTGATGCCCGCCAAGTCGCTGGGGAGCTTAAGCTTTGTCCCCTTCGGCTCCATCAGGATGGCACGCTGCCTCCCCAAGCTGCCCATGAAAAAACCGAGCTCGAAAACGACGTTGTCCCTCGGCGTGGGCCATTCCTCGTCTCGGACCTCGGTCTTGTCGTCTGGATGGGCGACTGCCACCGCGAAGTCAGATTGCATCAACTCTTCTTCGAGCGTCTCAAGCGTGTAGTTCGTTACCTTGAAGACGCCGTTCGCCCACACGACAGTCAGGAACGGGTCGTTCGCAAGCGCATTCTCGATGGCCCGCGCCACCGGCAAGGCCTCGGAGGACGAGAACAGGAAGACGCGCGGCTTCTCGTTGGCGGGCCGGATCAGCGCGTTCCGTTGCTCCAGGCGTCGCGCTAACTCCTGCGCCATGCGGCGCCAGACCTCGGGATACCGGTCGGCGACGGCGGAGAATTCGACCTCACTGACCTTCAGGACGACGGCCTCAGTCATTGCTGTCACGGTCGCCGCACGTGCCTGAGCCGGTGCCACGGCAGCCATCTCGCCGACTTGGTCACCCCGGCTGCGCACGTTGACGCGGTGGTCGTTCGCAACGACTTCGAAGTCCCCGACCACGATGAAGAAAAGGTCGTTGTCGGTACCTCCCTGCTCGATGATCGAGGTCCCGGGCGCGACGCGTGTAAGCTCCCCAACGTCTACCAGGGCCTCAGCGAGGCCGGGCGTTCCGGTGATAAGCCTTTGTCGCTCCATCTCCCCGATGAGATGCTTGCGGCCCCGTTCCCCCTGAAACCGTTCGAGCATGGCACATCCTCTCGCCAGTCACGCGCACCGATCCGATGCGCCTTCGCCACATCAGGGCCTCACGGCCCTGCGACGCCAAGCGGGCAACCGTCCATGGTCCCGCAACAGGGCTTGCCTTCGAACGACTTCCAGAACGCCCGCTCCGCAGTCGCCATATCCTGCATCGCGCCGACGATCTCGACGAGACGGTCGGCATGATCGCGGCATCGCCGGAGCGTTAGGGGCCGTTCGTCCTGCCCGCACGGGCAAGCTTGTCGAAGCGTCGCCGGGCGACGTTGCTTAACGAAGACGCGCGCCATCGCACGGCCGTCGACCATCAAGCGAACCGAGTTCCCCCGCGACGAGCACCCCTTTGATCGCACCACGGCAACGCGGCCCTGGAACAGCCGGTCGCGCAACCGTGGCGAGATCGCCGCGGTCGCTTCGAGCGCCTTGCGCTGATGCACGGCAGCGTCGCCATGAGCCCATTCGCGACGGTCCGGCCATCGGCGCAAGCGCCGCGCCCGCTCTTGCAGGCGCAGGAACTGCAACACGGCACCCCACCATGTCGCGCCGTCCGCGGTGGCTTCGAGCGCCAGGCTCTCGTAGGGCTCCCAGTTCAGGCAGAATGACCCATCGGCATTAATATGCCGCATCGGGCAGAACGCCGGGAGACGAGCTCCTCGGGTAGTCTCCCGAACATAAGGCCGCCCGCCGCTCGCCTGGACCTCAAGTTCGTAGCCGTGGAGGCTCCCGTCCGTCATCAAGACGGGCACGGCCGCGCGTAGGTGACCATTGGTCGAGAGAAGCGGCGTGATCGCATATGCCGGGGCTGCCGACGCCAGGATCTCGACCGCCGCCGGCTGCGTCATTCCCCGCCGAGCTCGACGTAGGGTGTGACCACTTGGTCGGAAGCCCTTTTGACAGCCGGCGCGGCGGCGGCGAACGCCTCGGCCTTGATGGCTTTGGCGGTCCGGTCTCCGTCGGCCGCAAGTCCCTCTACCGCCTCGTTGTAATCGAGGCCGTCGAAGCGCCGGGACAGCCCGAAGAGGTCCCTGACGGCTTGCGTCCCGGAGTCGTATGCGACCTGCCCGATTGCCGTCTGCTTGCCCGTGCAACGCTTCTGTTCGGACTCCGACACCAGTACGCCGCGGCTCACCGAGCATCGCAAGCGGTCCCCGTGGGCCCCGAGCCGCGTCAGGGTCATCGGGCCGAACTCGATGCCTATCGCAAGCCCGAGCTTTTTCACGTCGACCCCCTCCTCGTCGAGCTTCTCCAGGGCGAGCTCGAAGCTGCTTCGAAGGGCCCCGGCGCACAGCACGGCCGTGCTCACGGTCTCCTCGTCGTCGGTCGTCCGCGCCGTTCCCTCGCACAGCAGACCGTGGACGCAGTCGCCGATGAAACGGACCCGCCGGCCCTCGAAGTCGACGCCCAGCACCCGGTCGAGTTCGGCGCGGATGACGTGCAGGGCGCGCACGACATCCTCCGACGTTCCCGCTTCCAGGTGGCGGGCCACGTAGGCCGTGAAGCCATCGATGTCGGCATAGACGGAGACGGCCTCCTGGCGCCGGGAGTTGGACGGCGTCAGCGCGACGATGTCGATGGTGCGCAACGGCGGCGTGTGGCGCGAGAAACCGTAGTTGGAGAGCGGGTTTTTGGCGAGATCGGTGCGCCATTCCTTCGCGAGGTCCTCGACGTCGAGGCCGAGCTCGGCATCGGCCTGCGACAGGGCGACCTCGCTGGTGGTCAACTTGGTCTTGGACGGCTCCTTGACCTCGGGCAGGCCTATCGCGCGCCGGGCGTTGTTCGTCAGGAATATGCCGACCGTGGACCCCGCCGCCGAGAACTTCGCGGCATGGTTCGCCGGATCCCCCAGGAACAAGGGCTCGCGACCGCCGTTGCGGCCGTTGTTCACGACGAGGGCGAGACCGCTGTCTATCCCGACCCTGACCCTGGCCGCGGGAACATAGGCGTCATCGTCGCCTGTGGCTGCGCAGACGTCGATGATGAGCTGGGCGATGGCCACCGCGCGATGCAGCCTTCGGGCCTCGGCGCTGCCGTCCTCGTCGTCGTCGCTGTCGTAGGGCTTGTGGACGACGGCGTGCAGCCGCTGGTTATGGAAATCAACGCGCAGCGCATCCGCCCTGTTGAGGATGCGCCGCACGCTTCGACCGTGCAGGTCGAGGAACCGGAGCGTTCGCTTGTGGCATGTCTCCCCCTCGCTCGACGTGCAGTTCAGCATGTCGTCGAGGTTCAGGATGTCCGCGTAGAGATGCACGGCCTCCATCCGATAGGCCTTCGCCGCGGGGATGTTGCCGAGCGACATCTCGCGTGTGAAGTCGACGATCTCGACCTTCTTCACGTCCTTGATCTTGGCGGCGATGTGTTCGGCCGCCCGGTCACGCTTCCAGCTATGTGCCATGTCAACCTCCGCCTCTCGCCGGAACGGGCAAGGTCCAGCCCGATCTTGTTTTTCGCGGTGGATCGAGGGACGCGGACGTCAGCGCCGCACCGGGCCGAAGCCACGGCGCCGACCTTCGATGGTTCCTCGGCTGAACGTCACGAGATCTCTTCCGAGAACATTTCCTCCGTGCCGGTATCGGTAACCTGCAGGTACCGAGCTCGACATGAGTCGACCCCAACGTCGATGACGGCGTAGCCATGGGCGAAGACCCGGCCTCGCGTCTTGAGCTTCGTGCCTTCGACGATGGTAGGAGTCTGTTCCAGGTCGTCGAGAGGTTTGTAGATGTCGTCGAGGACGGACATCGGCACGGCACCGTGGCCGATACACCGACCGACCTTTATCCCCGAGAACGGCTCGTAGATCGCCAACGAGTGCTCATGGCCCCAGAACCAGGCTGCCACGCGGCCGCCTCGGTTCATTCGCTCGAAGGCACGCATCAGGTTGGGGTTGACCGCCTTCCGCTTGCCTTGCGCAGGCTTGGTGCCGATGGCCGAGAACGCGGAGAACGGCTGGTGATGCGACAGAAGTATGGTCCGGCCTCCGAACTCATCGATCCGCTGGCAATGCCACTCCAACTCGTCGTCTTCGAGGTAAGTTAAGGCATCAGCAATCGAGCGGGGATTGTCGTCGTGCAGGCCGGTATCCATGGCCAGGAACTGCCACCTCTCGTCCATCGAGCGAAGGCAGAAGAAACTCGCGCGCTGCCGGTGGGTGTCCCCGTTCAGCTTCGACAGCAAGTCGTAATATCCGACCCCTCCGCAGTACATGTCGTGGTTTCCGGACAAGGTGTACACCAGGGTCGGTCGCTTGGCCCGCAACTCTCGAGTCACCGGATGTAAGAAGTTGTCCCCGCACTCCTTCCCGGTCCCCGAGTAATAGATGTCCCCGAGGTGGACCAGCACGTCCGGTTGCTCCCCGGCGATGGACCTCATGACTTCTATGGCCGGCCGTGCGCCGGTGCCCCAATCGCTAACGAGCGCGAGGCGCGAACCGGCCTTGATCTCGTGCGTCCCCGGACCAGCTGATGCCGGCCTGACGTACGGGATGGGCATCCGCTTCCCGTCCGGACCGAAATACCCCGCGTAAGCGCGCAGGGTCGTCACCCATTCCACGTCGCAGGTCCCGGTCCTGTATTCATCCTCGACCTTGGCGAGCGCAGCCTGATTCCCACTGGCGAGGGCCTTCACGTAGCGCAAGGCCAACTCGACGCACACCTTGCCCATATCGACTGGGGACAGATCCCGCGCCACCGGCGAGGACGGTCGCGCCCCGGACCCGATGCCCGCGTCGCGCTCGCACTCCCGTCGCGCGATTGCGGTCGCCTCATCGTTGAACGTCGCCGAAGCCGACCGTTCCAGCCGCCGTGCACCCGGTCCGGAGGGCTTGGAGTCGATGCGTTCGGCGATCTCCGCGACCGCCGACTGGAAAAGAGACAGCACCGGGTCGCGCACGCTCTCGAAAGACTCCGGCATCGATTTCACCCGCTCCTCTATCCGTCATCCTGGGACTAGCGCTTCAGCACCGGGAGATATCGCCGGACCTGCTCCCGGTCGCTCTCCTTCTCGACCTCGGGCAGGTCCTCGTACCGCATGCCAAATTGGCGCTCCCATCGCTGGACCAGGTCGGCTGGAAGGACCAGCGAGCCGTCCGGCTGGCGGGCCGCCTTGCCGTGGACGTAACGCTGCCAATGTGACCACCGCTCGTGCTCGATGGCCGCCAGTTCCTCGATGAGCGCCTCGTCATCCCCACGGTCACGAGCCATCGTCTGCCCCTTGGTCAGATCAGCTTTTCAGCCACCAGTCGCCTGTAGTGCTCGCCGAGTACGGTGAGTTCGCAACTCTGACTGTCCATCGCGGCATGCCACATGTGGGGTGCCCCGACCGCCCGGACCAAGTTCACCTTCACATAGCTCTGGAGCACGGCGAAGATCTCCGTGTTCGCAGGATCGGGCGCCACCCCCGTATCCGGTCGTTCCCTCTCCGGCTCAAACGATGGATCGAGCTTGATCTTGTGGCCCGGGATCGGGAAGAACGTAGCGAGCTTTTGCAGGTCGGCGAGGGATATGGGAGGCTTCGCCTTCCGAAGCGAAACGAACGACTTCACGTTGGTCTTGAACACCGGTCGCTGCCCGCCCCATGGTCCGAGCGACTGGTCGATGTGCGCATAAACGCTGCCCGGCGTAACATCCCCGACGAGGTTCGCGGCCGCTCCGTTGAGTGCGTCGACCAGCAAGTTGGTAAACACACCTGGGGCACCGTTCCCGCCCTCGTACGCGTACTCTTTCTCGGTCGATGCGGTCAGGAGGGTCATTCCTTCGGGGATCTCGGCGACACCGCCGCCGCCCGCCCGGTTCCCGGCTATGCCGCCGTAGCAGCTATCGAGGATGATGATCCTGTTCTTCGCCTTCGACTGCCTGGCAAACGTCATGATCTCACTCAGCGGAAGCCCGTCATTGCCGTCCTGGCTGTCGCTGGCGCATAGGAAACCGCCCGTCTCGTCGACGAAACCGTGGCCCGCGAAATAGAGCAGGGCCACATCTGGATCGCCCGCGAAAAGGGCTTCGATTTCCGTACGGAGTTGCCGACGGTCGAGCGGGTTACCCTTATCCGTCGCGGTCAGGAGCCTCGGCGTGGTGAAATTCACCGACTCGTCGAAGTTGGTTTCGAGGACGGTGGCGACGGCCGTAGCATCAGCAACGCAGCCCTTTAGCGGCTTGAGGCGGTCGTAGTGATCGATACCGATGACTAAGGCCTTCCGCATCACAACCTCACAGGGAGTCGATGAAGGCGGCGATGTTCGCATCGCTCCAGATCACGGTCCTAACGCCGGCGATTTCGGTCCGGTCGCTGGCGTAGGCCCAGACCCCGATGACCTTTTTACCCTCCTCTTTGGCGCAGGCGATCTCCCACTTTTGGCCCGTCGACTGCGGAGAGTTTTTGCTCACCAGCGCGATCACCCCGTGGCAACGCCGGATACGCGTGCGCACTTTATCCTTCCATTCCGTCTCGTAGGCCTCTTTGACGGACAGGTCGATGAACTCATAAGGCGCGCGAGGATGCAGCGACTGACCCTTCAGAAAATCCCGCTGCCTTTCGTCCTCCATGGCGAAAGCAACGAAGACGATTTTCTTTGAAGTCATAGTACAGCCTCCGCCATTCCGAATTTCTACCGCTTTCCCTGCAATCATTCTACAGATCTATCAGATGCCAGTCCGGCTCGTTCCGCATCTTATTGCTTGTGAAAGACGAAAACCCATGGCGTCACACCGGTTCTGTAGGAACGTAACAGCAACATCGCAGGACTTAGACTTGAGGTGATGCCGTCGCTAAATCTCGGATGCTTTTGGTGCCCAGTGTCATATGGCCACCGTCAATACATATCCGTCTGGCCCAAGTTATTTGCTGAATTGTATTCGGTGACGAGCCAATGGTCCGTCACCGAATAGCTCGAAGTCCGCCAAGTGAGCGAGTTTTATGTAGTCATATTCCGTTTTCGGTTCCCAACTTATCTACCGGAACTGGACTGCCAATCTTCCGATCCGAGGCGGCGGAGTTTCCTCCCCGCCCCCTGCTACTCCGTCAAAATCAGCGGAATAATCTCAGTGGGAGGTACTTATCTCGGAGGATGCGCACCTCGTGCTCAGTCGCAGCATAACACGGCATAACTATGAGCACCCGGTAGTGCTTCCGCAGGTGTCGCACTTCAGGCAGGTGCCGTTGCGGACCAGCGTGAAGTTCGCGCATTCCGGGCAGGCCTCGCCGACATAGCCCTTCATCTTCGCCTCCGCGCGACGGTCGGCGACGGTGCGCTCCGCCCTGGCGAAGGGGAGGGTGTCGGCGATCGTCTCCGCCTGGGCGGCGATGGCTGGCTCGGCCTTCAGTGCCGAGGTACCGTGGATCGCGTGCACCGTGCCGCCGGCCGGGGCCGATTGGCCGGTGCTCGGGGCGCCGACACCGACCGTGCCGCCCGCCGGGCCGCCCTGGATCAGGGTGAGGCGGTCGGCCGAGCCGCGCAGCAGGCCGCGCGAGACCACCGAGGAGGCCGGTGCCGGCTTGGACCCCTCGCGGGTGGTGTCGCCCGCCTCGCCGCCGCCGAGGACCGTGCCGCCGATCTCGGCGGGACTGACATGGGCCAGGTCGGCGCGGCCGAGATACGACACGGCCAGCTCACGGAACACGTAGTCGAGGAGCGAGGTCGCGTTCTTGATCGCGTCGTTGCCCTGCACGAAGCCGGCCGGCTCGAACCGGGTGAAGGTGAAGGCCTCGACATACTCCTCCAGCGGCACGCCGTACTGGAGGCCGAGCGAGATCGCGATGGCGAAGTTGTTCATCAGGCTCCGGAAGGTCGCGCCCTCCTTGTGCATGTCGATGAAGATCTCGCCCAGGCGGCCGTCGTCGTACTCGCCGGTGCGCAGGTAGACCTTGTGGCCGCCCACCACCGCCTTCTGGGTGTAGCCCTTGCGCCGGGCCGGCAGCTTCTCGCGAGAGCGGATGTGCTCGACCCGCTCGATCACCCGCTCGACGATCTTCTCCGCGATCTGTGCGGCCTTGGCCGCCGCGGGCGCCTGGATCAGGGTCTCCAGGGCGTCGTCGGCCTCGTCGTCCTCATCGGCGATCAGGGCGGCGTTGAGCGGCTGCGACAGCTTCGAGCCGTCGCGGTAGAGGGCGTTCGCCTTCAGCGCCAGGGTCCACGACAGGCGGTAGGCCGCCTTGCAATCCTCGACGGTGGCGTCGTTGGGCATATTGATCGTCTTGGAGATCGCCCCCGAGATGAACGGCTGGGCCGCCGCCATCATGCGGATGTGGCTCTCCACCGAGAGGTAGCGCTTGCCGATGCGGCCGCACGGGTTGGCACAATCGAATACGGGATAATGCTCGGGCTTGAGGCCCGGCGCGCCCTCCAGCGTCATCGCCCCGCAGATATGGGTGTTGGCAACCTCGATGTCCTTCTTGGAGAAGCCGAGGAACGGCAGCAGCTCGAAGGTCGGATCAGACAGTTTCTCGACCGGGACCTTCAGGGTCTGGGTCAGAAAATCGTCGCCGAGCGTCCAGCGGTTGAACACGAACTTGATGTCGAAGGCCGACTTCAGCCCCTTCTCCACCGCGGCGATCTTGTCGTCGGTGAAGCCCTTGCCGCGCAGGGTCGTCGGGTTGATTGCCGGGGCCTGGCCCATGGAGCCGTGGCCGACCGCGTAGGCCTCGATCTCGGCGATCTCGGATTCGCGGTAGCCCAGCGCCCGCAGCGCGTCCGGCGCCGCCTGGTTGATGATCTTGAAGTAGCCGCCGCCGGCGAGCTTCTTGAACTTCACGAGGGCAAAATCGGGCTCGATGCCGGTGGTGTCGCAATCCATCACCAGGCCGATCGTGCCGGTGGGCGCGATCACGGTCGCTTGGGCGTTGCGGTAGCCGTGGGCCTCGCCGAGTTCGAGGGCCCGGTCCCAGGCCGCGCGGGCATGGGCGCCGAGATCCGCCTGCGGGATGTTGGCGTGGTCGAGCGGCACCGGGGCGATGCTGAGGAACTCGTAGCCCTCCGCCTCGCCGTGGGCGGCGCGGCGGTGATTGCGGATCACCTTCAGCATCGCGTCGGCGTTGTCGTCATAGGCTGCGAAGGGGCCGAGCTCGGCCGCCATCTCGGCCGACGTGGCGTAAGCCACACCGGTCATGATCGCGGTGAGCGCGCCGGCCAGCGCGCGGCCCTCATGCGAGTCGTAGGGCAGGCCCATGGTCATGAGCAGGCCGCCGATATTGGCGTAGCCGAGGCCCAGCGTCCGGTAGCGGTAGGACAGCTCCGCGATCTCCTTCGACGGGAACTGCGCCATCATCACGGAGATCTCGAGCACCACCGTCCAGAGGCGGTTCAGATGCTCGAACGCCTCGACGTCGAAGCGCTTGGTCTGCCGGTCGTACATCGTCAGCAGGTTGGCCGAGGCCAGGTTGCAGGCGGTGTCGTCCAGGAACATGTATTCGGAGCACGGGTTCGAGGCCCGGATCCGGCCGCCCGACGGGCAGGTGTGCCAGTCGTTCATCGTGGTGTTGAAGTGCAGGCCCGGATCGGCCGAAGCCCAGGCCGCCTCGCCGATCTTCTCCCACAGCTCGCGCGCCGGGATGGTCTTGGCGACCTTGCCGGTGGTGCGCTGGGTGAGGTGCCAGTCGGCACCGGCATCGACCGCCCGCAGGAAGTCGTCGGTCAGCGAGACCGAGTTGTTGGAGTTCTGGCCGGCGACGGTAAGGTAGGCCTCGGAATCCCAGTCGGTGTCGTAGACGGGGAAGTCGATCTTGGTGAAGCCCTGGCGGGCGAACTGGACAACGCGCTTGATGTAGGAATCCGGCACCGAGGCCTTGCGGGCGGCCTTGATCTCGCGCTTCAGGGCCGGGTTGCGCTCGGGATCGAAGCAGGCATCGCCCTCGGCTTCGCACTGGGTGCAGGCCTTCATGACCAGGCCGAGATGCTTGGAGACGACCTTGGAGCCGGTCACCAGGGCGGCGACCTTCTGCTCCTCCTTCACCTTCCAGTCGATGAACGCCTCGATATCCGGGTGGTCGATGTCGACGATCACCATCTTGGCCGCGCGACGCGTCGTGCCGCCCGACTTGATCGCGCCGGCCGCCCGGTCGCCGATCTTGAGGAAGCTCATCAGGCCCGACGACTTGCCGCCGCCGCCCAGCTTCTCGTTCTCGCCGCGCAGGGCCGAGAAGTTCGACCCGGTGCCCGAGCCGTACTTGAACAGGCGCGCCTCGCGGACCCACAGGTCCATGATGCCGCCGTCGTTGACGAGGTCGTCCTGCACGCCCTGGATGAAGCAGGCATGCGGCTGCGGGTGCTCGTAGCTCGACGCCGAGCGGGTCAGCTCACCGGTGCGGTAATCGCAGTAGAAATGGCCCTGGCTCGGGCCGTCGATCCCGTAGGCCCAGTGCAGGCCGGTGTTGAACCATTGCGGCGAGTTCGGCGCCACCATCTGCTTGGCGAGCATGTAGCGCAGCTCGTCGAAGAACGCCGAGGCGTCCTCCTCGGAGGAGAAGTAGCGGCCCTTCCAGCCCCAGTAGGTCCAGCAGCCGGCGAGGCGATCGAACACCTGCGTGGCGGAGGATTCGGAGCCGATGCGCTCCTCCTCGGGGAGTTCGGCGAGGGCGGCCTCGTCGGCCACCGAGCGCCAGAGGAAGGAGGGGACGTCGTTCTCCTCGACCTTCTTGAGGCGAGCCGGCACGCCGGCCTTGCGGAAATACTTCTGGGCCAGCACGTCGCTGGCGACCTGGCTCCAGCTCTCCGGCACGTCGATGCCGTCCAGGCGAAACACCACGGACCCGTCGGGATTACGGATCTCGCTCAGGGCCTTCCGGAACGGAATACCGGTATAGGGCGACTGTCCGGCCGTGGTGTAGCGACGCTCGAACCGCATGAAACACACCTCTCCCGTCGGGACACGCATGTCCCGGCCCCGCTGGACGCGGAGTCTATGCCCGATGATGGGGTCGCGTTCGCCCGCGCCCGGAAACCGGGCACGCGGCGATTCTGCGAACATGAATTAGGACCGATTGAACCTGCCGAACGCACCACAGGGGCGGCGCAACCGATGCAGGGACATTACCGCCGCCACCGCTCTCACGTCAACAAGTGGTGTGCGGCCACCCGGTTCCCCGCTAGATGTTGTGCTGGCAACCAAAAGCCTGTGGATATCTGGAACGACTCCGGTAAGTGCCCTTCCGGCATTCGGGATTCGGATCGGAAAAATTTTCGATCCACATCCCTAAGTAGAGACGTGTCCTCGGAGCCCGCGAATACGCCGCAGCTGGCGGAAACCGGCGTTGCCGCGCAGCGACAGTTGGGCCGAACCGCTGGACTCAGCCGCGCGCGCTCACCATAACGACGCCACGAAGCGCCCATGCGGCGCGGCTTGAATCCGGGACCGGCGATGGCGCTGAAGGACACTTTGCTGCGCGTCTTCACGTGGTGGAACGGCCAGACCGTCTCGCTGGCGCTCCAGACCGCGCGCTCCGGCATCTTCGTCGGAGAGGACGATTTCGGAAACAAGTATTACAAGGCGGAAGGCGCCCTGATCGACCGTTCGGTCGGCTCGGAGCGGCGCTGGGTGGTCTACAATGGCTACGCCGACGCCTCGAAAGTACCCCCGGGCTGGCGCGGCTGGCTCTGCCACAACGTCGACCTCGCCCCGAGCGAGGAAGCGTATAAGCCCCACGCCTGGCAGCAGCCGCATGTCGAGAACCAGACCGGCACGCCGAACGCATACCGGCCGCAGGGCTCGCAGCTCTCCTGGGGTTCCCGCCCGGCGGCGACCGGCGATTACGTCTCTTGGACGCCCGGCGAGTAGGCTTGCGGCTCCGGCGCCCTTTTGCCGCCACCGTTCCGGTGTTCACCTCGGTGCCATCCGATCCGACCGCCGCACCCGTGACGGCGCGACCGGCCTCCCTCTAGAGCTCCGCCCCGGATCCGGGACGCGGCTCTGGGGTCCTTGTTTCGCATCGTCGTCGTCCGAAGGCCGGCCGCCACGGTTCGGGACGATGCTTTAGGGGTCCGAGCCTTGAGCCGCAGCAAAGCCCTCGCACGCCCCATCCTGACTGTCGCCGCCCTGGCACTTGCCCTCTGCGCCGGCCCGGCCGCGGCCGACAAGATCAAGAACCCGACCGCGGTGTTCTCCGGCCTCGACAAGATCACCGGGCGCATCGTGTCCTTCGAGGTCGCGGTGGACGAGACCGTGCAGTTCGGCTCGCTGCAACTGACCTCCCGGGTCTGCTACACGCGGCCGCCGACCGAGAGCGCCAAGACAACGGCGTTCCTCGAAGTCGACGAGGTCACGCTCGATAACAAGTATCGCCGCATCTTCACCGGGTGGATGTTCGCGTCGAGCCCGGGCCTGCACGCGATCGAGCACCCGATCTACGACGTCTGGCTGGTCGACTGCAAAGGCGGCAGCGACGTGATCGCCGAGGCGAAGGAGCAGGAGGACGTGCCGGCGGTGGCCGCCAAGCCGGAGCGGACGAAGCGCGCCGGCCGGGATTCGACCAAGACCGCGCAGCAGCTCAACGCCGCCGGCCAGGTCGATGTCGAGGCGCCGCGCGGCGTGCCGGTGCAGCCCCGCCAGAAGCCCTCGCGCAAATTCTTCCCGTCGAACGAAGGCCCGGCGCCCGCCCCGCCGCCTCCGCCGCAGCCCCAGAACCTGTTCGACGCGATCTTCCGCTAGGTCTCGACGCCGCCCAGCGCGTCCAGTGCCTGCGCGCCCGGCACCGAGCCGTCACAGGGCCAGACGTTCCAGTCCGCGACCTGATCGAGGGCTGCCGCCAGCCGCCGCTTGTAGACGTGCCGGGGCAGTTCCTCGGCGCCGAACTGCGTGAGGTGGTCGGTGACGAACTGCGTGTCGGCGAGCCGGTAGCCGCCGGCGCGCAGGCGGGCCATCAGGTGGACGAGGGCGACCTTCGAGGCGTCGCGCACCTCGTGGAACATGCTCTCGCCGAAGAACGCCGCCCCCAGCGAGACGCCGTAGAGGCCGCCGACGAGGCGCCGCTCCTCCCCTGCATAGACCTCGACCGTGTGGACGTGGCCGATGTCGAACAGGGCGCCGTAGAGTTCGCGGATGCGCCCGTTGATCCAGGTCTTCTCGCTGTCCCGGCGCGGGGCGGCGCAGCCGGTGATCACCCCGTCGAAATCGGTGTCGCACCGGACCTCGAACTGATCGGACCGCACCGTCCGGGCCAGGCGCCGGGACACCCGGAACCCGTCCAGCGGCAGGACGCCGCGCGCCCGGGGCTCGACCCAGTACAGGGTCGGGTCGGTCGCATCCTCGGCCATCGGGAAGATGCCCGCCGCGTAGGCCTTCAGCAGGATCTCGGGGGTGATGTCCACGCGGGTCGGATCGTGCATGGGGCGAGTGTCGCGCGGGGCCGGTCCAAATGCCAGAGCCGGAACCGGCCGCGATCGCCGCAAGCCCAGTTTCAAAACTTTATCGGAGACACGATCTCGGTCGGACGGGAGTTCCAACCGACGGATATCCTGGTCTCCCCCTCATCCTGAGGTGCCGGGCGATCGAAGATCGCTTGGCCTCGAAGGAGCCCTCCAGGGATCACGCGGCTGGCTGGAGCCCTCCTTCGAGGCCTCCGCTTCGCTCCGTCGCCTCAGGATGAGGGCGAGGGTGGGGAGGACCGGTCAAACTGGCTCGCGGTCTCTCGCGGGCCTCAGACCTTCATGCCGCCATCGTCCAAAAAGTGCTCGAGCCAGTGGATGTCGTAGAGGCCGTTCTGGACGTCCGGGTTGCGGACCAGGGTGCGGAACAGCGGCAGGGTGGTGTCGATGCCGTCGATCACGAACTCGTCGAGCGCCCGGCGCAGGCGCATCAAGCACTCATTGCGGGTGCGCCCGTGGACGATCAGCTTGCCGATCAGCGAGTCGTAATGCGGCGGGATGCGGTAGCCCTGGAACGCCGCCGAATCGACCCGGACGCCGAGGCCGCCGGGGGTGTGATAATGGGTGATCTGGCCCGGGGAGGGCCGGAAGGTCTCCGGGTGCTCGGCGTTGATCCGGCACTCGATGGCGTGGCCCTCGACCTTGATGTCGGATTGCGAGACCGAGAGCGGGCCGCCCGAGGCGACCTGAATCTGCTCGATCACCAGATCGATGCCGGTGATCATCTCGGTGACCGGATGCTCAACCTGGATGCGGGTGTTCATCTCGATGAAGTAGAACTTCCCGTCCTCGTACAGGAACTCGACGGTGCCGGCGCCGAGATAGCCCAGCTCCTTCATGGCGTTGGCACAGATGCCGCCGATCTCGGCGCGCATCGATTCGTTGAGCGCGGGCGAGCCGCCTTCCTCCCAGACCTTCTGGTGGCGGCGCTGCAGCGAGCAGTCGCGCTCGGCGAGATGGACCGCGCCACCGCGGCCGTCGCCGAGCACCTGCACCTCGATATGCCGCGGCTTCTCCAGGTACTTCTCCAGATAGACCGCATCGTCGCCGAACGCGGCCTTGGCCTCGGAGCGGGCCATGCCGATCGCCTGCTCCAGCTCGGCCTCGGTGCGGGCGACCTTCATGCCGCGCCCGCCGCCGCCGGCCGCCGCCTTCACGAGGACCGGGTAGCCGATCCCGGCCGCGACCCGCTTGGCCTCGTCGGCATCCTCGACGCCACCCTCGGAGCCCGGCACGCACGGGATGCCGAGTTTCACCGCCGTGCGCTTGGCCTCGATCTTGTCGCCCATGGTGCGGATATGCTGCGCCTTGGGGCCGATGAAGCCGATCTGGTGATGGGCCAGCACCTCGGCGAAGCGCGCGTTCTCGGACAGGAAGCCGTAGCCCGGATGCACCGCATCCGCGCCGGTGATCTCGCAGGCCGCGATGATCGACGGGATGTTCAGGTAGCTGTCCCGGGCGGCGGGGGGCCCGATGCAGACGCTCTCGTCGGCCAGCCGGACATGCATGGCATCCGCGTCGGCGGTGGAGTGGACCGCCACGGTGGCGATCCCGAGTTCCTTCGCCGCCCGCAGGATGCGTAGGGCGATCTCGCCGCGGTTCGCGATCAGGATCTTGTCGAACATCGAACCCTTAGAGCGTCCAGGCGATCCGACGGGACCGCGCAGGATGATCTATCCTCTTGTTGCGCGGCGTTTTCCAGGCCCGAAGCGGCAGCCGGTCCGGCGGAAGACGACCAAAACTTCCTGCGCCGAGGCGATCACCGCCTCGGGGCGGGATTCGGAGCAGAGAGCGGAGCGGACGTGCAGCCTCGGACGCCGCTCACGCGATGACCAGCAGAGCCTCGCCGAACTCGACCGGCTGGCCGTCCTCGACGAAGATCGCCGTGACCGTGCCGGCGCGGGGCGCCACGATCTCGTTGAAGGTCTTCATCGCCTCGATGAGAAGCAGCTTGTCGCCGACCTCGACCTTCGAGCCGATATCGATGAACGCCTTCGCCTCCGGGGAGGGGCGCAGATAGGCGGTCCCGACCATCGGGGACGGCACCGAGCCGGGATGCGCGCGGGCCGGCTCGGCCGGCGCGAGGGCACCCGTGGGCGGAGCCACAGGGGACGCCGCCACGGCGGCAAGCGGTGCCGGCGCCGCGACCTGGACGTTCACGGGCTCGAGCCGCCGGACGACGCGGATGCGCAGGTCGCCCTTCTCGACCTCGATCTCGGACAAGCCGGTCTCGGTGACGAGGTTGGCGAGTTCGCGGACGAGCTCGGAGTCGATGGGATCGTTCTTGGGCATCCGGCCTTCTTCGTATCGCGCCGCGGCGGTCGGTTCATCCGGCATGCGCGCTGGCACTCGATCACAGCCTTGCGGCTGGCGGCTCTTAGACGAAGGCGGCCCGGCGCGACAAGGCCGCGCAGTCCGCCATCCGCCGGTGGGAGGCTCCGGCCTGGCGCCTCAGCAGGAGGCGTGGCCGCATTGGCGCACATCTGCGATGGTCTTGCGGATCGGATCGACGCCGACGGCGCCCGGAATCACCTCGTCGCCGATGATGAAGGCCGGCGTACCGGACAAGCCGAGCCGGTCGCCCAGGCCGCGATTCTCGCTGAGCGCGGCTTTCACCTCGGGGGAGGCCATGTCCTTCTGCAGCTTGGTCGTGTCGGCGCCGAGATCCTTGGCGACCTGGATCGCCCGGGCACCGTTCACCCGGCCCTTGGTCTCAAGCAGCTTCTGGTGGAATTCGAACAGCTTGTCGCCCTTAAGCTGCTGGCGCACGGCGACCGCGACCTGGCTCGCCTCCAGCGATTCCGGGCCGAGCACCGGGAAATCCTTGATCACCACGCGCAGCTTCGGATCGGTCTTGATCAGGGTCTGCACGTCGACCAGCGCCTTGCGGCAATAGCCGCAATTGTAGTCGAAGAACTCGACCAGCGTGACGTCGCCCGTGGGGTTGCCGGCGACCACGTCGTGCGGGCCGTTGACCAGGGCCTCGCGCGCCTCCTTGAGGGCCGCACTCTGGGCGAGGCGCTGCGTCTCCGCCTGCTGCTTCTCGGCCTCGGCCAGTGCCTCCTGCAGCACCTCCGGGTGCTTGATCAGGTAGTCCTTGACGATCGCCTCGATGCCGGCGCGCTGCGCATCCGTGAACGGAGCGGCAGCGGGCGCGGCGGATTGCGTGGCGTCCTGCGCCGACGCCGGGACGGCGGCGAGACCGAGCGCCAGGGCCAGCGCGGGCAGGGAGCGGTTGAAGAGCATGGATCCTCGCTTGCGCGGCAGGCCGGCCCGCGCGTGGCGCGAGCGGTAGGGGCTGGGTTAGGCGTTTTCGCGGCGGCGGGTCAAATCACGTACCCGGCAAGCAAATTCCAGCCGCCAAGCGGAACCGGTCCCTCCATGCCCAAGCTGTTCCGAGCCTTCTGGCTGCGTCCGCATCTGCTCTGCGCGATCGCGGTGGCGATCATCGCCGCCCTGCTGGTGCCCGGCCTCGATCCCGGCATGCGGCTGCTCACCGGCTGGTGCGCCGGCGTGATCGTCCATGCGATCCTGGTCGTGCGCCGGGCCACGGGGCAGACCCGGGACGCCATGCGCCGCGAGGCCGCCCGGCTCGACGACAGCGCCGGGGTGATCACGGTCTTCGCCCTGCTGGCCGCGGCGGCGAGCCTCGGCTCGGTGGCGGTGCTGGTGGTCGGCGGTCGCATCGCCGGCACCGGCGAGCGTTACGCCCTGGCGCTCGCCGGCATAAGCCTGCTCTGCACCTGGGTGTTCGTGCAGATGATCTTCACCGTGCACTACGCCCACGTCTATTATGGCACCGCGGACGAGGCCGGCGGCGAGCGCGGCGGCCTGGATTTCCACGGCGATCCTGAGCCGGATTTCTGGGATTTTTTGTATTTTACCGTGACCATCGGGGCGGCGGCGGCCACCTCCGACACCAACCTCACCAGCAAGCGCATGCGGCGGATCGCGACCGCGCAGACGGTGGGCGCCTACCTGTTCAACACAGGCATCCTGGCGCTGGTGGTCAACATGGCCGCGGGCCTCGCGCCGCACTGACGCCGGTTGAGGCTGGGGCCGCCAGGGTCTAACCCCGGTGCTCCGCTGACCCGCCCTCGCGCACCCGTCAGGACAGCATGATTCCGATCTCCCGGCGGGCCGCCGCCGTCCAGCCGTTCCTCGCCATGGACGTCATGGCTGCCGCCGCCGCCAAGGCCCGGCGCGGCGACGACGTGGTGCGCATGGAGGTCGGGCAGCCCTCGGCGCCGGCCCCGCGGGCGGTGATCGCCGCGACGCAGGCGGCGCTCGCCACCGGGCGCGTCCCCTATACCGAGGCGCTGGGTCTGCCGGCCCTGCGCGAGCGCATCGCCCGGGACTATGCCGAGCGCCACGGCGTCGCGGTGAGCCCGGAGCGGGTGGTGATCACCACCGGCTCCTCCGCCGGCTTCGTGCTGGCCTTCATGAGCCTGTTCGATGCCGGCGCCCGCGTGGCGGTGCCGCAGCCCGGCTACCCGGCCTATCGCAGCATCCTGGCCTCCCTCGACCTCGTGCCGGCCCCGATGGTGCTGCGCGAAGAGGACCGCTTCGCCCCGACCGCCGCCCTGCTGCGCGAGACCCAGGCCCGCGCCTCGGTGGCCGGCGCCCTGGTGATGAGCCCGGCCAACCCCTCCGGCACGGTGATCACGGAAGCGGCTTTGTGCGATCTCTGCGCGGCCAGCCGCGAGCTGGGCCTGCCGCTGATCTCGGACGAGATCTATCACGGCCTCAGCTATGGCGTGCCGACCGTGACCGCCCTGCGCTTCGATCCCGACGCGGTGGTGATCAACTCGTTCTCGAAATACCACTGCATGACCGGCTGGCGCGTCGGCTGGATGGTCGTGCCCGAGGCCCTGGTCCGCCCGATCGAGCGGCTGGCGCAGAATCTCTACATCTCGGCGCCCTACCTGTCGCAGGTCGGCGCGCTGGCGGCGCTCGACGCCACGGACGAGCTCGACGCGGTGCGCGACGGCTACGCCCGCAACCGGGCGATCCTGCTCGATGCGCTGCCCGGCCTCGGCCTCGGGCGCGTGCACCCGGCCGACGGCGCGTTCTACCTGTACGCGGACGTGGCGAACCTCACCAACGACGCCACCGGTTTCTGCCGGCGCATGCTCGACGAGGCCAACGTCGCCGCGACCCCGGGGCTCGATTTCGACCCGGATCTCGGCCACCACCATGTCCGGTTCTCGTTCGCCGGCTCCGAGGCCGAGTGCCACGAGGCGGTGGCGCGGCTGCGGACGTGGCTGCGCTAACCCCTTACGCCACCTGAACCGGCACCAGGGCGCGGACCGCCTCAGGTAGTCCCGAAAAATGCTCGATCACCCGGTCGGGCCCGAGTTCGTTGACCGGCACGTCGGTGTAGCCGAAGGTCACTGCCACCACCGGGATGCCGGCGGCCTTGGCGGTGTCGATGTCGGTGCGGGAATCACCGATCATCACGGCCCGGTCCGGATCGCCCCCGGCGCGTTCGATCGTGCCGGTGAGATGGCTCGGATCGGGCTTGTAGGCTGGGAAGGTGTCGCGCCCGCAGATCGCCGCGAAGCGGTGGCCGATCCCGAGCAGGCGCAGCAGCTCCACCGACTGGCCCTCGAACTTGTTAGTGCAGACCGCCAGCCGGAAGCCCGCAGCCTCCAGCGCGTCCAGCGCCTCGACCACCCCGGAATAGAGATGCGACGTGTCGGCGAGGTGCTCCCCGTAATGGGCGATGAAGGCGTCGAACAGCCGCTCGTGATCCTCCGGGGAGAGCGCACGGCCCTCCGCCTCGAAGCCGCGCCGGATCAGCGCCTTGGCGCCGGCCCCGATCAACCCGCGGGCCTGGGACAGCGGCAACTCGGCCAGCCCCTCCCGCTTCATCAGCACGTTGAGCGTGCCGATCAGGTCGCCCGCGGTTTCGGCCAGCGTCCCGTCCAGGTCGAACACGGCGATCGGCGGGCGGGTCGTCGGTTCGGCGGGCATCCGGTCGGGCTCCTGTTGGGGTGAGGCTTCGCTAAAGGCGCCCAGCGCGGCGGGCAAGGCGGCGCGGCGCCCCACACTCGCCTGAAAGCCCAGCGAAAGGCGAAGCGCGTCAGCTCCCGGATCCCGCGATGAAACCGTTTCTGCCCCTTCTCGCCACCTGTATCGCGCTGGCCAGCGCGCCGGTCGCGGCGGCCTCGTTCGAGTTCGTGCCCGCGCCGCAGGCCGACCTGAACCGGATGTACCGGGTCGACAAGGTCACCGGCGAGGTGACCTCGTGCCAGTACGGGCTCCAAGAATCGGGCGGCGGCATCGGCCAGACCGTCTGCTTCGGCCCCGGCGAGGGCGCCGGGGCGCAAGCGCCGTCGGAATACGGCCTGGTGGCGAGCCGCCACACCCGCGAGGCCGGCGTGTTCCGAGTCAATTACCGCACCGGCGAGATGAGCATCTGTTTCGTGCTGGTGAAGAAGGAGCAGGTGGTCTGCACCCAGCAAGCCAAGCCCGGCGCCGAGGGCGCCTCCGACGCGCCGCTGACTGGGCCGGCCCCCGGCCGGGCCGGGGCCAGCGCGACACCGGCGCAGGGCGGGCGCTTTTGAAGCCACCCGCCCCGCGGAGGCGTTCCGGTCCGCCCTGCGGCGTGCTACGGGCCGCGCGACTCTCTCAGCAAGCCCGGCAGCCCCGCATGCGCGCCCTCTCGATTCACCTCGCCGACCGGACGGCCCGGCCTTGAGCGGGCCGGACCTGCGCCGGGCCGCGGCCGCCCGCGCCCTCGACCTGATCGAGCCCGGCATGCGGCTCGGCCTCGGCACCGGCTCGACCGCGGCGGCCTTCGTAGCCCTGCTCGGCGAACGGGTCCGCGACGGGCTCGACATCGTCGGCGTGCCGACCTCGGAGGCGACGCGGCTGCAGGCCGAGGGCCTCGGCATCCGCCTCGCGACCCTCGACGATCTGCCCGAACTCGACCTGACCATCGACGGCGCCGACGAGGTCGACGACCAATTGCGCCTGATCAAGGGCGGCGGCGCTGCGCTCCTGCGCGAAAAAATCGTCGCCTGCGCCAGCCGCCGCATGGTGGTGATCGCCGACGTGGCCAAGCACGTCGCCCGGCTCGGCGCCTTCCCGCTGCCGATCGAGGTGAACCTGTTCGGCCTCACCGCCACGCACCGCGCGGTCGAGGCGGCCATCGCCCGGGCGGGCTGCACCGGCCCGGTCCGGCTGCGGCGCGATCCGGCGGGCAAGCCGATCCTCACTGATGGCGGCCACCACATCCTCGACGCCCATCTCGGCGCCATTCCCGATCCCGATGCGCTCGGAGCCGTCCTTTGGGCCGTGCCGGGTGTGGTCGAGCACGGCCTGTTCCTCGGCATCGCCGACGCCGCGATCCTGGCCGCGGACCGGGGCGGGCAGGCCGACGTCACCATTCTCGGCCGCGTCTGAGGCATCATCCCGAAAGGTGGCGCCCGGCTTTCGGCAGAAGATGATGCACACTTAAAGCCTTGGCCCATCGTTCCGGGTCCTGCATCCGGAACGATGGGCCAAGGCGCAGCAATTTCCGTAGGAACGTTCAGCATGTCCCGACGCCTCACCGCCGCGCTCGGCCTCGCCCTCGCCGCGGTCACGATCCTTCCGCACACGGCCTCGGCCCAGGCGAACAAGCCCGCACCCGCGAAGCCGGCCGCGCAGCCGAACACCCCGGCCGCCGCGACGCCGACCTTCACGGCAAGCCACCTCGCCTTGGCCCGCGAGGTGATGCTCAGCTCCGGCATCGCCCGCTCGTTCGATTCGGTGCTGCCGGCCTTCGCCGACCAGATCCGCAAGCAGTCGGTGACGCGGCCCGAACTCGCCAAGGATCTCGACGAGGTCCTGACGTCTCTGCAGCCCGAGATGGAGCTGCAGAAGCAGCGCATGATCGACATCGCCGCCCGCACCTACGCGGCGAAGTTCCCGGAGCCCGAGCTGAAGGAGATCGCGACCTTCTTCCGCTCGCCGGCCGGCAAGCACTACGTCGAGGCGCAGCCGCAGCTCCTCGACGAGATGGTGCAGGAGATGCAGGACTGGACGCAGGAAGTGTCCGAATACGTCATGGTCCGGGTGCGCGCCGAGATGGGCAAGCGGGGTCATCAGTTGCAGTGAGGGGGGGCTGGGCCGTCGTCGTAAGATCGGCTTCAGCTCAGACTGTCCCACCCACGCCCTCATCCTGAGGCGACGGAGCGAAGCGGAGGCCTCGAAGGAGCCCTCCAGGGATCACGCGGCCAGTTGGAGGGCTCCTTCGAGGCTCGCGGCGCTCGCACCTGAGGATGAGGGGAATGGTTTGGATATCCGTTGTCCCTGAACCTCATGCGAGCGCGATCAAACGGCCATGTGGCCTCTGAAAAGCTCGCCAACCGCCTCTACGCGGCGGGTGCGGCCCTGCTCGCCGTCCTGCCGTTGGCGATGGTGCTCGCCAACCGGTCGAGCCCGGCCATTATCGCCCTCGCCGCGCTCGCCTTCCTGGTTGGATGCTTCTTCGAGGATCGCCGTACCCTCGCGCCACGCCTCCTCACCCCCCTCGGCACGCCACTCGGCATCGCGGCCCTGGCTTTCCTCGCCTGGTGCCTCGTCTCCTTCGCCTGGAGCCCATTCCCCAGCGCGTCGCTGCGGGTGCTCGGCGAGTTCTTGCCCACGCTCATGGCCGCCTACCTGTTGACCTGCCTCGCCCCCGGCCGGATCTCGGCCTTCGCGCCCCGCCTCGCCGCGGGGGCGATCGTGCTGGCGGGCCTGATCATCGCACTCGACCTCGCCTCCGATCTCGCCCTGGAGCGAGCGCTCGGACGCCGGGTCGCCGCCTTCGTCCATAACCGGCCAGCCCTCACCCTCGATCTCGTGGCCGGTCCCGTGGCCCTCGTGCTCTGGCGGACCCGCGCCCGGGGCCTCGCGATCGCCACCCTCGTGTTCGGCGCCCTGGGCGTCCTGCGCTCGATCAGCGGCGCCGCCCAGCTCGGTCTCCTGGCCGGGGCCGGGCTGTTCGGTTTGGCGCGGCTGCTGCCGAGACGCGTCGGGATCGGGCTCGCGGGAATCGGCCTCGGCATTGCCGTGGCCCTCGCCCCTGTGGAGGGGGACCTGCTCGCGAAGGTGATGCCGGAGGCGGCGCATGAGCGCCTGGTGCAATCCTCCTCCCGGGCACGGGTCGCCATCGCCCGCAGCTTCGGTGCCGTGGTGGCGGCCGATCCTTGGCGCGGGGCCGGATTCGGCACCAGCGCACGCTTCGCCGAGACCCCGGTGGCCGGGACGGTCGAGCCCGAGATGCGAATCCTGCTCGGCGTCGGCCACCCGCATAACAGCTTCCTGCAGGTCTGGGCCGAGCTGGGATTGCCCGGCGCCTGCCTCGCCGCGCTGGTCCTGATGCTGATGCTCGGCCGCATCGCGGCCCTACCGCAGCCGGACCGCGCCGCGGCCCTCGGCCTCGTCGCCTGCGCGGCGTCCATCGCGTTCGTCGAGCACAACGGCTGGGCGGCGTGGTGGACGGCCGGGCTCGGCGCTGCCATCACCTGGATGCGTGAGGCGGCGACGCCCCACACCGAGACGAGACCCGAGATGGACGGCCCCGCATGAGCGCCTACGACGTCGACCTCTTCGTCATCGGCGGCGGTTCGGGGGGCGTCCGCGCCGCCCGGATCGCGGCCGGCTACGGGGCCAAGGTCATGCTGGCCGAAGAGTACCGGGTCGGCGGCACCTGCGTGATCCGCGGCTGCGTGCCGAAGAAGCTGATGGTCTATGCCGGCCGCTTCGCCGACGAGTTCGAGGACGCCGCCGGTTTCGGCTGGACGATCGAGCGCCCGCGCTTCGACTGGAGCGTGCTCAAGCAGCGCCGCGACGCCGAGGTGACCCGCCTCGAGGGGATCTACGACACCAACCTCATGCGGGCCGGCGTCGAGATCGTGCCCGAGCGCGCCGTGATCGAGGATCCGCACACGATCCGCCTGCTCGCGTCGAACCGGACGGTGCGGGCCGAGCGGATCCTGATCGCAGTGGGCGCGCACCCGGTGAAGGAGCCGGCGGTGCCGGGAATCGAACTGGCGATCACCTCCAACGAGGTGTTCGAGCTGGAGAGCCTGCCCGGGCGCATCCTGGTGATCGGCGGCGGCTATATCGCAGTGGAGTTCGCGGGCGTCTTCGCGGCGCTCGGCAGCCGCACGACCCTGCTCCACCGGGGCGACAGGCTGCTGCGGGGCTTCGACGACGAGGTCCGCGATGCCCTGGCCGAGGCCTATGGCCGGCGCATGGACCTGCGGCTCGGCCGCACGCTCAAGCAGATCGACCGGCGTGCCGACGGCCTGTGCGCGCGCCTCGACGACGGCACGGAGATTGTTTGTGATCAGATTCTGGTGGCGACGGGCCGGCGCCCGAACGTTACCGGGCTCGGCCTCGACAAGGTCGGGATCGAGACCGACGCCGTCGGGGCGATCCCGGTGGATGCCTATTCCCAGAGCCCGGTCCCGTCGATCTACGCGGTGGGCGACGTCACCAACCGCGCCAACCTGACCCCGGTGGCGATCCGCGAGGGCCACGCCTTCGCCGACACGGTCTACGGCGGCAAGCCAACCTGCGTCGATCACCGGCTGATCCCGACCGCGGTGTTCTCGACCCCCGAGATCGGGATCGTCGGCCACACCGAGGCCGCCGCCCGGGAGATCTACGGCAAGATCGACGTCTACAAGTCGCGGTTCCGGCCGATGAAGGCGACGCTCTCGGGGCGGGAGGAGCGGATCCTCATGAAGGTGCTGGTCGATTGCGCCAGCGACCGGGTGGTCGGCGTCCACATCTTCGGCCACGATGCCGGGGAGGTGATCCAGGCGGTCGGCATCGCCGTCACCATGGGCGCCACCAAGGCGGATTTCGACCGGACCATCGCGGTCCATCCGACGGCCGCCGAGGAGCTCGTGACCATGCGGGTGCCGGAGGTGACCAAGCATCCCGTAGGGGTCGGTTAAGTTCAGCAGGTCGCGGGGTCTCGACGCGGTGCGCGGCCGAGCCATATCAGGGTCATGGGCAAGCAGGGCGCAGGGAAGAACGATCGCGAGGACGACGCGCACGCGCGTCGCCAAGCAATCATCGACGGCCTGCTGGCCGACGCCTTGCGGCCGGCCTTCACCTATCGGGCCCCGAGCCACGACGCGCTGCCTGCCGACATCCGCCGTGCGATCGACCGGCTGCTGGCGAAGGCCGAAACCCAGCGCAGCCGCTGCCTGACCTACGACGATCTCGAAGAAGCCCTGCCGCCCCGCGACGTCTCCGCGGAGGATCTGGAGGCCATTTTTTGGATTTTGGCCGAGCACGGGATCGAGGTCGAGGACGGCGAGGCTTGAGGCCGACAGGGTTTCGAGAACGCGTCGTCTGGAATCGGCGATGACCCAGTGGCCGTGCGCAAAGCGCTGCGGTGCTGCTCACGCAACTCTGCTTCAGGCTCTTGCCTGCCCTCAGGAATCCGCCACTCGCAAGCACCCGGGAACCTCTCTATAAGCCGCGCTTCGCGCGTCATGCGCGATCGCACGACGAACGTGCGCGGAGAGAGGTCATGGCCGAGCGTTGGACACCGAAGAACTGGCGGAATCTGCCGATCCAGCAGGTCCCCGCCTATCCGGATTCGGCAGCGCTGCAGGCGGTCGAGACCCAGATCGCGCGCTTTCCGCCGCTGGTTTTTGCAGGTGAGGCCCGCAAGCTGAAGGCGGCGCTCGCGCGCGTCGCCGCGGGCGAAGCCTTCCTGCTCCAGGGCGGCGACTGCGCCGAGAGCTTCGACGAGCATTCGGCCGACAACATTCGCGACTTCTTCCGGGTGTTCCTGCAGATGGCGATGGTGCTCACCTTCGCGGGCGGTTCGCCCGTGGTGAAGGTCGGCCGCATCGCCGGGCAGTTCGCCAAGCCGCGCTCCTCGCCCACCGAGACCCTCGACGGCTTGAGCCTGCCGAGCTACCGCGGCGACATCGTCAACGGCATCGGCTTCACACAGGAGGCCCGCATTCCGGACCCGCGCCGGCAGCTCGAGGCCTACCGGCAATCGGCCGCGACCCTGAACCTGCTGCGCGCCTTCGCCACCGGCGGCTACGCCAACCTAGAGAACGCGCATCGCTGGATGCTGGGCTTCGTGAAGGATTCGCCGCAATCCTCGCGCTACCAGGATGTCGCCGGCCGCATGACCGACGCGCTCGATTTCATGCGGGCGATCGGCATCAATCCGGAGACGCATCCGGAGGTGCGGACCACCGATTTCTACACGAGCCACGAGGCCCTGCTGCTCGGCTACGAGGAGGCGCTGACCCGCGTCGACTCGACCACGGGCGATTGGTACGCGACCTCCGGGCACATGCTGTGGATCGGCGACCGCACCCGGCAGCCGGACCACGCGCATGTCGAGTATGCCCGCGGGATCAAGAACCCGATCGGCCTGAAATGCGGCCCGTCCATGCAGGCGGACGGCCTGATCCGGCTGATCGACCTGCTGAACCCGGAGAACGAGCCCGGCCGGCTTAGCCTGATCTGCCGGTTCGGCGCCGACAAGGTCGGCGACCACCTGCCGGGCCTGATCCGGGCGGTGGAGCGGGAAGGGCGGTCCGTGGTCTGGATCTGCGACCCGATGCACGGCAACACCGTGGCAGCGGGCCGCTACAAAACCCGGCCGTTCGACCGGGTGATGCAGGAGATCGAGGGCTTCTTCGGCGTCCACCGGGCCGAGGGCACGTTCGCAGGCGGCATCCATCTCGAGATGACCGGCAAGGACGTGACCGAGTGCACCGGCGGCGCCCGGGCGCTCACCGCCGACGACCTACAAGACCGGTACCACACCTACTGCGACCCGCGCCTCAACGCGGAGCAGGCGCTGGAAGTGGCGTTCCGCACCGCCGAGCTGGTCAAGGCCGAGCGCAGCCACGTCGAGCGCCCGCGCCTCGACGCGGCGGAGTAGGGCGCTCCGCCAAATCGCTCGTCCTGTGCGGGCGTGCTGATGCCCACATCGGGTCGGCGGAATACACTGGAGACACCGCGGCTCTCCCCCCCCCTCTGCGGGGGGAGGGAGACGCGCTTAAGGGTAGCCTTGGCCCTCATTCGGCAGCGATGGCTGAACGTCGTAGCTCTGCACGGGGGAGGGCCCCCTCAGGCAATGGCCCGGGCGGCGCCGTTCCAGCGGTTGATCACCTCGCCCACCTGGGAGACCGGGACCGCGCGGCTGATCAGGTAGCCCTGGACCTCGTCGCAGCCCTCGGCCCGCAGATGCGCGAGCTGGGCCTCGGTCTCCACGCCCTCGGCGGTGGTGGTCATGCCGAGGCTGGAGCCCAGCCCGATCACCGCCCGGACGATGAAGTCGGTCCCGTCCTTGATGCACAGATCGCGCACGAAGGACTGGTCGATCTTGATCTTGTCGAACGGGAAGCTGCGCAGGTAGCTCAGCGACGAGTAGCCGGTGCCGAAATCGTCCATCGAGACCCGCACACCCAAGGCCTTCAGGCTGTGCAGGATCGCCGTGGTCGCGCCGGGATTGGCCACCAGCACCGATTCGGTGATCTCCAGCTCCAGGCGGCGCCCAGGCAGGCCGGTCCGGCGCAGGGCCTCGCGCACCGCGGTGACGAGGCTCGCCGAGGTGAACTGCACCGCCGAGACGTTGACCGCGACCTTGAGCCCATCCGGCCAGCGGGCGGCTTCCTCGCAGGCCCGGCGCAGCACCCACTCCCCAAGCGGGACGATCAGGCCGAGCTCTTCGGCGATCGGGATGAACTCGGCCGGCGAGACGAAGCCGCGGCTCGGGTGGTCCCAGCGCAGCAGGGCCTCGAAGCCGCAGATCCGGTCCGCGGCGAGGCTGTAGATCGGCTGGTAGTAGACCTCGAAGGCCTCGCGGGCGAGGGCGTCGCGCAGGTCGCGCTCCAGGATCCGACGGGCCTGGAGGCGGGCATCCATCTCGGGCTCGAAGAACCGGAACGAGCCCCTTGCCTCGGTCTTGCCGCGGTCGAGGGCGACCTCGGCGTTCTTCAGGAGCTTCTCGCAGCTCGCGCCGTCGCCCGGCGCCAGGGTGATGCCGATGGTCAGCCCGACGCTGATCTCGTGGCTGCTCAGGCTGTAGGGCGCGCTCAGCACCTCGATGATCCGGCGGGCCAGAACGGCGGCCTCCTCGGCCCGGTCGACGCCCCGCTGGACGACGATGAACTCGTCCGCGCCGAGCCGGGCGACGCAGTCGATCTCGCGCACGCAGGCGGTGAGCCGCTCGCCCACGGCCGCCAGCAGTTCGTCCCCGACCCCGTGGCCCAGGGTCTCGTTCACCGGCCGGAAATCGTCGAGATCGATGGCGAAGACCGCGAAGCCCGAATCGCGCCCGGCCTGCGCCACCGCCATCTCGATCTGCTGGCCGAGCGCCTCCCGGTTCGGCAGGCCCGTCACGGTGTCGTGGTGCGCCAGGAAGGCGATGCGGGCCTCGGCGCGGCGGCGCTCGGTGACGTCCTCGTAGGTCGCCACAAAGCCGCCATCGGCGGTCGCGCGCCGGTCGATCGAGACCGTGCGGCCGTTGCCCAGCTCCTGGAACTGCGTATGCCAGATGCCGCCGCGATGGGCCTCGTGCTCCTGGCGGAGGAGGGTGGCGAGGTCGCTGCCCGGATGGTTGCCGGCCGCGAGGCTGACGCTCAGCACGTCCTGCGCCGACATCCCGGGAACGATGGCATCGGCGGGCAGGCCGTAAATCTCGCTGTAGCGCCGGTTCACCACCATCAGGCGATGCTGCGCGTCGTAGAGGCAAAGGCCCTGGGACATGTTGTCCAGAGCCGCGTCGAGCCGGAGGTTGGTCTCGGTCAGCCGGTCTTCCTGCTCCTTGAGCAGGCTGATGTCGCTGCACACGGCCACGAAGCCGCCCGACTGGGTGGCGCTGCGGCTCACCCGCAGCCAGCGCCCGTCCGCCAGCCGGATCTCGCCGTCGCGGGCAAGCGCCCGGAAGCACTCGTCGAGGGTCTTCGAGCCGGAGCCGGCTTCATCGGCAGGGACCGCCAGGGACATGCCGGCCGCGATCGCAGCCTCCAACCCATCGAAGAAATGCAGAGCCTGGGCGTTGGCGAGGGCGATGCCGCCTTCGGCATCGACCACGACCACGCCCTCGCGGGAGGTCTGGAGCGCGTCGGTCACCAGGGCCTCGGCGACGCGGCGCTGGCTGACCTCGCGCTGCATCATCGCGTGGATGTTGTCGCGCATCACCGCCATCGAGCGGAGCAGGCTGCCGAGCTCGTCCCGGCCGCCGGCCGGGATCCGGTCGTCGAGGCGCCCGCTGGCGATCCGTTCCGCCGCCACCGAGGCGTCCGCTAGCGGGCCGGTGATGCGGCGGTTGAGCAGCCACGCGATCAGCGCGCAGGCGAACACCGCCAGGCCGGCCACGACGGCGTTGACGTGCATCTCCCGGGCGACGAGCATCCGGGCAGCCTGGCGGAAGGTGAAGCCGTCGCCCGCGGTGTAGTTGACCAGGAGGTCGATCTGGCTGTCGACCGCGTTGGCGCGCTGGTCGAGCGCGTCCCAGCGCTCGGGGCGAGCCGTGGCCGGATCGAGGCCGCGGCGCATCTCCTCCCAGGCGGCCACGGCCGCCTGCACGGCGCCGGCGGTGCGCACCGACCGGTCCGACTGCGAGCGCTCGACCGCAATGGTCAGGTCTTCGGCCAGCGTGGTCGAGAGTTCGGCGATCTCCGCATCGAGCTTGGCCGCCTCGGCGGCGTCGCGGACATAGGTCCGGCGGGCGAAGGCGCTGCGCATCTTGGCGAAATCCGCCGCGGTCGCCCGGGCGTAATTGATCGACATCAGCGATTCGTCATAGGTGCGGTTGACCAGCACCCCGACATGCGAGATCGCCACGACGGCGTAGAGACCGAGCGCGCCGGAGAGCAGGCTCATCCCGAGGAAGGCGACGAAGATCCGGCCGCGGATCGTCGTCGACAGACCCGTCACGCCGCGCGCAAGACGCGCCAGACCCGAAGGCGCCTGCTCGTCCGTCGCTCTCTCGGGGTCTCGCATCGCACCGGGCCGCCGTGTGACAGGTCCAGTGAACCGTAATTGCTACATGTTAAGGCTCGATTAGCCGGCCGATCCTGCGCTCGACTCTTCGATAAGCGTTTTCGCGGCTCAATCACCTCGGAAACAGCCGGATGAGCTGGAACGCGGGGCATCGCGAAAATGATTTCTCAATAAACGTTCCTCTAGACTACCTGGGCTCGAACGCTTGCCGCTGCTGCGGATACCGGTTCGGCGCTGGCGAATTCGAGGAACAGCATGGCCCCCGCAGCGCCGAGTTTACCCGCATCACTTCGCTGGAAGCCGGTTCTCCCGGCAGCGCTCGCATTGGCCCTCGGGATGATCTGCGGATTGGTCCTGGTCGGCAATCTCGAGGCCTCCGGGCTGCTGGTGTCGCAGAAGGGCCGGGCGTTCCAGCCGGGCAACATCGCCTTGAGCCGGGGCGAGACGGTGATGTTCGTCAACGACGACAGCGACCTGCTGCATCACGTGTTCGTCGAATCCGACACGTTCAGCTTTGATTCCGGCGACCAGGAGCCAGGCAGCCGCACGCCGGTCACCTTCACCGAGCGCGGGACGTTTCAGGTCCTCTGCGGTATTCATCCGAAGATGAAGCTGGTGGTGCGGGTGAATTGAGACGCGTTTGTTGGGGACGCGGTCCGCAATTGAGCCTCCACCGTCATTGCGAGCGCAGCGAAGCAACCCAGGGCAGCGCGCGCTATCCGAATGTAGCGTTTCCCTGGGTTGCTTCGCTGCGCTCGCAATGACGGTGCGCGGTGCTGCAAGCTCAAGAACGATCCCACACTCGCCCTCATCCTGAGGTGGCGCAGCGGAGCGGAGCCCTCGAAGGAGGCCTCCAGGGATCGCAAAGGCTTCTGGAGGGCTCCTTCGAGGCCCAGCGATCTTCGATCGCCGGGCACCTCAGGATGAGGGATTTGTATGGGAGAGGTGCCGAACAGGTAGCGGCGCCGGGGACATCGCAACTAAACCCATCGTCAGCCATCACCGCTCCGCAGCCCGGATCGGCTTGGCCGGCTGCGGCGGCGTCACGCGCTCGATCGTCTGACCGTCGCGCAGCTCGGGCGGAGGGCTGAAGACGATGTGGCTGTCGGCGGCCAGACCCGATTCGAGTTCGAGCACCCGCCCGAGATCGCGCCGCACCCGGATCGTCCGCCACGTGACCTTGTCGTCGTCGCCGACTTCGGCGACCTGAAGGCCGTTGCGGTTGAACACCGTCGCCTCCGCGGGGACCGAGACGCTTTCCTCGGTGCGCGGAATCTTCAGCGTGACGGTTGCGTAGAGGCCCGCCCGCAGGACCCGGTCAGGGTTCGGCACGTCGACCTGGGTCGTCAAGGTGCGCGAGGCGGCGTTCAGCGCCACCGAACTGCGCTCGACGAAGCCGCCGAAGCGGCGTCCCGGGATCTGCGGCACGCTGATCTCGGCCTGGACGCCCGGCTTGACCCCGATGGCATCGTTCTGGGGCACGTTCACGGCGATGCGCAGAAGGCTGTCCTGGTCCATGCTGAGCAGCGGCGTGCCGCCGTTGTCGGCTTTGACCAGATCACCGACATCGACGTTGCGGGTCGTCACCACGCCATCGAAGGGCGCGACCACCCGCTCGAACGCGGTCAGCGCCTTCAGGCGCTCGACCGCCGCCTCCTGCGACGTGATGTTGGCGGTAGCCACCTTCACCCCCGCCTCGGCGGCCGCGAGGGCCGCGGCCTGCGAGAGCACGCTCGCCTGCGAGGTGTCGGCGTTCTGGCGCGAGGCCCAGCCCTGGACGGCCAGGGTCGCGGTGCGGTTGTTGGTCAGGTTGGCGAGGTTGACGTTGGCGCGGGCCTGCTCGACCTGCGCCTGAGCCTGCAGCAGCTGCGCCTTCAGCTGGCCGACCTGCGCTTGAGCCTGCGCGAGCTGCTGGTCGAGATCCGGGGCCGCGATGCGCAGGAGCAGGTCGCCGGCCTTGACCCGGGATCCGATATCGACCCGCCGCTCGGCGATGTAACCGGTGGCGCGGGCCGCGATGGACGCGGTGGTGAAGGGCTGCGTCTCGCCCGGAAGCGTCAGATCGAGGGGGCCGTCCGCCCGCTCCGCAACCACGGTGCGCACCTGGGGCACCAGGGTCTTGATCCGCTCCAGCGTCGCGGTCGCCTCGACGTCCCGCTGCCAGTGGTTGTAGGCGCCGTAGCCGAGCAAGCCGAGCGCGATCAGCCCCACCAGGAGAAACGGGCCCTTGCCCGGGGGCGGGGGGATGTCCTTGGGGCCACCCTGCGCCGCGTCGTGCGCCTTCATCGTTCGGCTCTCCGCCCCGGAGCGCCGCCGGGTTCTCGCCACGGTAGCGGCCGAAGCCCCCGCCGACCAGAGCGAGGCTTCGACGCATCCCCTATCGCGGGACCGGCGCCGCCAGTTGCCGGCGCCCGCTTAGGCGCTTGTGCAGGTGGACCATCAGGGCGATCCCGAACAGCGGCGTCAGCAGGTTGAGGATCGGTATGACCATCATGGCCGACATCAGGCAGCCGGCGCTGAGCGTGCGCACCGCGAAGGTCTTTCGCATCTCGGCGGCCTCGGGAAGCGGCCGGAACCGGGCCGCCGCCATCTCAAAATATTCCCGCGCCAGCAGGTAGGCGTTGGCGCCGAAGAACGCCGCGATCCCGATCACCGGCACGAAGAAGATCACCAGCGCCGCCAGGTTGACCAGCAGCGTCACACCCGCGAAGCGCACGGCGTAGAACATCGCGGTGCCGAGCGGCATCGGCCGGCCGGGGGGATCGTCGGGAAAGTCCGTGCGCTCCACGATCGCGGCGGCATCGTCGAGGAAAAAGCCCGCCACCAGGATCGAGATCGCCGGCATGAGATAGGCCAGAACCACGAACAGGCCGAACCCGGCAAGGTAGTAGGCGAGGCTGTCGAGGATCGGGTATTGGGCTGAGATGTGGTGGCTCGCCTGAAACGCCTGGACCAGGCGGGTCAGGCCGAGCCACAGCAGGACCAGCAGCCCGAGCGTCAGGCCGAGGGACTTCCACAGGATCGCCCGCAGGGGCGGGGAGAAGGTCTGGCGCAAAGCCGCCGCGGCGGACTCGACGATCATCGGGCGGGGTTTCCGGCTAGCGCTGGAGGCGGCGCGGCAGCGTTGTGAAGGGGTGCGGCCACCGGCGCAAGGCCGGGCGCCGCCGCATCGGAGCGAGCGGACAGGAGCGCGCGTGCAGGACGCCAGGATGACGGCCTCGACCTCTGGGACATCCGCGGAGCCGGCGCGCGCGCCCGACTACCGGCCGCGCCTGGCACCGCTGCCCGCGGATCCGGAGGTGCTGGTGATCGGCGCCGGCGCCGCCGGGATCGGGGCGGCCCGGACCCTGGTGGAGCGGGGCGTCCGTGTGGCCGTGCTGGAGGCCCGCGACCGGATCGGCGGCCGGGCCTTCACGGTCTCGATCCGCGGCCACGCCCTCGACCTCGGGGCGCACTGGCTCCATGCCGGGCCGATCAACCCGCTGGTGGCCTTGGGCCGGTCGCGGGGGGAGCGCCTGAAGCTGGCCCCCCAGGAGAGCCATGTCTGGGTCGACCGACGCCGGGGCCGGCCAGACGAGATCCGGGCCAATGCCCGGGCCTTCGACCGGGCCGACCAGGCCATGACCCGCGGCGCCGCGCAGCCGGGGCCCGACCGGCCGGCCGGGACCGCCCTGCCGCCGGGCCTCGGACCCTGGGGCTCTCGGGTGGCGCAGGTCCACGGCCTGGTCTCGGGCCGGCCGCTCGGCGAGGTGTCGCTGCACGACTTCCCGAGCCTCGAATACAGCGAGAACTTTTTTCTGGCCGGCGGCTACGGCAGCTACCTCGCTCGGCTGGCCAACGACCTGCCGATCGCGCTCGCGAGCCCGGTGACGCGCATCGACTGGTCGGACAAGCGCGTGCGCCTGGAGACGGCCGATGGCACGGAGTATCGCGCCCGGGCGGTGATCGTGACCGTGCCGGTCATGGTGCTGCGCGACGGGCCCGCCTTCTCGCCGCCGCTGCCGAACGCGGTCCGCGCCGCGATCGACGGCTTTTCCACCGGCCTCTACGAGCACGCGGTGCTGCACTGGCCGTCGAGCCCGTTCCGGGGCCGCGACAGGCTGGCGGCGATCCACGGCACCCGGCCCTCGCCGGCGGGCCTGCTCACCCGGATCGACGGCACACCGTTCCATTATTACGAGCTCGACGTGCACGAGGCCCGAGCGCTCGACGCCGCCGGATCCGGGGCCGATGGGGTGCGCCGTCATGTCCGGGCGGTCCTGGCCGAGCAGTTCGGCCGGGCGCGGCTGCGCGACCTGACCATCCCGGCGGTGAGCACGTGGCGGCATGATCCGTGGTCCCGCGGCTCCTGGGCGGTGGTGCCCCCCGGCCACGCGCCGGCCCGGGAGTTCCTGCACGCGCCGCTCGCCGACACGGTCTGGTTCGCCGGGGAGGCGCTGTCGCGGCTGCAATGGGGCACGGTCGGGGGCGCCTACGAGGAAGGCACCCGCGCCGCCGCGGCGGCCGCCGAGCGTATCCGCGCGGGCACAGCCTGAGGCGCAGACGCCCGGCTCGGGCCCGCGCGTCTTGCCGGAGCGAAGCGGGACAGGCATCCCGCTGGGGCTGGCGGGATGGTGGAGGCGCGCGTGGATTGGATCGAGGCGATCGGCTATCTCGGCACCGCGCTGACCATCTCGGCCTCGGCCATGAGCACCATGATCCCGCTGCGGATCATCTCGCTCTGCGCCAGCTGCGCCGTGATCACCTACGGGGTGCTCATCGGCAGCATGCCGGTGGTGCTCACCGAGGCGATCCAGATCCCGTTCAACGCCTACCGGCTCTGGCAGATGATGCGCCTCGTGCGCGATGTCGAGACCGCGGCCGACGGCACCCTGTCCCTGGAATGGCTGCGGCCGTTCGGGTCACAGCGCCCGTTCGGGATCGGCGAGGTGGTGTTCCGCAAGGGCGAGCCGGCCGGCGAGATGTACTACGTCGAGAGCGGCGCCTTCCGGATCCCGGAGGTCGGGATCGAGGTGCGCAAGGGCGGCATCGTCGGCGAGCTCGGCCTGCTCGCGCCGGGCAACACCCGGACCGCCTCGCTGATCTGCATCGAGGCCGGCAACGCGCTCTGCATCTCGTATTCCGACGTGAAGCAGCTCTATTACCAAAACCCGGAATTCGGGTTCTATTTCCTCAAGCTGACCAGCGAGCGGCTGTTCCAGAGCGTGAGCCGCGAGACGCCCCCAGCCACCTTGGCGGCGGAAGGCGACTTGCTATGATTCACCGCTCGAATCGCTTCAACCGCGAACACCGCACCTTGTCTTTCCGGGGCTCGCCGAAGGCGAGAACCCGGAACCCATAACCGCCGAGGATGCCGAAAATAGGCGCTGTCGGCTTCGGTTTGGAAATGAAGCCGGTCGGGCAAATCCACTGCGGCTTACTGGGTCTACCTGCTCGCCAGCCGAAAGCACGGCACCCTCTACGTCGGCGTCACCAACAATCTCGCCCGCCGCGTCCACGAGCATCGGATCGCAGCAAGCCCGGGCTTCACGGCGACCTACGGTGTGACGCGGCTGGTCTGGTATGAATCCTACGATGACATCGCGGAGGCGATCGACCGGGAGAAGGCGCTCAAGAAATGGCGCCGCGACTGGAAGATCCGATTGATCGAGGATTTCAACCCGGACTGGACGGACCTCTACCCGACCTTGAGCGGCTGGACCGGATCGTAGAGCGTTGCGCTCATCCGGCAGCATCGGCGTTTATGGGTTCCGGGTTCCGCTGCGCGGCCCCGGAAAGACAAGGGTGGTGTTTCCGAGACCGTTCTCAGAGCATGCTCGGCAGGATCCGGTCCGGCGGGCGGTGGCCGTCCATGAAGGTCTTGATGTTGATGATGACCTTCTCGCCCATGTCGGTGCGGCTCTCGTAGGTCGCCGAGCCCATATGGGGCAGCAGCACGACCTTGCCCTGGCGGGCGAGCTTCACCAAGCGCGGGCTCACCGCCGGCTCCTGCTCGAACACGTCGAGGCCGGCCGCCGAGACGTCGCCGGCCTCGATCAGCCGGGCGAGCGCGTTCTCGTCGATCACCTCGCCGCGGGCGGTGTTGACCACGATCGCCTCGGGCTTCAGCAGCTTGAGCCGCCGGGCCGAGAGCAGATGGTAGGTCGCCGGCGTATGCGGGCAGTTCACCGACACGATGTCGACCCGGGCCAGCATCTGGTCGAGGGATTCCCAGTAGGTCGCGTCGAGCGCGCCTTCGATCGCGGCCGGCACCCGGCGGCGGTTGTGGTAATGGACCTGCAGGCCGAAGGCTCGGGCGCGCTTGGCGAGCGCCTGGCCGATCCGGCCCATGCCGACGATGCCGAGGCGCTTGCCGGTGATGCGCCGGCCGAGCATCCAGGTCGGCGACCAGCCCGTGGTCCAGTCGTCGTCCGGGATGATCCGCGCGCCCTCGGTGACCCGGCGGGCCACGGCGAGGATCAGCGCCATGGTCATGTCGGCGGTGTCCTCGGTCAGGACGCCGGGGGTGTTGGTGACCGTGATGCCGCGCTCCAGGGCGGCGGCCACGTCGATGTGATCGACGCCGTTGCCGAAATTGGCGATCAGCCGCAGGTTCGGGCCGGCCTGGGCGAGCAGCCCGGCATCGATCTCGTCGGTGACGGTGGGGACCAGCACGTCGGCCTCGCGCAGGGCCGCCGCCAGGGCGTCCGCCGGCATCGCGGCATCGTCGGAACTGAGGCGCACGTCGAACAGCTCGCGCATCCGCGTCTCGACGGCATCCGGCAGGCGCCGCGTCACGACCACCAGCGGCTTGCGCTTCGACACGTCTCTCTCCCCGTCAGCCTCGCGGCCGTGTTGGCGATCCCTGCCCGGTGGACCGGATCCGGACCACCGTCAGCAAGCGTCCGTTAACCGAACTCGGCCAGACAGGTCGGGTGCGAGGCACCTGTCCCGGAGCCTGTTCCGACCCATCGGCCTCTCTACCAGAGGTGGGCCGGAACACAATCGGATGCCGGCGGGATCCGCGCATCGAAGGACCGCGCTATCACCTCCCAGGCCCTTCGGGCTGGCCCCGTTCGGGGCTTTCCGGTTCCCGGGACGGGGGAAACAGGATCAATCGCCCGAGCGGATCGGCCCCAGGCGGTTCCGCGCGGCACCGCGACGTCGGGAAATGGAGAAGACCATGCGCGCGTCACGCCTGAGCTTCGCCGTCGCGGCGCTGGTGCTGGCCGGCCTCGCCCCCGCGGCTGCGGCCCCGCCGCCCACGATACCCGAGACCGGCATCGGCCCCGTCACCAAGCTGCCGTTGCCCCGCTACGCCAGCCTGAAGACCGACCGCGTCAACCTGCGGGAGGGGCCCTCCAAGGATCACCGCACTCTCTGGGTGTTCCAGCGGGCCGGCCTGCCGGTGGAGATCGTCGGCGAGTTCGAGACCTGGCGGCGGATCCGCGATTCGGAGGGCACCGAGGGTTGGGTATTGCACTCGCTCCTGTCGGGCCGCCGCACCGCGATCGTCAATGCAGGCCCGGACAAGGGCGCCGAGAAGGCCGCGATCCCACTGCGCGCCAAGGCCGACGAGGGCGCCGCGGACGAAGCGCGGCTCCAGACCGGCGTGATCGGCAGCGTAAAGACTTGCAGCTCAGGCTGGTGCCGGCTGATCGTGACTCTGCCGAACCGGCGGGACGTGGACGGCTACATCCGCCAGAACCGCCTCTGGGGCGTGTATCCGAACGAGGTGGTGGAATAGCTTTTTTGGGGTTGAGAAGACCCAGCGTCTCCAACCCCCTCCCTCATCCTGAAGTGGCGGCGCGTCGCGTCACCCAGGAAGGAGCTCTCCAGAACCCGCTCGATCCCTGGAACCCTCCTTCGGGGCCTCCGCTGCGCTCCGTCGCCTCAGGATGAGGGGGAGGGGTGGCGTGTCGGTAATTGGAAGGGCTCGCTGCGGTTCGGTTGAGGACCGGCAAGCGCTCGCCTTCGCGAAGCGGGGCGCAGGCCTCGTCCCGCGCACGCGCCGCGATGCCCACACCCCGCACATGCAGCTCGTGACGTGCCCCCTCTCCCGTGCGGGAGAGGGTTGGCGTGAGGGGACAGGTCTCTCCGGAAAGGTCCCATCCCTCACCCTGTCCCTCTCCCGCTCGGGAGAGGGGACCGGCGATTTATCCAGAAACGACCGACGCGCAACAAAAAAGCCGCCCGAAACCGGGCGGCTCAACGTCAGCGCAAGCAGCCGAAACCGCCCGAAGCACTCAGCTCTGGCGGCGCGTCGCCGGACGGGCGCGGCGGAGGCGGACGATCACCTCAACGCCGGCGATCTCCATGCCCTCGGGGGCCTCCGGCAGGGAGTCGACCGTGATGCCGCAATCCGGCATGTCGATCACCTGGTTCTCGTCCTCGAGGTAGAAGTGGTGGTGCTCGCTCGGGTTCGTGTCGAAATAGGCCTTCGACCCATCCAGCGCGAGTTGGCGCAGGAGCCCGGCCTCGGTGAACTGGTGGAGGGTGTTGTAGACGGTGGCCAGCGAGACCGGCACCTTGGCGCGCATCGCCTCGTCGTAGAGCATCTCGGCGGTCAGGTGGCGGTCGCCGCGGCCGAACAGGAGCCAGCCCAGGGACAGGCGCTGACGGGTCGGCCGCAGACCGGCCCGGCGCAAACGGTCGCGCAGATCGGACAGCGGACAGCCGCGACGCGGCATGCCGTTGGCTTCCAGCTGGGGGGCGGGCACCCGGCCGTTGAGGATCGCCTGAAGGGGCAGCAGTTCGGACATTTCGGGACTGAACGCTCGACGAGGACCCTGTAGGAATGGGATTCGTCATACTATACGGAAGTGGACATGCGGTCGCAACCCGAGCCGCATCGGGGCCGGTGCGAAGGCGGGGATGGCTTTGACGGTTCGGCGCCCCGTGCTAACCCGCGCGCCGAACGACGGGGCGCCTCTCGCGTATCGCGTGCCCGCCCGCCGAAGATTTTAGAATCCAGAGGAAACAGCCTCCTTCATGTCGCAAGACGCCGAGACGCCAGCACAGGCCGCGAGCCGCAAGTCGCACTATTCCTACCAGGATCTACTGGCCTGCGGGCGCGGCGAGCTTTTCGGCGCCGGGAATGCGCAGCTTCCGCTGCCGCCGATGCTGATGTTCGACCGGATCACCAGCATCGGCCAGGAGGGCGGTGCCCACGGCAAGGGCCATGTGACCGCCGAGCTCGATATCCGCCCCGACCTGTGGTTCTTCCCCTGCCACTTCCAGGGCGACCCGGTGATGCCGGGCTGCCTGGGCCTCGACGCCCTGTGGCAGATGCTCGGCTTCCATCTCGGCTGGCTCGGCGCGCCGGGCCGCGGCCGGGCGCTGGGCGTTGGCGAGGTGAAGCTCGCCGGCCAGGTCCTGCCGACCATGAAGCGGGTCGTCTACAACGTGGACGTGAAGCGCGTCCGCCAGGGCAAGCTCGTGCTGGGCATCGGCGACGGCTGGCTTGAGGCGGATGGTGAGCGCGTCTACCAGGTCCAGGATATGCGGGTCGGCCTGTTCCAGAGCTGACCGGGCCGCGTCTTCGAGGGCATGTTTCGCACCTGGTCGGCAACGCCGGACGCCCTCGGCAGTTGAGATTGTACCCGCGTCACCTTAGCTGACCGGGACGCGGCACGGGCGACCGACGCCGCGACGGAGGAATCGTCACGACCATGCGCCGCGTCGTCATCACCGGGATGGGCATCGTCTCGTCCATCGGCAACACCACGCAGGAGGTCCTGGCCTCCCTCCGCGAGGCGCGCTCAGGCATCGCGCGCGACGCGAGCTATGCCGAGCACAACTTCCGCAGCCAGGTCTCGGGTCGGCCCAGCCTCGATCCCGAGGGCGTGGTCGACCGGCGCGCCATGCGCTTCCACGGCGGCGGCTCCGCCTGGAACCACGTCGCCATGGATCAGGCGATCCGCGATTCGGGCCTTGAGCAGGCCGAGATCTCGCATGAGCGCACCGGCATCATCATGGGCTCGGGCGGTCCCTCGACCCGGGTGATCGTGGATGCCGCGGCGATCACCGCCGACAAGGGCCCGAAGCGGATCGGTCCGTTCGCGGTGCCGAAGGCGATGTCCTCGACCGCCTCGGCGACGCTGGCGACCTGGTTCAAGATCCGCGGCGTAAACTACTCGATCTCGTCGGCCTGCGCGACCTCCAACCACTGCATCGGCAACGCTGCGGAGATCATCCAGGGCGGCCGCCAGGACATCATCTTCGCCGGCGGCTGCGAGGATCTCGACTGGACGCTTTCGAACCTGTTCGACGCCATGGGCGCCATGTCATCGAAGTACAACGACACGCCGTCCCGGGCGTCGCGCGCCTACGACGCCAACCGGGACGGCTTCGTCATCGCGGGCGGCGCGGGCGTGCTGGTCCTTGAGGAGCTGGAGCACGCCAAGGCGCGCGGCGCGCGGATCTACGGCGAGGTCGCCGGCTACGGCGCCACCTCGGACGGTCACGACATGGTCGCCCCGTCGGGGGAGGGTGCGGTGCGCTGCATGCGCCAGGCCATGGAGAACCTGAAGGGCGCGCGGATCGACTACATCAACCCGCACGCCACCTCGACCCCTGTCGGCGACGACAAGGAGATCGAGGCGATCCGGGAGGTGTTCGGTCGGGGCGAGGATTGCCCGCCCATCTCGGCCACCAAGTCGCTGACCGGCCACTCGCTCGGCGCCACTGGCGTGCAGGAGGCGATCTACAGCCTGCTGATGATGCAGAACGGCTTCATCTGCGAGAGCGCCCATATCGACACGATCGATCCGGCCTTCGCCGACATGCCGATCCTGCGGGAACGCCGGGACGGCGCCAAGCTGGGCCACGTCCTGACCAACTCCTTCGGCTTCGGCGGCACCAACGCCACGCTGGTGCTGAAGCACGTGGACGCCTGACCGTCCCAATCCGGAACCACCGCGAACGGGGCGGCGTTTACCGGTCGTTGGACAAGGTGGTGACGATGGGTACGTTCCTGATCGGAGCACTGGGCGGCCTGATGATCGCGGGCTGCGCCGCGATCTACGCCAAGCAGGCGTTGATCGAGGAAGCGCGCTCGCACACGGACGGGTATTTCTAGGCCGCGCCTCCACCCTGCGATGAACGCCCCGCCCGCCGGCGGGGCTTTTTTTTGGCCCGTGCCGATGCCTGTCCGGTTTGGATCGCGCGGCAAGCCGCGTTAAGGCACCCGCGTCGCGATCTGCACGATCGCATCGCGGCCCGTCCCGGTTTCCCCTGGGCGGCGTGCTCGTACGGAATGTGAGTCGGCATGACAGGTTTGATGGCGGGCAAGCGCGGCCTGATCATGGGCGTTGCCAACGATCACTCGATCGCCTGGGGCATCGCCCGGACCCTCCACGCCCATGGCGCCCGCCTGGCCTTCACCTATCAGGGCGAGGCACTCGGAAAGCGGGTCGCCCCCCTGGCAGCGCGGCTCGAGTCCGACATCGTGCTGCCCTGCGATGTCGAGGACGTCGCCTCGGTGGACGCCACCTTCGCGGCCCTCGACGCGCGCTTCGACGGCGAACTCGACTTCGTCGTCCACGCCATCGGTTTCTCCGACAAGGCGCAGCTTAAGGGCCGCTACGTCGATGTCACCACCCGCGAGAATTTCGCGCGGACCCTGACGATCTCGTGCTTCTCGTTCACCGAGATCGCCCAGCGCGCGGCCAAGCGCATGAAGAACGGTGGCTCCCTGCTGACGCTCACCTACGGTGGTTCCACCCGGGTCATGCCGAACTACAACGTGATGGGTGTGGCCAAGGCGGCGCTGGAAGCCTCGGTGCGTTACCTGGCGAGCGATCTCGGTCCGGACGGGATCCGGGTCAACGCCCTCTCGGCCGGTCCGATGCGGACCCTGGCCGGCGCCGGCATCGCCGACGCAAGGCTGATGTTCAACCACCAGGCGGCCCACGCGCCGCTGCGCCGCACCGTCAGCCTCGACGATGTCGGCGGTTCCGCCCTCTACCTGCTGTCGCCCCTCTCCGGCGGCGTGACCGGCGAAGTCCATTTCGTGGATGCCGGCTACAACATCATCTCGATGCCGCGCCCCGACGTGCTCCAGGCCCAGGACGCGGCGGGCGTTGTTGGCGATGCCTGATGCTCCGAGCCTGACGCCTGACACGGAGAGCGACTAGGCCATCAACTTGCGGGCCTGTCTCGTCGCTTGCCCGCAGAATCCACGCGTTGCCTCGCATTTTACGGAACCGCGAAACCGTTGCCTCGGCTCTCCCTGTCACAATCCCCGCCGGGAGACCCTGTAATGATCGACGCGCTTCAGACGGCCACCGCCGGTATGACCCGGGCGACCGACCGGCTCGGGACGGCAGCGCAGAAAGTTGCGTCTATCGGCACCCCGGCCGGGGATGCGGCCCTGCCGCCCGCCGCGCAGGTCGATCTGTCCAGCACCGTCGCCGACCTGATCGAGTCGCGGACATCCTTCGCGCTGAATGCCGCCGTGGCGCGCACCGCCGACCGCATGAGCGGCCAGCTCCTCGACATCAAGGCCTGAGCGCGGCCCCGTCACTCCGCAGGGGCCGAGCGGCGGGCGCCGAGCACCGGGGCCGCCAGCAGCGCCAGGATCGCGGCGGCGGCGAACAGCAGCCCCACGCCGACCGTGCGATAGGCCAGCACGCCCACGAGGCCGCCGCCGAGGAACGCACCCACCGTCATCAGGTGAAGCCGCAGCTTGTCGGGGTCGTGGCGCTTCGCTAGGGGATCGCCGGCCTTGCGGTCCAGCCAGCGCGCCAGCTCGATGCCGATATCGGTGACCATGCCGGTGACATGGGTGGTCCGAACCCGGGCATCGGTGATCTTCGTCACCACGGCGTTCTGCAGGCCCAGGACGAAGCTGAGGCCGAACACCAGGGCCTCGCCGCGGGCGGGCTCGGCCAGCGGCAGGGCGACGAGGCCGATCGCGGCGAGCAAACAGGCTTCCGCGCAGATGCTGTAGGCATAGGCATCGTGGCGCGCGTGGCGCCGCCGACGACGGATCAGCAGCGTCGAGGTCGCGGCGCCCAGCATGAACAGGACGACGAGGAGCAGCGCCTTCACGGCCAGGATCAGGTCGCCGGTCCCGGCCCGGTCGGAGATCGCCGAGACGTTGCCGGTCATGTTCGAGGCGTAGAACCCGACGGCGTAGAAGCCCGCCGTGTTCAGTGCACCGGCCACCGCCGCCAGGGACCAGGACAGGTTGAGGTCCGCCGCGAAGCTGCGCGTCTCGCCTTCATGGACAAGCATAGATTCGCCGATGCCGTTGGATCAGTGCCGACTCAGAGCCAGCAAACGTAACCGACGAAGCTGGGGTGGAGTACGCGGACAGGGCGCAGGCGTGACCTGCATTGTTTCGGCGAGCCCCACACCGACGATTCCGTCACCCAGGACGAGACGGCACCGGCAGAGCGACCCGGGCGGCCCGCTCGTCGGCCGGGATCCTCAGGATTGCCCGGTCCCGACGCGGGACCGTGTTCACCAGCCGCGGTAGCGGCGGCCGTAGCCGTAAGCGTCGTCGCAATCCGGGTCGTCGCGCCAGCGCCGGTGGCCGTAGCCGACCGGCACCCGCTCATAGGTGACCACCCGCCGCGTGGCGTAGACCGGCTCCACGTCCTCGTAGGCGCGATAGACCGGGCGCGGCCGGACCACCACGGGGGTCGGCCCGTAGCCGTCATAGGGCGAGCCGTAGGAATAGCCGTAGGCGGGGGCGGCCTGGGCTGCGGCGCCGATCAGGGCGCCGGCCGCCAGGCCGCCGATGATGCCTGCCGCGATGGCGCCACCGCCGCGGGCCTCGGCGGCGGTGGAAGCGAGGGTCCCCGCGCCGATCAGCGCGGCGGCCGAAAGCACAGCGATCCGTCTCATGTCCTGACTCCGAATGAAGCGCGGGATCACCGGGGCGATCCCGATCACGAGAGACAGAATGCCTAGGATTGCCTGCATCGAGGCTGAAGTGGATTTGCAGCTTTCGTTCAGCTTTCGGCGTTGGCCGCGGTGACCGGTGCTTCCCGGATGTAGCCGCGCGAGATCAGGCGGCTGCGCTCGCGGGTGCGCCGCTCGGCATCCATCAGGTCGGACAGGGCGTCGGCGATGGCGCAGCGGAGCGCAATGCTGGCATCGCCGCCGGCAAAACCGAGATAGGCGCGGCTGATCGCGTCGACGGGGCAGCCATGGTCCTTCTGTACGGCTAGCGCCTGGGTCAGCATCGGATTCTCCTTCGTTGCGCCCGGAACGAAGAGAGAACAAGCCAGAAGGGTTAACGTTTCGTCAACGGCCCAATGAGACCGGCCTCAAGGGGTCGTTAACCCTGTGGATAAAGGGGATCCGGCTGCCTGCAGGCTGTGGATAGCGCTGCTCACTCCGGAAAGCGGGGCAGGCGCTGGCCGTCCTCGGGAATCGGATAACGCGCCGCGTTCAGCTCCATGGCGAGCAGCGTATAGTAGCCCGAGATCGCCGCAAGATCGACGATTCCGGCCTTGCCGAAACGGGCCTCGGCCTTGGCGTAGGTCGTGTCCGAGACACGTCTGGTGTCCTGCAACTCGGCTGTAAAGTCGTACACGACGGTCTCGTCCTCGCTCATGTTCGTGGGCCGGCGCCCGTCGCGGATCGCCGCGACGATCTCGGGGGCGATCCCGGCCTTCTCGGCGATCGGCGCGTGGACGTACCACTCATAATCCTGCGTCCAGCGCCGTGCGGTGAGCAGGATCACCAGTTCCGACAGGGTGGTGCCGATCTTCGGCTTGAACCGGAGGTAATCGCCCATCGACCGGGCCAGGGTCATGACCTCGGGCGAGTGCATCAGCGGCTCGAACGGGCCGAACGGGGGCTTGCCGCGGGCCTGCGTGAACGCGTCCGCCGCCTGCTTCTGCTCCGGCGTGTAATCCTGCGGCGGGATGGTCGGCAGGCGGTCCTGCGCACCGGCCGCCGCCGACAGGGCAGGGGCCAGGACGGCGAGCGCCACAGCGAGGACGGCCGGACGGAGACGCATCGTTTCACTCCCAGATTGTTGGGAGCACGTTCGCGCCGACTTGCGGTGCCTGCCAGAGCGCAACGCCCCGATCGGTATCGATCGCGCGGCGGCGTCATGCGCATCGGCCAAGTGGTCGGCCGAGCGATCGGGCAAGTGGTTGCACCGCGCGCCCCGCCGGGCCATCAGCGACGCGATGGCCGGTCCCGTTACCGCGCTGCCGATCGAGGCGGCGCTTCCCGAACTGCGCAGCGCGCTCGCCGCCCGGAACGCCGCCGTGCTGGTGGCGCCTCCCGGCGCCGGCAAGACCACGCGCGTCCCCTTGGACCTGCTCGACGCGGCCTGGCTCGCCGGGCGCAAGATCGTTTTGTTGGAGCCGCGCCGTCTCGCGGCCCGGGCCGCCGCCGCCCGGATGGCGCAGACCCTGGGTGAACCGGTCGGCGGTACGGTCGGTCTGCGGGTGCGGCTCGGCTCGAAGATTTCGGCGAAGACCCGGATCGAGGTGGTGACCGAGGGCGTGTTCACGCGCATGATCCTCGAAGACCCGGAGCTGGCGAATGTCGGCGCGGTCCTATTCGACGAATTCCACGAACGCTCCCTCGACGCCGATCTCGGCCTGGCCCTGGCGTGCGATGCCCAGAGCGGGTTGCGGGAGGATCTGCGGATCCTGGTCATGTCGGCGACCCTGGATGGCGCCCGGGTCGCGCGGTTGCTCGGCGACGCTCCGGTGGTCACCTCCGAGGGCCGGGCCTTCCCGGTGGAGACCCGCTACGCCGAGCGCGACCCGAACCGGCGGATCGAAGACTCGGTCGTCGAGGTGACGTTGCGCGCGCTCCGGGCGGATCCGGGCTCGGTGCTGGTGTTCCTGCCGGGGCAGGCGGAGATCCGCCGGACTCACGATCTTCTCGCCGAAAAAGTCGGGCCGGAGGTTCAGCTCGCACCGCTCTACGGTGCGCTCACCCCGGCCGAGCAGGATCGCGCCGTCGCGCCGGCGCCGCCTGGCACCCGCAAGGTCGTGCTGGCCACAAGCATCGCCGAGACCTCGCTGACCATCGAGGGCGTGCGGATCGTGGTCGATTCCGGCCTGGCCCGGGTGCCGGTCTACGAGCCAGGCCTCGGTCTGACCCGACTGGTCACCGCCCGGGCGTCGCGCGCCTCTGTCGACCAGCGCCGGGGCCGCGCCGGCCGGATGGAGCCGGGCCTGTGCTGGCGGCTCTGGTCGGAGGCCGGCACCAGCGCGCTCGAACCGTTCACCCGACCCGAGATCCTGTCGGCCGATCTCGCGGGCCTGCTGCTCGACTGTGCCGCCTGGGGCGTCACCGACCCGCGCACGCTCGCCTTCCTGGACCCGCCGCCCGCGGCCGCGCTCACGGAAGCCCGCGCCATGCTCGGCGCCCTCGGGGCGCTCAATTCCGACGGACGGCTCACCGAGATCGGCACAAGGCTGCGTGCCCTGCCGCTGCCGCCGCGGCTCGCCCGGATGGTAACGGTGGCGGCCGGGATCGGCCAAGCGCGGGCCGCCGCCGACCTCGCAGCGGTGCTGGTAGAGCGCGGGCTCGGCGGCGACGGCATCGACCTCGACGAGCGGGTCGAGCGCTTCCGCCGGGACCGGGGCGGCCGGGCCGCGGACATGCGTCGCCTCGCCGAGAATTGGGCGCGCATCGCCGGGGGCGCCCAACAGGACGACCGGGAGGCGGCCGGCTCGCTGCTGGCGCAGGCCTATCCGGACCGGGTCGCCCGCGCCCGGGGCCGGGAAGGCGAGTTCGTGATGGCCAGCGGCCGGGCCGGTCGCCTCGACCCGGCGAGCCCGCTCGCCCGGGAGACCTACCTGGTGATCGCCGACCTCGCGGGCGCCGCCGGCAATGCCCGCATCCTGGCCGCCGCCGCCATCGGGGCCGAGGCGATCGAGCGGCTCTTCGCCGACCGGATCGAGGCCTGCACCGAGGTGACCTTCGATCCGCAGGCCGCCGCCCTGCGCGCCCGGGCGGCCCGGCGCCTGGGTGCGGTCAATCTCGGGGAACGGCCGCTGCCGGTCCCGGCCGAGCCGGATTCCGCCGCGATCCTGGCCCGCGGCCTCGTCGGGCTCGGCCTTGATCGCCTGCCCTGGCCCCCCGGCCTGTCGCAATGGCGCGCCCGGGTGCAGTTCCTGCGCGCCGCCGAGGGCGGGGATTGGCCGGACCTGTCCGACGCCGCGCTGGCCGAGAGCGCCGAGACCTGGCTAGCGCCGGCACTCATCGGCCGCAACTCGGTGGCCGCCATCACCCCGGACGACCTCGCTGGGGCCTTGCAGAGCCTGTTGCCCTGGCAGCTTCGCGGCCGACTTGATGCGGAGGCACCGACCCATGTCGAAGTGCCGACCGGCTCGCGCATCCCGGTCGACTACACCGAGGCGGAACCGGTCCTGGCTGTCCGGGTACAGGAATTGTTCGGCCTCGACCGGCACCCGACCGCGGGCGGCCGGCCCCTCGTCTTGCACCTGTTGTCGCCGGCCCACCGTCCGATCCAGATCACCCGTGACCTGCCGGGCTTCTGGCGCGGTTCCTGGGCGGCGGTGCGGGCGGAAATGCGCGGGCGCTACCTTCGCCACCCCTGGCCGGAAGACCCGCTCGCCGAGGCGCCGACCCGCCGGGCGAAGCCGCGCGGGACGTAAGATCCGGTACCGGCCCACCCCAACGACAGGACGGATGCGACCCCCATGACGACCGATCCGAAAAACTTCGATCCCGCATCCGAGGGCTGGACGGCAGTCGAAGACCAGGGCTTCATCGCCCACGTAGGCCCGCTTCACTTTCGCGATTCCGACGGCGCCTACGCGTTCCGGGCCGAGCAGAAGCATGCCAACCTGATCGGCGTGGTCCATGGCGGCATGCTGATGAGCTTCGCCGACCGGGCGCTTGGCGAGACCGCGATGCGGGCGGCCGACGGCGCCAACTGCGTCACGATCCAGCTTGAGATGAAGTTCATCGATGTCGGCCGCCTCGGCGACTGGATCGAAGTGCATCCCCGAGTGGTCAAGCGCACCGGCTCCCTGGTGTTCATGCGCGGCGATGTCCGGGAGGGCAAGCGCCTCGTGGCCTCGGCCGACGGCGTCTGGAAGATTTTGCGACGCAAGCCCGGTTGATCCCAAGATCGTCCCCGTCATAATGCGGCGACCGCCAAGAGTTAGATCGACGATCGGTCGACACAGGGGGAGGAAAATCATGCGACAACCGCGGGATGATGCGGCGAAGACCGGGCGCACGTTGCCGTCCCGGCGGGCGATGCTTGCGGGGGCGGGCGCGGCCCTGGTGTCCGCCACGAGCGCGTTCGGCCAGCCCGAGCCGCCGAGCACCGTGACCAACCCGCCGCGCGACTTCCGCCCCGGCGCGTCGCCGACCACCTATTTCACCGATCCCGACGTCATCACGGTCGATCCGTCCTTCGAGCGCTACATCGTCCCCAACAGCGCCATCCGCCGCCTCTGGACCGGCGCGCTCTGGGCCGAAGGGCCGGCCTGGAATAGCCTCGGCCGCTTCCTGATCTGGAGCGACATCCCGAACGACCGGCAGATGCGGTGGCTGGAGGAGGACGGCCATGTCGGCATCTTCCGCAGCCACAGCAACAACTCCAACGGCAACAGCTTCGACCGTCAGGGGCGGCAGGTCTCCTGCGAGCACATCACCCGGCGAGTGGTGCGCTACGAGCTCGACGGCTCCGCCACGATCCTGGCCGACAGCTTCGACGGCAAGCCGTTCAACTCGCCCAACGACATCGAGCAGCACGCCGACGGGTCGTACTGGTTCACCGATCCGCCCTATGGTGGCCAGCTGTACGAGGGAACGCCCGACGAGGCCGGCGGCCCGTCGAACCCGCAGGGCCACCTCAACCCGCGGCTCGGCCAGCCGGCCGGTCTCCGGACGAATAAGCGCGCGCTCCCCAATTCCCTATACCGGATCGACCCGGCCGGCCGGATCGATCAGGTGCTGACCGACGCGCAGGTGCCGAACCCGAACGGCCTGTGCTTCTCGCCCGACCACAAGACGCTCTACCTGTCCTCCACCGGCAAGGGCCCGGGCGATACCGGCCCCGGCGGCAAGGGCGAGATCTACGCCTTCGATGTCGGGATCGGTGCCGCCGTATCGAACAAGCGGCTGTTCTCGGAATGCGTCGTCGACGGCGTGAAATGCGGCCCTGACGGGATGCGGACCGATGTCGACGGCAACCTCTGGGTGGCGAGCAATGCGGGCCGCGCTGTCGGCTATAACGGCGTCACGGTCTGGAATTCGCAGGGCAAGCTGCTCGGCCGGATCCGCCTGCCGGAGGTCTGCAGCAACCTCACCTTCGGCGGCCCGAAACGGAACCGCCTGTTCATGACCGCGAGCCAGTCGCTCTACGCGGTGTACGTGAACACGCAGGGGGCGGGACCGGCCTGAGCGAGGAGGGGCGAGCGAGGCAGCGCTTCGCTCGTCAAATCTCCAATCGATCCAGGATTGGAGAGGAAACGGCAATCGGCGCGCTTGCTCCTGCATCGCGCGCCGACCTGTCCAAGCGCAAAGACAGGCGCGGCCCCATTTCGAAACCGGTATCGCGCTGTTGGTCGTCCAAACCGGCCGCGCCATTCGGCTCAATGAGGGCGAGAGACGAGGAGCCCCGACGATGTTCAATACCGTCAAGCTCGCCAAGACCCTTGAGGCCGGTGGCCTCAGCCGCGATCAGGCCGATCTGATCGCCAGCGGAGTGTTCGATTCGCTCAAGGAATACTCGGGCGACATCGCGACCAAGGGCGACCTGAAAGCGCTCGAAGCGGCTATCCGGGCGGAGATCGCAACGGGTCATCTCGCTCTCGAGAAGATCGTTCACGCCCAAACAAAATGGCTCCTCAGCGCCCTGGTCGGCGCGACGGCTTTGATGACCGCGATGGCGAAATTCTTACTGCACTGATCTTGGGGTTCAGGATCGAAGCGCCTGCATGTTTTTCTTGAACGGCTATGATACGATGCGGTTATTCGGGAGGTAGGATCTGATGTCTTCCACCGTCCTATCGATGCGCGGCCTGGAGCGGGCCATCCGAAAGCAGACTGTGATGCTCATCGCAGGCCTAGTGGCTTGCGGCGTGTTGTCCCTCGTAGTGATCGCGTTGGCTTAAGGTTGGCGGGTTTCTCAGCAGCCAGAATTCTTCTGTTCCATCCGGCCAATCCATTCCCGCGCGGTCGATGCTGAACAGGCCACGGATGAGGCACCGCTCGGCGCATGCGCTGTTGGGCAAATCCGAGACGACCAACCGTGGTTGCCGGACCTCCGGGGCGCTATCTGTAACAGGTATGAGCGACGATCCCGCCCCCGACCCGACCCTGAGCCGCCTAAGCGCGGCCCTGGGTGACCTGCCCAAGCGCGGCCTGCCGCCCGTGGACAAATGGGATCCACCCTATTGCGGGATGATCGATATCCGCATCGCCGCGGACGGGACTTGGCACCACAACGGCTCCCCAATCCGCCGGGAGAAGCTGGTCAAGCTGTTCGCCACGATCCTGCGGCGCGAGCCGGACGGGCGGATCGTGCTGGTCACCCCGGTGGAGAGCGTCGGCATCACCGTGGAAGATGCCGCCTTCGTGGCCGTGGAGATGGCGGTCGACGGAACGGGGGAGGGCCGGCGGATCTCGTTCCGGACCAATGTCGACGACCTCGTCAGCGTCGATCCCGAGCATGCCCTGCGCTTCGAGCAGGGCCCGGACGGAGCACTGAAGCCCTATCTCCATGTCCGGCGCGGGCTCTGGGCGCTGGTGACCCGGGCGCTCACCTACGATCTGGTGGATCTCGCCGAGGAACGCGCGGTCGACGGGCGGCCGTGGCTCGGCCTCTGGGCCGGGGGAACCTTCCACCCAATCGCCCCGGCCGAGGCCGCGTGAGCGACACGCGCGCCGATTTCCTCGCCCGTGCCGCGTGCCACCTGTCCCCGGACCCGCCGGGCCCGGACGATCCGACCTCGAATCCCCGCGGCGACCACAGCCTCGACCCGGACGGCAGCGCCGTGATCCCGCCGCCGCCGCACCGACGGGCCGCGGTGCTGGTGCCGGTGGTGTTCCGTCCGGCCGGACCGCGCCTGGTGCTGACCCAGCGCGCGGCCAACCTGCGTGACCATTCCGGGCAGGTCGCGCTGCCCGGCGGGAAGATCGACCCGGCTGATCCGGGACCGGCCGACGCGGCCCTGCGCGAGGCCCACGAGGAAATCGGCCTGCCGCCCGATTCGGTGCGGTTGCTCGGCTATCTCGATCCCTACCTGTCCGGCACCGGGTTCCTAGTGACGCCGGTGATCGGCGTCGTCGGACCGGAGGCCACGTTCACGCCCAACCCCACCGAGGTGGCGGACGTGTTCGAGGTGCCGCTGGCGGTGCTGATGGATCGGGACCGCTACGTTTTGCATGCCCGGGTCTGGCAGGGACGGCCGCGCCGGTATTATGCGGTGACCTTCGAGGACCGGCTGATCTGGGGCGTCACCGCCGGGATCCTGAACAACCTCCGGGAGCGCCTCTACCCGGAGACGAGCGCGTGATGCGGCAAAGAGGAATCCGGTCTTTCGGACGCCTCATGCGATGACACGGTGTTGGAACGGGCTGTCGGTCACGAAAAACAGCCGCTCGCTCCAGCGCTGACCCTGCGGGATAAGGCTACACACCGTCATGCTGCGCCGCCTCATCGAAGAGTTCGGCCTCTTCCTCATCCCCTTCGCGCTGTTCATGGTCTACCTCGTGCTGGTCGGCCGCAACCCGCTGCGCCGGGTGCATTGGGATCCGCACATCGTCCGCTTGGTGCTGGCCGGCCTCGCCGTGGTGATCGGCACGCTGGTCTACGAGGGCCTGTTCTCGGAGCGCCGGGCCGGCGGCTACGTGCCGACCCACATGGAGAACGGCCGCCTGGTACCGGGCGGATTCAAGTGACGCAGACGCTCGATCACGGCGCGCTGGCGGCCCTCCTTGCCCAGCCGAGCGTGCGCCGGGCACTCGCGGCCCTGGATCGGCCAGGCGCCGAGACGCGCCTCGTCGGCGGCTGCGTGCGCGATGCGCTGCTCGGGAATCAGTCCGCCGATATCGACTTCGCGACCACGCTGCTGCCCGACGCGGTGATCGCGGCCGCCCGCACCGCACCGGGTCTCAAGGCGGTGCCTACCGGGATCGAGCACGGCACCATCACCCTGGTCACCGAGGACGGGCCGATCGAAGTCACGACCCTGCGCGAGGATGTCGAGACCGATGGCCGCCACGCGGTGGTGCGCTTCGGCAGCGACTTCGCCCGGGATGCCGAGCGGCGCGACTTCACCGTCAACGCCCTTTCCCTCGGGGCAGACGGGCGCCTGCATGATACGGTCGGGGGCTTGGCCGATCTCGAAGCGGGACGGGTCCGGTTCATCGGCGATCCGGCCACCCGCATCCGCGAGGATTCCCTACGGATCCTGCGGTTCTTCCGCTTCCATGCGCGCTTCGGCGCCGGTCAGCCGGATGCCGCGGCGCTCTCCGCCTGCGTGGCCGCCCGGGATGCCGTGGACCGGCTATCCCGCGAACGGGTCCGATCGGAGTTTTTGAAGCTCCTAGCCGCGCAAGGCGGCCTGCCGATGATCGGCACCCTGAGCGCGACGGGTCTGCTCCAGCGGATCACCGGCGGCGTCGGCGAACTCGGACGGCTGGAGCGGGCGATGGCCGCCACGCTCGCACCGGTGATGCGGCTCGCAGCGCTCTCGGTCGGCGGCCGGCACGACGCGGATCGGCTGCGGGATCGGCTGCGCCTGTCGAATCAGGAGCATGGACATCTCACCGGCTACGCGGACGCGCTGGCGGATCTCCACGGCCGAGCGGTCATTGATCGGCAAGCGGCCCGGGCGCTCGCGGCCGAGCACGGGCTTCCAATGCTGAACGAGACGCTGGCGATCCTGGCCGGCGAGCCGCGGCCCATCCTGGAAGACGAGGCCCGGCGGGCGCTTCAGGTTCTGGGCGGGGAGGGGGGGGCGCCGCGCTTTCCGCTCACGGGGGCGGATCTGGTGGCGGTGGGACTGCCGGCCGGGCCGGCCATCAGCCGGGGACTGGCTGCGGCTCGGGCGCTCTGGCTGGAACGCGGATGCCCGACCGGAGCCGATTCGCGGGCTGTGTTGCTCAAGCGCGCGCTCGAAGGCGCGCGCCAATCGCAAGATTAAAGCTTGAGGAGGGCCTTGGTCTCCTGGAGCTGGACGATCTGGCCGTTCAGCTCTTCGCGCTTCTGCAGATCCTCGGTGGCGTCGCGCTGCAGCTCGGCCGCCTCGATATCCTTGTCGAGGGAGTCGTGGGTCAGTTCCTCGATCGGCGCGGCGCGCTCGGCGAGGACAGTCACGGCGGTCGGGCCGATATCGGCGAAGCCGCCGCGGACATAGATCCGCTTTCCGCTGCCCTGGCTCTCGGTGATCACGATGACGCCGACCCGCAGCGAGGTCAGGACCGGGGCGTGGCCCGGCATCACGGTCATCTCACCCTCGGTGCCGGGCAGCTGAACGGCGGTCACCTCGCCGGAATACAGCGTCCGCTCGGGGCCGACGAAATCGAAGTGGAAGGTGGCCATCTCAGGACGATCCCGGAACCGCAACACGCTCTCCGCCCCATCGCGGGGCGAAGGTGGAGGTGGCTCGGACGGCAGCGCCGAGCCCCGACCCCTCCCCGCAAGGGGGAGGGGATGCCACGCCTTACGCGGCCTTCAGCTTCTTGGCCTTCTCCTGGGCCTGCTCGATCGTGCCGACCATGTAGAAGGCCGCCTCCGGCAGGTCGTCGTAATCGCCGTTCACCAGGCCCTTGAAGCCCTTGATGGTGTCTTCCAGCGGCACCTGCACGCCCGGCGAGCCGGTGAACACCTCGGCCACCGTGAAGGGCTGCGAGAAGAAACGCTCGATCTTGCGGGCGCGGGCGACGGTGAGCTTATCCTCCTCGGACAGCTCGTCCATGCCCAGGATCGCGATGATGTCCTGGAGCGCCTTGTAGCGCTGCAGGGTCTGCTGGACGCGGCGGGCGACGTCGTAGTGCTCCTCGCCCAGGATCGCCGGCGACAGCATGCGCGAGGTCGAGTCCAGCGGATCCACCGCCGGGTAGATGCCCTTCTCGGCGATCGAGCGCGACAGCACGGTCGTGGCGTCGAGGTGGGCGAACGAGGCGGCGGGCGCCGGGTCGGTCAGATCGTCGGCCGGCACGTAGATCGCCTGCACCGAAGTGATCGAGCCCTTGGTGGTGGTGGTGATGCGCTCCTGGAGGGCACCCATGTCGGTGGCCAGCGTCGGCTGGTAGCCCACCGCCGACGGGATGCGGCCGAGAAGCGCCGACACCTCGGAGCCCGCCTGGGTGAAGCGGAAGATGTTGTCCACGAAGAACAGCACGTCCTGGCCTTCGTCGCGGAACTGCTCCGCGATGGTCAGGCCGGTGAGCGCCACCCGCGAGCGGGCGCCCGGCGACTCGTTCATCTGGCCGTAGACCAGGGCGCACTTGGAGCCCTCAGCCGAGCCGCCATGCTCCTTCGGGTCGACGTTGACCTTGGACTCGATCATCTCGTGATAGAGATCGTTGCCTTCGCGGGTGCGCTCACCGACGCCGGCGAACACCGAGTAGCCCGAGTGAACCTTGGCGATGTTGTTGATCAGCTCCATGATCAGCACGGTCTTGCCGACGCCCGCGCCGCCGAACAGGCCGACCTTGCCGCCCTTGGAGTAGGGGGCCAGCAGGTCCACCACCTTAATGCCGGTGACGAGGATCTGCGCCTCGGTCGACTGGTCGGCGTAGGACGGAGCCGGCTGGTGGATGGCGCGGTAGGTGTCGCACACCACCGGGCCGAGTTCGTCGATCGGCTCGCCGATGACGTTCATGATGCGGCCCAGGGTGTTCATGCCCACCGGCACCTTGATCGGCTCGCCGGTATCCGTGCACTCCTGGCCGCGGGTCAGGCCCTCGGACGTGTCCATGGCGATGCAGCGGACGGTGCTCTCACCGAGCTGCTGGGCAACCTCGAGGACGAGGCGCGCGCCGTTGTTCTTGGTCTCCAGGGCGTTCAGGATCTCGGGCAGGTGCCCGTCGAACTGGACGTCGACCACGGGGCCGATGACCTGGGTGATCTTGCCGACCTTGTTGGAGCCGGCGCCGGGGAGTGCGGTGTTCGCCATCGTAAACCTACCCTTCAAGCTGTGCGTTCAGGTTGCGGAGCCTCAGAGAGCTTCCGCGCCCGAGATGATCTCGATGAGTTCTTTGGTGATCATGGCCTGACGCGTGCGGTTGTAGATCAGCGTCTGCTTCTTGATCATCTCGCCCGCATTGCGGGTGGCCGAGTCCATGGCGCTCATGCGCGCACCCTGCTCGGACGCGGCGTTCTCCAGGAGCGCCCGGTAGACCTGCACGGTGAGGTTCTTCGGCAGCAGCGTCTCCAGGATCGCCTCCTCGGAGGGCTCGAACTCCAAGGCGGCGTTGCCGTTGGCGCTCTTCGCGGAGGTGTCGGCTGCCGGCAGCTCCGCCGGGATCAGGCGCTGCGCCGTGGGTATCTGCGAGATGACCGACCGGAACTCGGAGTAGAACAGCGTCGCGACATCGAACTCGCCGGCCTCGAAGCGGGTGAGGATCTTGTCAGCTATCTCGGCGGCGAACTCGTAATCCACCGGGCGGTTGCCGCGGATATCCATGCTCTCGACGATCTGGTCGCGGTAGAGGCGGCGCAGCTGGTCCGCCCCCTTCTTGCCGACCGTCATGATCTTGACGGTCTTGCCCGCGGCGGTGAGCTTCTGGATGTATTCCCGGACCGCCAGGCGGACGATCGAGGAGTTGAACGCGCCGCACAGGCCGCGATCACCGGTGCAGACGACCAAGAGATGGGTCTGCTCGGCGCCGGTCCCGGAGAGGAGCTTGGGTGCGCCGACGCCGCCGACAAGATTGCCGGCGAGGTTGCCGAGCACCTGGGCCATCTTCTCGGCGAAGGGACGGCCCGCCTCGGCGGCCATCTGCGCCCGCCGCAGCTTGGCGGCGGCGACCATCTGCATGGCCTTGGTGATCTTCTGCGTCGCCTTCACCGAGGTGATGCGGTTGCGCAGGTCCTTCAAACTCGCCATCGGGCCGCGTCCAGATCCATTCCAGGGCCTCTCCTCTCCCGTGCGGAGAGGAGCCGAAGGTGGGGGTGCCGGGTATAGCGGCCGACAGTGCCCGCGGCACCGGCTCCATCCCGATCCTCCCCACCGAAGGCGGGGAGGTCACCGTTGTGGCTGTCCGATCAGTTGCCGATCGACTTCGCCACGCCCTCGACCACGCTCTTCAGCTTGCCGGCGCTCTCGTCCGACAGGTCCTTCGAGGTGGCGATGGCGCTGAGCAGGTCCTGATGCTTCGTGCGCAGCGTGCTGAGCAGGCTGTCCTCGAAGGCGCGGATCTTGCTCACCGGGAGCTTGTCCAAGTAGCCGTTCACGCCGGCGTAGATCACCGCGACCTGCTCTTCCATCTTCAGCGGCGAGAATTGCGGCTGCTTCAGGAGCTCGGTGAGCCGCGAGCCGCGGTTCAGAAGCTGCTGGGTCGAGGCGTCGAGGTCGGAGCCGAACTGCGCGAAGGCCGCCATCTCACGGTACTGCGCCAGCTCGCCCTTGATCTTGCCGGCGACCTTTTTCATCGCCTTGGTCTGGGCCGAGGAGCCCACCCGCGACACCGAGAGGCCGACGTTCACCGCCGGACGGATGCCCTGGTAGAACAGGTCGGTCTCGAGGAAGATCTGGCCGTCGGTGATCGAGATCACGTTGGTCGGGATGTAGGCCGAGACGTCGTTGGCCTGGGTCTCGATGACCGGCAGGGCGGTCAGCGAGCCGTTGCCGGCGGCGTCGCCCATCTTGGCGGCGCGCTCGAGCAGGCGGCTGTGGAGGTAGAACACGTCGCCCGGGTAAGCCTCGCGGCCCGGCGGGCGGCGCAGCAGCAGCGACATCTGGCGGTAGGCCACGGCCTGCTTGGAGAGATCGTCATACACGATCACGGCGTGCATGCCGTTGTCGCGGAAATACTCGCCCATGGCGCAGCCGGCGAACGGCGCGATGAACTGCATCGGCGCGGCGTCGGAGGCGGTGGCCGCGATGACGATGGAGTATTCCAGGGCGCCCTGGTCCTCCAGCACCTTCACGAACTGGGCGACGGTGGAGCGCTTCTGGCCGATGGCGACGTAGATGCAGTAGAGCCTGGACGCCTGGTCCCCGCCGGCAGCATGGCCGGGCTTCTGGTTCAGGATGGTGTCGAGGGCGATGGCGGTCTTGCCGGTCTGGCGATCGCCGATGATCAGCTCGCGCTGGCCGCGGCCCACCGGGATCAGGGCGTCGATCGCCTTCAGGCCCGTGGCCATCGGCTCGTGCACCGACTTGCGCGGGATGATGCCCGGCGCCTTCACGTCGACGCGGCGACGCTCGGTGGAGGCGATCGGGCCCTTGCCGTCGATCGGGTTGCCGAGGCCGTCGACCACACGGCCGAGCAGGGCCTTGCCAACCGGCACGTCCACGATCGAGCCGGTGCGCTTGACGGTCTGGCCTTCCTTGATCTCGCGGTCGGAGCCGAAGATCACGATGCCGACGTTGTCCTGCTCGAGGTTGAGCGCCATGCCGCGCACCCCCGACTCGAACTCGACCATCTCGCCGGCCTGGACGTTGTCGAGGCCGTAGGCGCGGGCGATGCCGTCACCCACGGACAAGACCTGCCCGACCTCGGAGACCTCGGCCTCTTCGCCGAAGTTCTTGATCTGGTCCTTCAGGATCGCGGAGATCTCGGCGGCGCGGATGTCCATACTCGGGCCTCTGTCGCTAAATCGTCAGTGCTTGTTCGGATCGGATGAGGCGCGCTTACCGCGCGGTCTGCATCGCGAGGCGGATACCGTTGAGCTTGGTCTTCAGGGACGCGTCGATCATGCGCGAGCCCATGCGGACGACGAGGCCGCCGATCAGGCTCGGGTCGATGACCAGGTTGAGATCGATCTCGGCCTTGGCGACGTCGCGGAGCGACGCCTTGATCTCCTCGACCAGGGCATCGGACGGCCGTTCGGCCACCCGCACCTCGGCGCGGACGATCCCCCTGGAATCCTGCACCAGCGACCGGAAGGCGGTGATCATGCCCGGAAGGGCGAAGAGCCGCCGATTCGAGGCCGCGAGACGGATGAAGTTGCCGGCGAGGCCGCCGATCCCGGCGCGGTCGAGCACGGCGCCGATGGCGGCTTCCTGCTCGTTGGGCGTGAAGGCCGGGCTGCGGACGAGACGGCGCAGGTCCGCGCTCTCCTTCAGCAGGCCATCGAATTGATTAAGTCCCTCGGCGACGGCATCGATCTGGCGCTCGTCGCGCGCGAGCTCGAAAAGGGCGGAAGCGTACCGGCCCGCCACGCCTGCAACCAGGGGACCAGCCTCGGAACCGTTCTGCGCCACCCGTCGCTCTCTTCTCTGTTGCCCGCCCGCTCCGCGCGCTCCGGCCGGGAACGCGGTGCGGAGACCGTACGGGACGTGGGATCGCGCCAGCAACGCGGACGGGTCGAGGACCAGCCCTTGTGGCGCGGCGACCGCCTAGCATGTCAGCATGGCCGCACGCAACACGGACCGGGGTGGCTCTGCGCGATACGGCGGCAGAAGTGTGACGCCGTGGATCGTTCGAACGCGACCGGCAGGCCGCATTCAGATCCGATGGGCGGTCACCAGGTCCGCGACGCCGCGGAGGCCGTTCGGCGTTCCGTAGCTGACTTGCCAGACCGATCGCACCTCCGGGGTCGCGGCCAGGGGCGTCCGGATCGGCCCCTCGAAGACGAGGCGATGCCCCCACAACTTTGGCGGCAAACGAAGACCGACGAAATTTGTCGCCGACGTATGCTCGAACAGGGCCTCGATCAGCACTTCGGGGCGATCCGGATCAAACCCTTGCGAGAGCCACCACCGGGCCTTTGCGGGGCTGCCGCCCGACAGGTTCAGCAGATAGCCGGTGATCTTGGCCGGCGCGATATTGAAGCCGGACGGCCAAGAGACGTAGGGCCGCACTCAGACCGGCCGCCGGTGCTCGCGGATCATCTCCCGGCCGATCGTGACGAGACCGGTGAAGGGGGCGTCGAACTCGATGTCGAAGGCCTCCGCCTCGCCCCAGACCGCCACGACGGTCCCGACCGTCCCCGCCGGCACGGTCTCGCCGTCTTCCGTCTGCGCGTCGGCCGCGAGCGTCACGGCGTCGAGCGCGTCGATCGGGAAACGGCGGTCGGGCCCGTCCGTCGTGAAGGCCGGGCGATTGAGCGCTTCGTAGGTCATGGCCGTCTCTCCAAGACGCCCGAATCTGCAACGCCGCGCCGGCGGGCACAAGTCGGGCGGCCGGCGGTCGCGATCCGTCAGCAGGCCAGCCGATCGCAGCGCCGGGTGCTGGCGATCATCTTCGCCATGGCGTTGGCGCCCGGATGGCCGAGGATGCCGCTGTTGCCGAGAACGTAGGACGGCGTGGCGTAGAGGCCGAGATCGGCCGCCATCCGCATCTGGCTCTTGAGCGCCAGCCGGACCTCCTCGCTGTCGGCGATCTCCTCGACCTCCGCCTGCGGGATGCCAAGGGTGGCCGCGGCCGTGAGCGCACCGGGCCCATCGATGCGGCCGGGCTTGCTCAGCAGCGTCCGGTAGAAGTTCCAGGCGGCGGCCGAGCCGAGCTTGCGCTGCACCCCCAGCATCACCTTGGCGGCCTGGGCGGATTGCGGGGACAGGATCGGGTTGCTGACGAGGCCGATGCGCAGGTCCGGATCGGAGTCGTGCAGGGCGACCACGTCGGCGGCAGCCTTGCGGCAGTAGGGGCAGTTGAAGTCGAAGAACTCGTAGAGGGTGGTCTGGGCCTCGCGCGGACCGGCATAGGTGACGCCGCGCAGGCCCGGGATCTGCCCGGTGATCTCACCCGGCAGGATCGAGTTGGCGACGGCGCGTCCGTCATCGCCGGTGACGGGGACACGCTGGCCGTAGGATTGCGCGGCGGCCCGCCCGAGCCCGGCGCTGAAGACAGTGCCGGCCGCAGCAGCCGCGATGAAGTGACGACGGGTCAGCACCATGAATACCGTCCGGGACAGAAGGGATCGTATTGGCCGAGGCTGAGCCGGCATGCGGGATCGCATGCCCGTGATGGCGCAGGTCCGTGAACGCCGCCCTACCGGATCCCGGCCGGGCGGTCGCCCACCGCCCAGGCCAGGGCCTGTTCCAGGCGGTCGTTGCCCCAAAACAGCTCGCCGTCATCGGCCAAGAACGTCGGGGCGCCGTAGATGCCGCGGGAGCGCGCCTCCTCGACGCTGACTCGCAGCCGGGTCTTGTTCGCCTCGCCGGCGGCGGCGCGCACGGTCTGGGTGCCGTCGAGCCCCAGCGAATCGAGGATCTCGACCACGGCGGCCGGCTCGGCGATCGAGCGGCCTTCCGCGAAGCTCGCGGAAAAGACCGCTTTGGAGAACGGCACCAGCCAATCCTGGTCGTGGCCGTAGACCGCCGCCCGCACCGCGCTGAGGCTGTTCTGGGGAAACTGCGCCGGCCGGGTCAGCGGCGGCAGGCCGAGGCGGGCGGCCTCGCGCTCCACATCGCGCCACATGTTCTTGCCCTTGGCCGGGTAGAGATTGAACGGCGAGGTCGTCCAGCCCTGCGACGCGAACAGCGGCCCGACCAGGAACGGCCGCCAGCGTACCGCGACCCCGGCCTCAGCGGCGGCGGCCTCGATCCGCATCGCCGCGAGGTAGGAATACGAGGAGGCGAATTCGTACCAGAACTCCAGGGTTGGCTGGCGCGCCATGGACTTGGCTTCTCCGATGCTCTTCGTGCTGCGGGGATCAGGCAATGCCCGCGCCGCGCCGTGCCTCACACGGCCGCAAGGCGGTCATGAGGCGAAACGCTGTCGATCGTCCGGCAACAGGCTACGCGCGAAGCGGCACGCCGGTTGCAGGCCGATGACACCCGCGATAAGCCGCCGACACCCTGCACCAGTTCCGGAACCAGCATGTCCGATCCCGCGAAGAGCCCCGTGAAGAAGGTGGTGCTGGCCTATTCCGGCGGCCTCGACACCTCGATCATCCTGAAGTGGCTGCAGACCACCTACGGCTGCGAGGTCATCACCTTCACGGCCGATCTCGGCCAGGGGGAGGAGCTGGAGCCGGCCCGCCGCAAGGCCGAGCTGCTCGGGATCAAGCCCGAAAACATCTTCATCGAGGACCTGCGCGAGGAGTTCGTGCGGGATTACGTGTTCCCGATGTTCCGGGCCAACGCGGTCTACGAGGGCGTCTATCTGCTGGGCACCTCGATCGCGCGGCCGCTGATCGCCAAGAAGCAGATCGAGATCGCCGAGCGGCTCGGGGCCGACGCGGTCTGCCACGGCGCCACCGGCAAGGGCAACGATCAGGTCCGGTTCGAGCTCGGCTATTACGCGCTCAAGCCTGACGTGACGGTGATCGCCCCCTGGCGCGAATGGGACCTGCGCTCGCGCGAGCAGCTGATCGCGTTTGCCGAGCAGCACCAGATCCCGATCGCCAAGGACAAGCGTGGCGAGAGCCCGTTCTCGGTGGACGCCAACCTCCTGCACGCCTCCTCGGAGGGCAAGGTGCTGGAGGATCCGGCCGTCGAGGTGCCCGATTACGTCTTCTCCCGGACGATCTCGCCCGAGCAGGCGCCGGACACGCCGACCATCGTCACCATCGGCTTCGAGAAGGGCGATGCGGTCTCGATCGACGGTGAGGCCCTGTCGCCCGCGAGCCTGCTGGCCAAGCTCAACCAGCTCGGCCACGACAACGGCATCGGCCGGCTCGACCTCGTGGAGAACCGCTTCGTCGGCATGAAGAGCCGCGGCATGTACGAGACGCCGGGCGGCACGATCCTGCTGCCGGCCCACCGGGCGATCGAGTCGATCACGCTGGACCGCGGCGCGGCCCACCTCAAGGACCAGCTGATGCCGCAATATGCGGAGCTGATCTATAACGGCTTCTGGTTCTCGCCCGAGCGCGAGATGATCCAGGCGCTGATCGACAAGAGCCAGGAGAAGGTCACCGGCACGGTGCGGCTGAAGCTCTACAAGGGCGGCGTCCACGTGATCGGCCGCGAGAGCCCGCACTCGCTCTACGACCAGGATCTCGTGACCTTCGAGGAGGGCGCCGTCGCCTACGACCACCGCGACGCGGCGGGCTTCATCAAGCTCAACGCGCTCCGGCTGCGCACCCTGGCGCAGCGCAAGAAGCGGGACGCCTGAGCGTCCCCCGGGGGCCCGCGCTCAGGCGGGCTCCCAGACCGAAGCCGCATTCCGGCGGAACAGGCCGGGCCCGAGATCGGCGTAGCGCAGGAAGATCTGGAAGGCCGGCTGCATCTCGCGGTGGAGCCGGGCCAGGCTGTCCTCGTCGGTGGCGCCACCGATATGCTGCCCCATGGCCAGCGTGTACGACCCGGTCCCGCCATAGGGCCGGTCCAGGTCGATGCGCGGGACGCCGTGATCCGCGTCCCAGACGTGGTTGAGCCGCGGGATCAGCGCGAGATGCGCGTCCGTCACCGCGAAGGTGATGTGCTCCGGCGTCTCGCCGGTGGCCACGTCCCGGAAGACATCGGTGATCGCCGCGCAATCCAGCTTGGCGAGCGGATTGTGATACTGGTAGCGGCCGGGCTTGAGCCGGGCGTTCTGCGAGAACACCGCGATCCCATCCTCGAGCGCCCGATGCTCCTCCTCGGCGCCATCGTCGTCCCCCGTGACGTTGGCGATATCGCCGTCCCGGTCGTGGCTGCCGTAGGGCGCCTCCGGGTGGATCATCGGCGCGCCGGGCTCGGCGCCGTTCCAGGCGACCACCATCCGGCGGATCAGGGCGATGCGCTCGAGGGTGAGGTCGTAGACGGCGTCGTTCATGATCAGGCGGTCCCGGTGTGGCGAAGCTGGCGCCCCTCTTACAGAGCCGATTCGGCGGCTGCTACCGCCCGGAACGGCCTTGTGTCCGCGTGTGGTCCGATCAATCATGGATGGGGTTGGATTTCGCGAATCGGGGACGCCCATGGCCGGTTCGACCGTCTACACCTGCGATCACGATCAGTTGGTGTTGCTTCCTGAAGCTGTGGCCTTTCCAGTCGACGTGCGGCGTGTCGATATCCTCAAGATCGGCCGCAGCCGAGTGCTCGTGCCGCAGGGCGAGCGCTGGGACAATTTTTTCTTGAATGGGCCGCGCGTCAGCGACGATTTTATGGTCGAACGCGACCAGCCGGACGCACAGGATTGGCGGCCGATGCATCTTTGAAGTGGCGGCCGATGTGGTCTCTGGTTGATAGGCTTGGGGCGGCCGACCCCGTCATTGCGAGCGCAGCGAAGCAAGCCAGCATCGCGCCTTGTTCGGGGAGCGCGCGCTGTACTGGGTCGCTTCGCTGCGCTCGCGATGACGGCGCGGGACGATCGGCTCGAACACATTCAGCTGACGCTACCTGACACCGCCATGCGCCGCATCGACCGATACCTGCCGAGCTACCAGTTCAGCGAGACGCATTCTTGCCTAGTGGCCGCCGAACCCGCCGCGATCCTTGACAGCGTCGTCGCCTATCGGCCGGACTCGGATCGGTTCTTCCGGCTCGTGATCGGCCTGCGGGAATTGCCGATGCGTCTCCTCGGCAAGCCGGAAGCGGTGCGCGCGCCGTTCGGCTTCCACGACTTCACGCTGCTCGCCCGGAGCGAGAGCGAGATCGTCTACGGCTTGATCGGCCGATTCTGGCGCCCGGATTTCGGCTTGGAGCCGATCGCCGACGGCGCCGCTTTCCTGGCGTTCGACGCTACCCACGCGGCCAAGCTCGCCCTGGCCTTCACAGTGCAGCGCGATCCCGACGGCCGGACCCGGCTCGTCACCGAGACGCGCGTGTCCTGCGCGAGCTGCGCCGCACGCCTGAAGTTCACGCCCTACTGGCTCCTGATCCGCCCCGTCAGCGGCCTCGTGCGCCGGCGCACCCTCGCGTCGATCAAAAGCGCCAGCGAGCAGCCATCGAGCGCCGGATCGTAAGAAAATTTCCGTCGCAGGCAGCCCGTGAGCCCCTCGATCTGGCCCATCATGGCCTGGATCTGCGCGGCGCGGCGGCGGACCCCGGGGGAGGGGCGGCCGGCGCTGCGGGTGATCGGGTTCGGCAGCACGGCGACCAGGAGGGCCGCCTCACTCCGGGTCAGCCGGCTCGCATCCTTGCCGAACCAATGACGGCTCGCCGCCTGCGCGCCGTAGATGCCGTCGCCCCACTCGGCGACGTTGAGGTAGATCTCCATCATCCGCCGCTTGCCCCAGAGGGCGTCGAGCGCCAGCGCGAGGGGAATCTCCAGAACCTTGCGGATGTAGGAGCGGCCCGGCCACAGGAAGACGTTCTTCACCGTCTGCATGGCGATGGTCGAGGCGCCCCGGCTTGGCGAATCCTCGTCCTCCACGACCTCCCGGATCGCCCCGAAATCGACCCCGTAATCCAGGCAGAAGCGCTGGTCCTCCGAGGCGATCACCGCCTGCGGCAGCACCGGCGCGATCGCGGCGAGCGGCACCGGATCGCGGCTCACAGGCTGAAGCGTCAACCACCGTCCGAGCATCAGGGTCGACGGCGGCGTCACCGCGCTATAGACGAGCGCCAGCGTGAGCGTGAAGATGAATCCGGCGGCGGGGAGCAGCAGAAGCGCTCCCACGATCCGGCGCACACGGCGGGAGCGCCTTGGGCGAGCGCGTGGCAAGTCTCGTGGGACGCCGCGCGCTGCCGCGTTCCGCCTGGGTCCGGTTCGGTCGAACGTGATTTCATCTCCGCGCAAAGCGACGCCCGATTGATTTCGCCAGGCCAAGACCGGACGCAGCGCCCGATGACCTCGACTTCCTCAACGCAGGCTCAGACCGGTTCGGTCAAGGCTGGCACCCCCGCCTCCGAGTTTTCCCACAGGCTCGCGCAGGTTGCCGAGACGGTCGAGACCTTTTTGGTCGACCGTCTCGGACCCGAGGTCGGCCCCGGCGAGATTGCCCGGCCGCCGCGCCTGATGGAGGCGATGCGGCACGCCGTGCTCGGCGGCGGCAAGCGTCTCCGCCCATTCCTCGCCATCGAGACCGCCCGGATGCTCGGCGGTTCCGAGGCCGCGGCGCTCGCGGCGGGCGCGGGGGTTGAGCTCGTGCATTGCTACAGCCTCGTCCACGACGACCTGCCGGCCATGGACGACGACGATATGCGCCGCGGAAAGCCGACGGTGCACAAGGCCTACGACGAGGCAACGGCGATCCTGGTGGGCGACGCCCTGCAGACGCTGGCCTTCGAGATCGTCGCCGACCCGACCTGGCAGCCCGACCCGCGGATCCGGGCCGACCTGGTGCTCGGGCTCGCCCGCGCCTCCGGCCTCGGCGGGATGGTCGGCGGCCAGCTCCTCGACCTCACCGCCGAGGGACGGTTCGGCGCGGCCACCATGGACGTGGACGACACCCTGCGGATGCAGGCGATGAAGACCGGGGCGATCCTGGCCTTCTCGGTGGAAGCCGGCGCGATCGTCGGCGGCGCGGATGAAGGGCAGCGCGCGGCGCTGCTCCGCTACGGGCTGGCGCTCGGCCAGGCCTTCCAGATCGCCGACGACATTTTAGACCGGGAGGCCTCCCCGGAGGCGATGGGCAAGGCCACCGGCAAGGACAAGGACGCCGGCAAGGCCACGCTGGTCGACCGCCTCGGCCTCGACGGCGCCCGGGCCGAGTGCGACCGCCTGGTCGGCGTCTGCGAGGACGCGGTGGCGCTCTGGGGCGAGAAGGCCCGGACCCTGCGAGATGCCGCCCGCTTCACGGTCGCGCGCAAGACCTGAGCCGTCCGGCGCCCCTATGCGCCCAGGGCAGAGCTGGCCCGGATCGCGACAATTGAACCGGTCGGTTTGACCGACCCGCAAGAACGCAGGCCCGAGTGTCGGGCATGCCCTCGTATCCGTCCCTATCTCGCATCCTGGCCGCCGGCTCGGGGCTCGGCGGGCTCGGTTACCTGATGACCCATCCGGACCCGACCGTGGAGGGCGTCGTGACCGGGCTGTCGTGCCTGGTGCTGTGCGTCGGCTTCTCGGCGATGCCCGCGCCCAAGAAACCAGCCCGGCAACCGACACCGACTTCGAATCCGCCGCCGGCGCCGGCGCCCGAGCCCCAGGCGATCCGGTTCCTGCCGGGTCCGCAGCCGCATCCGCTGCTCATGACAAAGATCATGCAGCCCGCCTCCGACCTCTCCAAGGTACCGAGCCAACGGCAGGGCAGCGACGACCAGCAGCCCCAGCGGACCTCGTAGATCCGCGGGGCCGGTTACCGCTCCCGGTTAGGCGCGGTTCTTCTTGTTGTAGACGTCGAGGCAGACCGCGGCGAGCAGCACGATGCCCTTGATGACCTGCTGGTAGTCGATGCCGATGCCGAGGATCGACATGCCGTTGTTCATCACGCCGATGATGAACGCCCCGATGACGACGCCCGAGACCTTGCCGATGCCGCCGGCCGCCGACGCGCCGCCGATGAAGCAGGCCGCGATCACGTCGAGTTCGAAGCCGACGCCGGCCTTCGGGGTCGCCGTGTTGAGCCGCGCGGCGAAGATCATGCCGGCGAGTCCCGCCAGGGCGCCCATATTGGCGAAGGTCAGGAAGGTCAGCCGCTCGGTCTTGATGCCCGACAGGCACGCGGCCTTGATGTTGCCGCCGAGCGCATAGATCCGCCGCCCGATGGTCGTCCGCGTGGTGATGAACCGGTAGAGCATCACCAGCACGAACATCACGATCAGCACGTTCGGCAGGCCGCGATACGCGCTCATCTGATACGCGAAGGCGAGGATCACGATGGTCGTGATGCCGTTGCGGGCCACGAACGCGGCCAGGCTGTCGGGCTGGCTGCCATGGCGGACCTGTACGGCGCGGCGCTGCCAGTTCATGCCGAACAGGATGAGCGCAAGCACGGCCCCGATCAGCACCGAGGTCCAGGGGCCGGCGAAATTGACCAGAAAGCCTTTGGCGAGAAGCTGGAACACCTCCGGGAACGGCCCGATCGAGGCACCCTGGAGCAGGGCGAGGGTCAGGCCGCGGAACACTAGCATGCCGGCCAGGGTGACGATGAAGCTCGGGATCCCGAGATAGGCGACGAACGACCCCTGCAGACCGCCGATCGCCGCGCCGACCGCGAGGCAGATGATCGTGGCGGAAAGGGGATCGAGGCCGAAGCGGACCATCAGCAGGGCCGCCAGCGCGCCGACGAAGCCGACGATCGAGCCGATCGACAGGTCGATATGGCCGGCCACGATGACCAGCAGCATGCCCAGCGCCATCACGACGACGTAGCTGTTCTGCAGGATCAGGTTGGTGAGGTTGAGCGGCTGGAACAGCACGCCGTTCGTCGTGTACTCGAAGAACAGCGTGATCAGCAGCAGGGCGATCAGCAGCCCGTAATCCCGGACCTGCGAGGTCCCGAGGAAGCCGCGCTTCGCACGCGCATCGGCGGCGGGCTTGGCCTCCGGGATCGAATCGGGGCCGGAGGGCATCGTCTTGGCCGCGGAAATCTCGGTCATCCGTTCAGTTCCTTCGAGCGCATGATCGCGCGCATGATCGCCTCCTGGCTCGCCTCCGAGCGCTGGAATTCGCCCACGAAACGCCCCTCGTTCATCACGTAGATGCGGTCGCACATGCCGAGCAGCTCCGGCATCTCCGACGAGATCATCAGCACGCCCCGGCCGCCATCGGCCAACTCGTTGATGATCGCGTAGATTTCGTACTTGGCGCCGACATCGATGCCGCGGGTCGGCTCGTCCAGAATCAGCACCTTGGGGTGCGTGAACAGCCACTTGCTGAGCACGACCTTCTGCTGGTTGCCGCCCGAGAGGTTCACGGTCTGCTGCGCGACCCCGAAGGACCGGATGCGCATCTTGGTCCGGTAGTCGGTGGCGACGCCGCGCTCCTTGTCCTCGTCGATCACCGAGGCCGTGGACACGCCCGGGAGGTTCGCCAGGGTGGTGTTCTTGGTGATGGTCTCGTCGAGCACGAGGCCGAGCTGCTTGCGATCCTCGGTGACGTAGGCGATGCCTGCCGCGATCGCCTTGCCGATGGTCGAGACATCGACATCCCGGCCCTCGATCCGGACGCGGCCCGAGATGCCCTGACCGTAGGCGCGGCCGAACAGGCTCATGGCGAGCTCGGTCCGGCCCGAGCCCATCAGGCCGGCGATCCCCACGATCTCGCCCTTGCGGAGGGTGAGGTTGACGTTGCGCACCACCGGGCGGTCGGCGTGGACGGCGTGGTGCACCGTCCAGTCGCGCACCTCCAGCATCACATCGCCGATCCGCGGCTCGCGGGCCGGATACCGGTTCGCCATCGCGCGGCCGACCATGCCGCGGATGATGCGATCCTCGTCGATCGACCCGTCCTGGCAGTCGAGCGTCTCGACCGTGGTGCCGTCGCGCAGGACGGTGATCCGGTCGGCTACCTTCGAGATCTCGTTGAGCTTGTGCGAGATCAGGATCGACGCGATGCCCTGCTCCCGGAAGCTGATGAGCAGGCGCAGGAGCGCGTCGCTGTCCTTCTCGCTCAGGCTCGCCGTCGGCTCGTCGAGGATGAGCAGCTTGACCTTCTTGGAGAGCGCCTTGGCGATCTCGACGAGCTGCTGCTTGCCGACCCCGAGATGGGTGACGAGCGTATCGGGATTCTCCTCGAGCCCGACGGTCTTGAGCAGCTCGATCGCCCGGGTGAACATGCGATCCCGGTCGATGATGCCGAACCGGGCCGGCTCATTGCCGAGGAAGATGTTCTCGGCGATCGACAGGAACGGCACCAGCGCCAGCTCTTGGTGGATGATCACGATCCCGACGCGCTCGCTGTCGGAGATGTCCCGGAACTGGCTGAGCCGGCCCTCGTAGTGGATCTCGCCCTCGTAGGTGCCCTGCGGATAGACCCCGCTGAGGACCTTCATTAGCGTCGATTTTCCGGCACCGTTCTCGCCGACCAGGGCGTGGATCTCGGCAGGCCGGACCGTCAGGTTGACGTCCGAGAGCGCCTTGACCCCGGGGAATGTCTTCGTAATCCCCCGCATTTCGAGGACGGGCTGCATGCGACCACTTTCGGCTCGTCGTTCATGGATCGAACGCCGATGCCAAACTTGCCGGCATCGGCTAGGATCTGTCGGGGCCGGCATATCCGGCCCCGCTTGGCTCACTTGAGCTGGTCGAGCGTGTAGTAGCCCGTATCCACCAGGACCGGCTTCCAGTTGGCCTTGGTGACCACCACCGGCTTCAGCAGGTAGGACGGGACGACCTTCTTGCCGTTGTTGTAGGTCTTGGTGTCGTTGACCTCCGGCTGCTGGCCGGATTCGATGGCGTCGATCATCGCGACCGTCACCTTGGCCAGCTCGCGCGTATCCTTGAAGATCGTCGAATACTGCTCGCCGGCCACGATCGACTTGACCGATTGCAGCTCGGCATCCTGGCCGCTGACCACCGGCATCTTCAGGCTGCCGGAGCCGTAGCCGACGCCCTTGAGCGACGAGATGATGCCGATCGAGATGCCGTCGTAGGGCGACAGGACCGCGTCGAGCTTCGCGCTGCCGTAATAGGCCGAGAGCAGGTTATCCATGCGGGCCTGGGCCGTGGCCGGGTCCCAGCGCAGGGTCGAGACCTTGTCCATGCCGGCCTGGCCGGACCGCACCACCAGCCTCTTCGCGTCAATGTAGGGCTGCAGCACCGACAGGGCGCCATCGTAGAAGAAGTAGGCGTTGTTGTCGTCCGGCGAGCCGCCGAACAGCTCGATGTTGAACGGGCCCTTGCCGTCCTTCAGCCCGAGCGCGTCGACGATCGAGCTCGCCTGCTGCACGCCCACCTGGAAATTGTCGAACGTCGCGTAGAAGTCGACGTTGGGGGTGCCCTTGATCAGGCGGTCGTAGGCGATGACCTTGACGCCGCTGTCCTTCGCCTTCGACAGCACGTCGCTGAGCGTCGTCCCATCGATCGACGCGACGACCAGGACCTTCGCGCCCTTGGTGAGCATGTTCTCGATCTGGGCGAGCTGGTTGGGGATGTCGTCGTCGGCGTATTGCAGGTCCGGCTTGTAGCCCTTGGCGGCCAGCAGCTTCACGATGTTGTTGCCATCGTCGATCCAGCGCTGGGACGACTTGGTCGGCATGGCGACGCCGATCAGGTCGCCGTTGGCGGCAAGTGCCTCGGGCACGGCGACGCCCGCCAGCATCGCGGCGGTGAGCGCAAGCTTGAGAAATGTCTGCCTGGTGATCATTAAGTCCCCCCGGTCGTCTCGTCGTCCTGCGCGTGATCCACGCGCCTCGCGTTGTGCGAATGTTTTTTTGATTGTCAGACGTCACCGGCCGACCGGCTCGACGAGACCGGTTCGGCACGGAAACTGAATTGATCAATTCGATTACGGCTGTTCAGGCCGACCGAAAGTCTTCAGCACCGGCGCAGCCTGATCTTCGAACGACGTGCAGACGCTCGGCGACAGGATCGGCGAAGGCGGCGCACAGGTCGCGAGGGCCCTCGCTCCATGCGCGACCGGGATTGCAACCCGGCCGTTTTTGTTGAGCGATTTGTATGAGTTATAAAACCGGGCGTCAATCGGCGCCGCGCGGAGCACACGGAAAAAGCGTGGCTGTTGGTAAGCGCGGGTGCGTCGCCCGGCCGGATCGGCGCTTAAGAGCGCCGAGCTCGAATAAAAAAGGTCAGCCGCGGCCGATGAACGGCATCTTGGTCGCCATGACGGTCATGAACTGGACATTGGCCTCCAGCGGCAGGTTCGCCATCATCAGCACGGCGTCGCCGACATGGTCCGGATCCATCACCGCCTCGGCCCGCGTCGAGCCGTCAGGCTGGGCTACCCCGGCCTTCATCTTGCCGCCCATCGGGGTATCGGCATTGCCGATATCGATCTGGCCGCAGGCGATGTCGTAGGCGCGCCCATCGAGCGACGTCGCCTTGGTGATGCCGGTCACGGCGTGCTTGGTCGCCGTGTAGGCGATCGAGTTCGGCCGCGGGGCATGCGCCGAGATCGAGCCGTTGTTGATGATCCGGCCGCCCCGGGGATCCTGGTCGCGCATGATCCGGAAGGCGTGCTGGGTGCACAGGAACAGGGCCGTGAGGTTGGTGTCGACCACCTGGCGCCACGTGTCGAGCGGCAGATCCTCCAGGGGCACCGGCGGCGCACCGATCCCGGCATTGTTGAACAGCAGGTCGAGGCGGCCGAAGCGGGACGTCGTCTGCGCGAACAGGTTGGCGATCGAATCCGGGTCGGTCACGTCGGTGGGGACCACGAGGGCTCGGCCGGCCTCGATCCGCGCCGCGACCTCGTCGAGGGGCGCCTGTCGCCGCCCGGACAGCACCACGCTCCACCCGGCGCCGGCAAGCGCCAGGGCCGAAGCCCTGCCGACTCCCGTCCCCGCCCCGGTCACGATCGCGATCCGACCAGCCACCGACATCGCTGCCTCCCTGTTTATACCGTTGTCCTGCCTGTACCGGACGGCCGCGGCGGCGCGAAGAGCGATCCGTTTCAGAGACGGGCAGACCGTAGCGGCTGCCGACACGCTATGATGGGACACGGGGGACGCGGACCAGGAGCGGCGGGATGCGAGCGTATCGGGGGCCAGGCGAGACCGCGATTATGGTGGGGCAGGGGTGAGGGCGCCCGAGATTCCGTTCCTGGCCGGCCTCGACGCCACCGCCGCCGAGGCGGTGCGGGCGCGCATGGTCGCGATGGCGGTGCCGGGCGGCCGGACCCTGTTCGAGCAGGGCGATGCCGGTGACGCGCTCTACACCCTGGTCTCCGGCGCGGTCGGCGTCTCGACCCGCGACCACCACGGGCTGCAGACCCGGATCGCCCGCCTGAGGCCGCCCGAGATTTTTGGCGAAATGGCGCTCCTGTCCGACGCGCCGCGGGCCGCGACTGTCATGGCGCTGCGCGATTCGCAGCTCCTGTGCCTGACCCGCGCAGCCTTCGAGGCCGTGATCACGGAGCATCCGCACACGCTTCTGTACTTTGCCCGCATGCTCGCCGAGCGCCTGCGCGCCCTCTATGAGGGCCACTCGGTGCACCATGCACCGCGCACCTTCGTCGTGCTCGCGGTGACCGACGGCCCCGATCCGGAGCCGTTCGCTCGGGCCTTCGCCGCCGCCCTGGACGCGATCCTACCGGGCGAGACCGGTTGCCTGACCCGATGGCCGGAGGGAGCGGACGAGGACTGGGTCCACGCCTTCGAGGCCCGGCATGTGCGGACCGTGTTCCTGGCCCGGGAGATCGACGGCCCGTGGTCCCGGTTGAGCCAGCGCCTCGGCGACCACATCCTGCTGTTGGCCGAACCCGGTGCGCCGCCGCGCCCGGGCGCGACCGCCTATCTGGAGCGGGTGCGCTCCGACTGGATCCGCATGGATCTGGTGGTGCGCCAGGATCCCCAGGCGCAGCGGCCCAAGGCCCTGCACCCCGACGTCGCCGGCCTGCCCACGGCCATGCGGATCCAGATCCGCCCCGGCCGGCCGGACGACATGGCTCGGCTCGCCCGGCTCGCCTGCGGCGCCGGACGGGGCCTCGTGCTCGGCGGCGGCGGCGCGCGGGCGCTGGCCCATCTCGGCGTGCTCCAAGCCCTGGACGAGGCCGGCTGCGCGGCGGACTTCGTCGGCGGCACCAGCATGGGCGCGGTGATCGCCGCCAGCCTCGCCATGGGCTGGAGCCTCGGCGAGATCCGGGAGCACACCGAAGCCGCCTTCACCGGCCGCAACCTGATCAACGATTACACGCTGCCGATCCACGCCCTGACCCGGGGCGCCAAGGTCGATGCCAGCCTCGCCGAGCGCTACGGCGGCGCGCGCATCGAGGATCTGTGGCTGCCGTTCTTCTGCGTCTCGTCGAACCTTACCACCGGGCGGGCGATGATTCATCGCGACGGCGACCTGCCCAAGGCGCTGCGGGCCAGCATCGCCATCCCGGGCCTGCTGCCCCCGGTCCTGTGCGACGAAGGCGTGCTGGTCGACGGCGGCATGATGAACAACGTGCCGGCGGACGTGGCCGCAGGACTGGAGCGCGGCCCGGTCCTGGCCGTCGATGTCGGCAGCGACCGCGCGTTCCAGGACATGCCGATGCGGGGCTGGCGGGGCCGGCTCCTGCGCCGGCTGATCGGTTCGCCGTTGGCGATGCCGGGCCTCGCGCCGCTGCTGCTGCGCGCCGCCACGGTCTCGAGCGACGCGCAGACCATGGTGGCGGCGGCCCACGCCACGGCCCTGCTCAAACCGCCGCTCGCTGGCATCGACCTGCGCGCCTGGTCGAGCTTCCGCGAATCCGCCGAGCTCGGCTACTGGGACACGTGCGCCAACATTGCGGCCGGGCATCTGGCGCAGTGGCTCGATCCGATGCGCTGAACCGGTGACGAAACCGAAAGTCCGGCGGGTGTGCGCCAGCGCACTGCGGCAAACGGCGGCCGGTAACCGAATGCCCCGGGCGACGATCTTCCTGAGGAGACGATACGTCGAGCCTGAAGATCATGATGACCCATTCTGTCAGACCACACACCGCGGCCAAAACGAACGCCACGCAAAACCTTCGGGACGGCGACGGATCGCCCTATGTCCCGGCGACCGGTGCCCTGCTGCACGGTGCGGCCTTCGTCCTGCTCTGCCTCTGGACGCGGACCACCCCGGACCGCCTCAGGGACCAACTCGACGCCGAGGCGGGCGCCTGTTCCGCCCTCGGCTTCTGACGGGACGGAGCGCGGGACCTGATGATGGATGTGGCAGGCGTTGCGTTTCGCCGGGTCGGCCTGCCGGAGGTAAGCCTGCACGTGGCCGAAGCCGGCCCGGATTCGGGGCCGGCGACCATCCTGCTGCACGGTTTCCCGGAATTCTGGTACGGCTGGCGCCACCAGATCGGTCCGCTCTCCGAAGCTGGCCTGCGGCTCGTCGTGCCGGACCAGCGCGGCTACGGCCTCAGCGACAAGCCACGGGGCGTGGCCGCCTATCACCTCGACAAGCTGGCCGCCGACGTGATCGCCCTGGCCGACGCCTACGGCTTCGCAACGATCCGCCTCGTCGGCCACGATTGGGGCGGGCTCGTCGCGTGGTGGACCGCCAGCCATTATCCCGACCGGATCGCGCGGCTCGCGATCCTCAACGCGCCGCATCCGGGCATCGTCGGCTCCTATATCCGCCGCCACCCGGGGCAGTGGCTGCGCAGTTCCTATGTCGGCCTGTTTCAGCTGCCCGTCCTGCCGGAGCGGCTGCTCACGCTGGATCGCTGCCGTGCCCTTCGGCATGCGCTGACAAGCAGCAGCCGGCCGGGCGCCTTCGCACCCGCCGACATCGACCGTTACGTTGAGGCCTGGCTGCAGCCTGGCGCGATGACGGCCATGCTGAACTGGTATCGCGCCCTGGCCCGCTTGCCGCGGGCGGAGCCACCGCGGGTCCGCGTGCCGACCCTGATCCTCTGGGGCAAACAGGACACCGCCCTGCAACCGGGCTTGGCGGAGGCGAGCCTGGACCTCTGCGATGACGGGCGGATCGCCTGGTATCCGCAAGCGACCCACTGGCTTGCGCACGAAGAGCCCGCTGCCGTGAATACGGCGCTGCGCGACTTTCTGGCCTAGAGCCGTTCCCGCTCGCGTTGCCACGGGCTCCGAATGCGGACCGTGTAATCGGGCGGACTTTATCACCGCAGAAGTTGTATCAACGAAGTCAAGCCCGCTTTAATGGACGTCTAATGACTGCGCCACGGTTCAGAGCCCGCCTTAATCCAGCCCTTTTGTCAGATTGCACAGATGCTTTTTCCGATGTCTTTCCGGAACATCCCCGCCCGTAAACCATTGTGCTGGCACTTCTCGGACTGGACTGGAGCATTTCAACAATGTCATTTCGTTCACTGCTGACCGTCGGCGTATTCTTCGGCGGTCTTGTCGCCGGCACGGCGTCGGTTCAGGCGGCTCCTGCGATGCCGCAACCGGGCCTGGCCGGGCACGACATGGTCGAGTCCGTCGTGATGCATCATCATCGGATGCACCGGCACCATTCCACACGCCACGAGCGCCGGGCGCGCCGCCTGAACACGATGCGGCACGGCAACCCGAACGCAAAGAACCCAGCCCTGCGCGGCTACCAGCAGAACCTCGGCAACACCACCGGCGGCCCGCGCTACTGAGCGAGCTGACCCGATCTGAATGACAGCCCGGCGCCCACAGCGCCGGGTTTTTTGTCTCGGAGAAGCCTCACCTTAGAGTGGCGATGGTTTCTCCCCAGGCGCATTGCTCGGCACGGCCTGATTCGGCGGGCTCACTCTGCTAAGAGGCGCCATGGTCCGAACCGCCGTCCGCACCGCCCCCGAAACGCCGCCTGCCGCCAGCCTGGATCCGTCCGGCGCCACGCCGATGATGGCGCAGTACATCGAGATCAAGGCGGCCAACCCCGACTGCCTCCTGTTCTACCGGATGGGGGATTTCTACGAGTTGTTCTTCGGCGACGCCGAGATCGCATCCCGGGCGCTCGGCATCGTGCTGACCAAGCGCGGCCGGCATGGCGGTGCCGAGATCCCAATGTGCGGCGTCCCGGTGGACCGGGCCGACGATTACCTCAGCCGCCTGATCGCGCTCGGCAACCGCGTCGCAGTCTGCGAGCAGACCGAGGACCCCGCCGAGGCCAAGCGCCGCGGTCCGAAATCGGTGGTCCGGCGGGAGGTGGTGCGCCTCGTCACGCCGGGCACGATCACCGAGGATCGCCTGCTCGATCCGGCCAGCGCCAATCTTCTGCTAGCGATCGGGCGGCGCAAGACTGGGGAGGGCGCTACTGCCTACGGCTTGGCCGCCATCGACATCTCCACCGGTCGCTTCTCCCTGAGCGAGGTGCCCGCGGGCGATCTCGCGGGCGCCATCGCCCGGCACGATCCCCGCGAGATCGTCCTGTCCGAGGCGATCCACGCCGATCCGGAGCTTGCGCGGATCTGGCAGGAGAGTCGGGCCGCGATCGTCCCCCTGGCACAGGCGGAACTGGAGCCCGCAGCGGCCGAGCGGCGAGTGCGCGAGCAGTACGGCGTCTCGACGCTCGACGGTTTCGGCAGCTTCACCCGGGCCGAGATCCAGGCTGCCGGGACGGCCCTGCTGTACATCGCCCGAACCCAGATCGCCGCCCGGGCGCCACTGTCGGTGCCCAGCCGGGAGGAGGCCGGGGCGACGCTCGCCATCGATGCCGCCACCCGCGCCAATCTGGAACTGACACGAACCCTCTCGGGCGCGCGGGCGGGCAGCCTTCTCGACACGATCGACCGGACGGTGACGGCCAACGGCGCCCGGTTGCTGGCCGAGCGCCTCGCCGGCCCGCTCACCGATCTGGCCCGGATCGCCAAGCGGCATGAAACGGTCGCGCTGCTGGTCGAGGATCACGCCCTGCGCCGCACGATCCGCGATACGCTGGCGCGGGCGCCCGACCTCGCCCGGGCCCTCTCGCGAGTCGGGCTCGGCCGCGGCGGACCGCGCGACCTTGCGGCGATCCGGGACGGGCTTGCGGCGGCCGCCGGGCTCGGCACCGTCCTAACACAAGCTGACGCGACCACGGCGGAGCTGACACGGATCGCGCAGGCCTGCGGGGCGGCCGACCCGGCTTTGACCGAGACTCTGCGCGCGGCGCTGGCCGACGACCTGCCGCTGTCCCGCCGGGACGGCAATTTCGTGCGCGCGGGCTACGCCGCCGAGATCGACGAGGCGCGGCTGCTCGGTCAGGATTCGCGCAAGGTCGTGGCGGCGCTCCAGGCCCGCTACGCGGAGGAGACCGGCTGCCGGACCCTGCGGATCAAGCACAACAACCTGCTCGGCTATTTCATCGAAGTTCCGCAATCGGTGGGCGAGGCCTGCCTCAAGGGTCTGCAGCGCGACTTCGTCCACCGCCAGACCATGGTCGACGCGATGCGCTTCACCAGCGTCGAGCTCGGCGACCTGGAACGGAAGATCGCCGGCGCGACCGATCGGGCCGAGGCCCTCGAAGCCGCGGTGTTCGATGACTTGGCCGGCCGGATCCTGGGCCAGGCCGAAACGATCGCCCGGACGGCCGAAGCCCTGGCGTCGCTCGACGTCGCCGCCAGCAACGCCGAGCTCGCGGTCGAGCTGGACTGGCGCCGGCCCGAGGTCGACGATTCGTTGGCCTTCGCCATCACCGGCGGCCGCCATCCTGTGGTCGAGGCGGCCCTGCGCCGGGCCGGCGCGCCGTTCATCGCCAACGATTGCGACCTGTCGGGTGAGACGCGGGGCCGGATCCGGCTGATCACCGGCCCGAACATGGGCGGCAAGTCGACCTTCCTGCGCCAGAACGCGCTGATCGCGGTGCTGGCCCAGATGGGCGCCTTCGTGCCGGCGGCCTCGGCCCGGATCGGCCGGGTCGACCGGCTGTTCTCCCGGGTCGGCGCGGCCGACGACCTGGCGCGCGGGCAATCGACCTTCATGGTCGAGATGGTGGAAACCGCCGCGATCCTCAATCAGGCGACCCGGCGCTCCCTGGTGATCCTCGACGAGATCGGCCGGGGCACCGCGACCTTCGATGGGCTGTCGATCGCCTGGGCCTGCCTGGAGCATCTCCACGAGGCCAATGCCTGCCGGGCGCTGTTCGCCACGCATTTCCACGAGTTGACGGCGCTCGGCGACCGTCTGGCCCGGCTCGACAACGCCACCCTGAAGGTGGCTGAGCACCGGGACGGCGTGGTGTTCCTGCACGAGGTCGTGCCGGGCATCGCCGAGCGCAGCTACGGCTTGCAGGTGGCCCGCTTGGCCGGCCTGCCGGGCAGCGTGGTGGCGCGGGCCGGGGCGATCCTGAAGAGCCTGGAGAAGGCTGAGCGCGGCCGCCCGGCCCGGGCCAAGATCGACGACCTGCCGCTCTTCGCGGCGCTCGCCCCGCCGCCACCGCCGGAGCCCCCGGCGGAGGATCCGCTGGGTGCGCTCCTCGACGCCATCGACCCGGACGCGCTGACGCCCCGGGAGGCGCTGGATGCGCTCTACCGGCTGAAGCGGGAGCGGGCGGAGAAGCGGTGATTGTGGAGTGTGCGGGGTCTCCCACCAAACCCCCTCATCCTGAGGTGCTGCGCAGCAGCCTCGAAGGAGCCCTCCAGGGATCGCGCGGCTGGCTGGAGGCCTCTTTCGAGGCCTTCGCTTCGCTCCGTCGCCTCAGGATGAGGGGGGTGGTCGGGGAGCGCCCGTTGCAAAAAAACTACGGCGCCGGCGCGAAATGAAATCCGTCCGGCGCCCCGTGCTCCGGCGCCCGGCCGGCCCGACGGTCGGCGACCCAGTCTAAAATGCTGGCGACCACGCGCTCGGAATAAGGTTTCGCGATCACCCCGATGGCGCCGGCGAAGTCGGCCGGGATGCGCTTGGCGTTGGCGGTCATGAACACCACGGTGATCCGCGGATCGGCCGCGAGCGCCCGGGCAACCTCGACGCCGGTGGGGCCGTCAACCAAGTGGATGTCGACGAAGGCGACGTCGGGCTCGGCCGAGCGGCCGAGGGCGATCGCTTCGGCCGAATTCCCGGCGATGCCGACCGTGACATGCCCGAGATCGTCGAGCAGGCATTCGAGTTCGAGCGCGATCAGCACCTCATCCTCGACCACGAGGATGCGGAGCGCAGCATCCGCGCCGGCGTTCCCACCCCTCATGCGATCTCCCTTTTGGTGTCTCGACCGCTGAGCGTTTCACGAGCTTGAAGCGTTCGGGCCGAATTCTCAAGTCGGCAGCTGGAGCGGGATATCGATCTCGACATGGGTGCCGGGCCCGGCATCAGCCCAGGCGATGGTCCCGCGCAGCTGGCGGACCACCATCTCCACCAGATTCCGGCCGAAGCCCGCGGGGTTGGGCGGCGCCGCCGCCAAGCCGACACCGTCGTCCCGGATCGTGAGCTGCATGCCGGCCGCTGTGCGGCGGGCCGTGATCGAGACGCGCCCCTCCCGGGCGTTCGGAAAGGCGTGGCGCAGGGCGTTGGCGGTCAGCTCGTGAATCAGCAGGGCGAGCGGCGCGGCCATGGCGGCCGCCACCGCGATCGGCTCGACCTCGGCCTCGACCCGCTGCTTGTCTTGATCGAGGCCTGCATTCACGTCGGACAGGAACTCGGCAGCGAAGTCGCCGAGGTTGAAATGGGTGCAGTCACCCTCCGAGTAGAGCATCCGATGCGCCGTCGAGAGCGCGCCGATCCGCTCCGCCATGCCCTGAAGCGCGTCCCGGGCATCGCCCTCCGGGGTGCGGCGGGCCTTGAGCAACATCAGCGACGAGATCACCTGAAGATTGTTCTTCACCCGGTGATCGACCTCGTGGAGCAGGGCGGTCTTCTGCTCCAGGGCGGCGCTCAGGTCGTGGGTCCGCGCGGCGACCAGACGTTCCAGCTCGTCGTTGGTGACGCGCATCGTCACCTCGCGCTCGCGGGTATGGGTCATGTCGGCTTGCGCCGCGTAGAAATACGCGAGCCCGGCCGCATCGTGGACCGGCGTAATCGTCATCGCGCTCCAGTAGGTGGAGCCGTCCTTGCGGTAGTTCAGCAGCTCGGCGGTCACCGGATTGCCCGCCTCGACGGCGGCCCGGATCCGGGCGACCTCGGACATATCGGTTCGCGCTCCCTGGAGCATGCGGCAGTTGCGCCCCAGCAGCTCGTCAGCGTCGAAGCCGGTCAGCTCCAGGAACGCGTCGTTGACCCAGGAGATTGGGTTGTCGGGCGCGCGCGCGTCGGTGATGACCATCGGGGATGGACTGCGCGCGAAGGCATCGACCAGCATCGCGTGCGGCGGGCTGGGTTCGGGACGAGCACTCAACACATCATTCCACACTTGGTCGACATAACTTGGACGCGGGGCGACCGTCCGCACGCTCCGCGGCTGCGGAACGTGGACACCACGTTAAGCATGCTTCGACCATGATAAAGGCGCTCGGCCTCCCGATTCAGCCAAGACCCGAACGGCCCAAGGCTGCCACGATTTCGCGGGATCAAGGCCAACAGAGCTCAGGAGTTCCATGCGATGGGCAACCCGCCACAGGCTTTGCGTCGCTTCCACCTGCGCGACATCGTCGAGGACCGGCGGATCGTGCTGATGCTGGCGCTCGGATTCTCCTCCGGCCTGCCGCTGCTGCTGGTGCTCGGGACCTTCACGCTCCGGCTCGCCTTCTCGGATATCGACGTGCGGGCGATCGGCCTGTTCAGCTACGTCGCGCTCCCGTATTCACTGAAATTCCTCTGGGCTCCGGCGATCGACCGGCTGAACGTGCCGGTCCTAAGCGCGCGGCTCGGCCGGCGCCGGGCCTGGATGGTGACGACGCAGGCCGCGGTCGCACTCTGCTTGATCCTCATGGCCTTCTCGGACCCGAAGACCAACCTGGCGCTCTTGGGGCTCGGCGCCTTCCTGGTGGCGTTCTGCGCGGCGAGCCAGGACGTGGTGGTGGATGGCTGGCGCATCGACGCCGCCGGCAGCGACTTCCAGGGCATCCTGGCGGCGACCTCGAACCTCGGCTACCGGCTCGGGCTGATCGCGGCCGGGGCGGGTGCGCTGTTCATCGCCGCGTCCGGCGGCTGGACCCTCGCCTACCTGACCATGGCCGCCTTGATGCTGGTGGGCATGATCGCCGCGCTTCTGGCGCCGGCCTTCGACGCGCCGCGCCGGGTTCAGGCCGATGCCACCGGCCATTCCCGGTTCTGGTCGATGCGCCGGGCCATTCTGGAGCCGCTGACCGAGTTGCACGGGCGCTTCGGCGGCGCGCTCTGGGGCATCCTGCTGCTGGTGGCGCTCTACCGCCTGCCGGACTTCCTCTCCGGCGTGATGGCGAGCCCGCTCTACCGGGCGCTCGGCTTCGACCTGAAGGAGATCGCCACCGTCACGAAGCTCTACGGCATCTGGGTCGGCATCGCCGGCGGCTTCGCCGGCGGCTGGGCGCTCGCCCGGCTGGGCCTGTTCCCGATGCTGCTGCTCGGCGCCTTCCTGGCCGCATCCTCGCATCTCGCCTTCGCATGGCTCTCGGCCGGCGCCCCCGAGATCTGGCGCTTGACGGTAGCGATCTCGATCGAGAACTTCTGCGGATCCTTCGCGGGCATCGTCCTCATCGCCTACATGTCCAGCCTCACCAGCACAGCCTATGCGGCGACGCAGTACGCGCTGTTCTCCTCGCTCTACGCCCTGCCGGGCAAGCTGATCGCCGGCTCCTCGGGCTTCGTGGTCGCGGCGATCGGCTATCCGGCCTTCTTCGTGATGACCTCGCTGGTCGGGATCCCGGTGCTGATCCTGTGCCTCGCGGTCGGGCGGCACGGGCAGCGACAGGACGAGGCCGCGGCGCGGGCGGCCGAGGAGGCGGGGAACCGCATCCCGGCGCCCGAGCTTCCTTCCACGGCGCGGGCCTCCGGCACTGCGTGACGCGAACAGACCCAGGGATTCACGGATGAGCACGACCGACCTCACCCGCGCCGACGCGACCGTGCCGGCGACGATTCCCGAGACGGCCCTGAGCGACGCCGATCTCGCCGCGCTGCGCCGGGCCGTGCAGGTGCTGGAGCGGCCGAGCCTGGCCGCCCGCCTGTCCTCGGCCGCCGGTGCCCCCCTCGACATCATCGGCCGCTCGCTGCCCGCCCCGGTCACTGAAGCGGTCGGCCGGTCCACCGAGGCGGCGATGCGCGGCGCCCTGCGGGTCGCCCTGGCGACGCTGCCGCGCACGAACGTGGTCCCCGCGGACGGCACCGCGATCGAGGCTGGCGTCGCCAAGACGGAGAGCCGGCTGACCCGGCTGCTGGGCTCGGGCGACACCAAGCACAAGGCCTTCGCCGCGCTCTCCGGCGCCATCGGGGGCGCGTTCGGGCTCGCGACCCTGGCGGTGGAGCTTCCGGTTTCGACCACACTGATGCTGCGCTCGATCGCCGAGATCGCCCGGGAGGAGGGCGAGGATCTAGAAACGCCGGAGGGCGCGCTGGCCTGCGTCCAGGTCTTTGCGCTGGGCGGTCGCACGCCGCCCGAGACCGAGGCCGGCTCGGCGCTCACCGAGAGCGGCTACTTCGCCGTGCGCGCGGCCCTGGCCAAGACCCTGTCAGAGGCGGCTCGCTACGCGGGCAGCAAGACCCTGCTCGACCAGTCGGCCCCGGCGCTGATCCGATTCACCGCGCAGATCGCGGCCCGGTTCGGTCTCGTGGTCTCCCAGAAGGTCGCCGCCCAGGCGGTGCCGGTTCTGGGCGCCTTCGGCGGCGCCGCAGTGAACACCGCCTTCATGAGCCACTTCCAATCAACCGCCCGCGCGCATTTCACCGTGCGACGGCTGGAGCGGTCCTATGGCGCTGCGGCCGTGCGGGCGGCCTACGAGGTGGAGAAGGCGGCGCTCGGGGTGGCCTGAGCAGGGATCTCTCGACGACACCGCCTCGCCGTCATCGCGAGCGCAGCGAAGCAACCTAGGGCAGCGTGCAATCCCAGGACGTGGCGCGTCCCAGGGTTGCTTCGCGGCGCTCGCAATGACGGAGTACGGTCGAATCCCGAACCCGCCTTGATCCGCCCTTCCGGTACCTCCAGAACCGATCCGCGTAACGCGGAGAGACGGAGGCGATTCTGATCAGCAACGCCGAGATGGTGACCCGGCTCGCCCTAGCAGCTTTGGCCGGCAGCGTGATCGGGCTGGAGCGCGAGCGGCTGCTCTGGGCGGCGGGCTTGCGGACGCACATGCTCGTCTGCGTCGGCTCCTGCCTGATCATGATCGTCTCGGCCTTCGGCTTCAGCGACGTGCTCGGCACCAAGAACATCGTGCTCGATCCCTCGCGCATGGCCGCGCAGGTGGTGTCGGGCATCGGATTCCTCGGGGCGGGTACGATCCTGCTGCGCGGCGAGGTGGTGAAGGGCCTCACCACGGCGGCGAGCCTCTGGGGCGTGGCGGCGATCGGCCTGGCGGTGGGCAGCGGGCTCTACGTGCCGGCCCTGGCGACCACGGCCCTGGTGGTCGGCATCCTGGCCGGGATCAAGCCGTTCGAGGAGCGCTGGCGCGAACGGATGCGGTCGCAAACCCTGCGGATGACCGTCCGCAAGGGCACGATGTCGATCGACACGCTCCACGACGTCACGGGCGAGCGCGCCTCGCGGGTCCGCCAGTTCACCACCCGGCCGGCCTCCGACCCGGATCTCGACGAGGTGACCGTCACCTTCGTCCGGCTGTCGCGCACCAGCTTCGAGGCGATCGCCGCGAAGCTGCGCGCGACAGACGACGTAATCTCGGTCGATACCGTCGACAGCTGAGAGTCAGGCCGCCGCCTCGCCATCCAGGAACAGCCGGTAGGCAGGGTTCTCGGTCTCGTCGGTGGCCGGATAGCCCAGCGCCTCGATCGCTTCGTCGAACCGGACGCGCTCGGCCGGAGGCACCGCGATCCCGGCGAGCACCCGGCCGTAATCAGCGCCGTGGTTGCGGTAGTGGAACAGGGTGATGTCGAAGTTCGGCCCCAGGGCGTCCAGGAACTTCATCAGCGCCCCCGGCCGCTCCGGGAACTGGAAGCGGAACAGCCGCTCATGCGCCACGCCCACGGCCCGGCCGCCGACCATGTAGCGGACATGGACCTTGGCCATCTCGTTGTCGCTCATGTCGAGGACGCGATAGCCGGCCTCGCGTAGGTCGCCGATCAGCGCCTGCTTCTCGCGCTTGCCCCCGGCGACGTTGATGCCGACGAAGATCTGCGCCTCCGCCCCCGGCGCGTGGCGATAGTTGAACTCGGTGATCGCCCGGGGCCCGAGCGCCCGGATGAACGCCCGGTAGGCGCCGGGCTGCTCCGGGATGGTGACGCCGAGCAGGACCTCGCGCTGCTCGCCGATCTCCGCCCGCTCGGCGATGTGGCGCAGACGGTCGAAATTGAGATTCGCCCCCGAGGAGATCGCGATCAGGGTGCCGTCGCCACCCTCGCGCTCGGCATAGAGCTTGGCCCCGGCGAGGCTCAGCGCCCCGGACGGCTCGGACACCGCCCGGGTGTCGTCGAAGATGTCCTTGACCGCCGCGCACATGGCGTCGGTGTCGACGGTGATGACTTCGTCGAGATGCTCGCGGCAAAGCCGAAAGGTCTCCTCGCCGGCCTGGCGCACGGCGACGCCGTCGGCGAACAACCCGACCGAAGGCAGGCTGACCCGTGTGTCGGCAGCCAGCGCCGCGGCCATGCAGGCGGCATCCTCCGGCTCGACGCCGATCACCTTGGTGCCCGGGCGCAGGTACTTCACGAAGGTCGCGATCCCGGCCGCCAGACCGCCGCCGCCCACTGGCACGAAGATCGCCTCGATCGGCCCGGTATGCTGCTCCAGGATCTCCTTGCCGATCGTCCCCTGGCCGGCGATCACCTCGGGATCGTCGAACGGGTGCAGGAAGGTCAGGCCCTGCTCGGCCTCCAGGATCTTCGCCTGGGCCAGGGCCTCGTCGAAGGCGTCGCCATGCAGCACCACCTCGGCGCCCCGCGCCCGGCAGGCATCGACCTTGATCGACGGGGTGGTGCGCGGCATCACGATCACCGCCCGGGCCCCGAGCTTGGCCGCTGCCAGCGCCACGCCCTGCGCGTGGTTGCCCGCCGAGGCGCAGACCACGCCCCGGGCGATCTGGTCCGGGCTCAGTCCCGACATCTTGTTGTAGGCGCCCCGCAGCTTGAACGAGAAGACCGGCTGCAGGTCCTCGCGCTTCAGGAGCACGGGCCGACCGAGCCGCTGGGTCATCCGCGGCATCGGATCGAGCGGGCTCTCGATCGCCACGTCGTAGACGCGGGCGGTCAGGATCTTTCGGATGTAGTCGGTCATTTTTTGGGACTTGGGGCGCGTGGCGCGGATGGCCGGAGATAGACCCTCGCGCCGCGAGATGCGAGCGACGCGCCCGATCGGGTCTGCTACCCCACCCGTTCCACCAAAGCCGCCACCCACACCAGCAGCGCCGCCACCTGCGCCATGAAGGTGCCGGCCGAGGCCAGGTCCTTCACGGTGCCGATCATCGGGTGATGGCCCGGATGGACGTGGTCGCAGAGTTTTTCTACGGCGGTGTTCAGGAACTCGGCGGCCAGCATCAGCAGCAGGCTCGCCATCAGGGCCACCCGGACCCACAGGGTCGAGCCGAGCAGCAGCGCCACCGGCACGCCGAGCGCCAGCAGCATCAGCTCCTGCCGCACGGCCCGCTCGGTGCGGGCGCCGTGGCGCAGGCCGCGCCAGGAATTCAGGAAGGCGAGGACCAAAGCGTTCATCGAGCCGCGCCCTCCGGCACGGACCGGCTGATCCACTTGGCCAGCAGCGGCCCGGTGAGCAGCACCACGAACAGCCGCAGGGTCTGCACGGCGAGCACGAAGGAGACGTCCGCCTTCGAGCCGACCGCGATGATCGCCACGGAATCGAGGCCGCCCGGGCTGGTGGCCAGCACCGCGGTGAGCAGGTCGATCGGCAGCAGGAAGGTCAGGCCCCAACCCCACGCGGCGCACAGGGCGATCACCGAAAACGTCGCCGCCAGGATGCCGGGCAGCGCAGAAAAGGTCAGCCGCAGGGTCTCGCGGGTGAAGCGCAGGCCGACATAGATTCCGATGCAGGCATAGGCGAGTTCGAGGATCGGCGCCGGCAGGGACATCCGCACCAGACCGCTGGCATGGAGCAGGCTGCCGAGCACCATCGGGCCGATCTGGGCGCCGGCCGGGACCCGCAGGGCCAGGGCCGCGCCGGCACCGACCACCGCCACAGCAAGGGTCGCCAGCAGCGCGACCGGCCCGGTCACCTCAGCCGCGCCGGCGGCCGCCCCCGGGATTGGCGCCTCCATCAGGAATCGGGCGGCGAGCGAGGCCGAGAACACGACCGCGGCCACGCGGACATATTGCATGAAGGCCACGAGCCGCGGATCCGCGCCGAAATCCTCGGCCATCGCCACCATGGCCGAGGCGCCCCCGGGCGAAGAACCCCAGGCCGCCGTGGTGCCGGGCAGCACCCGCAACCGGGTCAGGACCCAGCCGACGAAACCGCTCGCCGCCACGGTCACGAGCACGACGGCTACGATCAGCGGCCCGTCCTCGAACAGGGTCTGGGCGATCTGCCCGGTGACGGCGTGGGCGACCAGGCATCCGATCATCGCCTGAGAGGCGTTGAAGGCGACGCGCGGCACGTGCAGCCGGGAGCCGCCGACCCCGAACGCGATGGCCGCGATCATCGGGCCGAGCAGCAACGCCGCTGGGAACTGCGCGAGCAGCAGCCCGTACGAGACGGCCGCGGACACGGCGACGAGGGCGGCCCAGAGGCCGAGGGTGCGGAAGGGGGGCAAGGCGACCGGCGGGGGGAATGCACCCGCACTGATTGTCGGGCGTGAGGGCCGCTACACCGCAATATGGGCCCTGTCACGGCAAAGATTTTTGGGAATGCCGATGTCAGGGTTGGGGAGGTCCGGTGTTCGCGTGGGGTTTCGTGAGCCCGTTTCTCTCAAGATGAAGCATTTCGACCGCTTGACGCCCGCCACCCGGCCAATCCCACCCACTTCCCTTATCCTTCGAGGCTCGCTGCGCTCGCGCCTCAGGATGAAGGAAGTGGGCTGGAGGGGTGCCGATCAGGAACGGCCCTACGGCCCCATTTTGATATTCGCAAAAGCCGCATCCAGTCGGCCGCGTGCCGCCGCGAGCGCGGTGCGGCGATCGGCCAGCCAGGTCCGGTCAGCGTCGAGGCGCGTCCGGGCAGCGGCGAGCATGCGCCGGACCTCCGCGGGTTGCGGGCCGCCCAGGCCCTTGGCGGCGTCGATCATGCCCCGCGCCGACAGGGCCGCCCGGAACCGTGCCTCGTCGAGGGGCAGGTCCGGCTTGAGGCCCGAGCCGGCGGCGGCCTCCGCGTAGATCCGCTTCACCTCGGCGAAGGGCAGATCGGCCGGGCGCAGGTCGTGGCTGCGGCCATAGCTGACCAGCTCGGAGGCGAAATGGTGCCCGAGCCGGAACGGCACGTCGGCCTCGCGCTGGAGGGTGTCGGCGAGCTCCGTGGTGGTGGAATAGTCGGCCGCGACCTCGTCGGCGGCCCGGTCCCGGTCGATCACCAGCCCGTCGAGGACCCGGGTCCAGCGCCGGCAGGTCTCGGCCGCTTCGGAGATGGTCCGGCCCGGGGGCTCCCCCTGGTTGCGCTTGTAGTCCGGCATGCCGGACTCGACGTTGTGGGCCATGATGACGAAGGCCTGGGCGGCGCCGACCACGTCGCTCGCCTTCATGCGCAGGCTGTAGAGCGCCACCGGGTTGCGCTTCTGCGGCATGATGCTGCTCGGGCCGGTCAGCGCGCCCTCGCGCAGCAGGATCCAGGGCCGGGTCTGGTGGTATTGGGCGTAGAGGTCCTGCGCGAAACTACTGGCCGTGGTGGCGAGGTTGGCCGACAGGCCGGTCAGCTCCAGGCCGAGATCCATCGGGGCCAGCTGGCCGGCATCGTAGCTGTTCTCCACCGGCGCATCGAAGCCGAGCAGCCCGGCGAGCCGGCCGCGATCGACCGGAAAGCTGGAGGTGCCGAGGGCCGCAGCGCCGAGCGGCGACAGGTTCACCCGCGCCCAGCTCTCGCGCAGGCGGTCCGCGTCGCGGGCAAGCGCCCCGGCATAGCCGAGCAGGTAATGGCCCAGCGTAGTCGGCTGCGCCTGCACCCCGTTGGTGTAGGCCGGGACGATCGTGTCGGCCTCCCGCTCGGCGACGGTCAGGAGCGCGGCGCGAGTCCCATCCAGAGCCTCGGCGAGGTCGAGCAGCCGGTCGCGCTGGTCGAGCTTCAGCACGGTCGGGATGATGTCCTGCCGGCTGCGGCCGGAATGCATCCGCGTGGCATCCGGGCCGGCGATGGCGGTGATCAGCGGCTCGATCCGCAGGTAATCGTCCGGCCGCTCGGCGCCCGGCTTGGCGGCCTCCGAGGCGACCTGATCGAGGGCTTGGGCGATCCGCACCCCGAGGTCCCGCGGGACGATGCCGGTTTCCACGGTCATCACCAGAGAGGCGCGGTCGATGGCGTCGATGCGGGCAAAGCTATCTTGGGAGGCGGCGAGGGTTGTCGCGGGGGTGAGAAAGGCGACCAGGGTCGCGATCAGTCTGCGCCGCATGAGCTTGCTCCTATGCGCCGCCGTTTCGCGCCGGCCGGGGCATTCTCTGCGATCCGGCGAGTGATCACACATCACAATCCGGATCGTGTTCGGGAGTGGTAATTATTGAGAGGTCCGCGGCACACCGGCAGCACGGTTCGTCGAACCAGCGAGCTGCTTTGTGAATCACCCCGTCATTCTGGGGCCGCGCAGCGGAGCCCGGAATCCAGAAACTTCGTTGTATCAGGAACTTGCGCTGTCAGCGGATCTGGATCCCGGGCTCGCCTGCGGCGCCCCGGGATGACAGGGCGGGCCAACGAACGTCCGCGCCCCAGAACCCAAACCCTGAAAAAGCTAAGCCGTCTCATCCCGGCAGGCCGCCGTGCCGGGCGGTGCATGCGCGCGGAAGAACGCAGCCAAGTTCGCCAGCCCGGGCGCGCGCGGGTCGCTCGCCCGCCAGGCGAGCGCGATGGTGCGGCCCGGACCGTCGACGTCGAAGGACCGGGTGACGGTCAGGCCGGTCGGGTCGGGGCCGGGGGGCACGGCCAGCGCCGGCAGCAGGGTGTAACCGGTCCCGGCCGCCACCATCGAGCGGAGGGTCTCCAGGCTGGTGGCGTGGCGGCCCACGGAAGAACCCGCGCCGCAGGCGGCGATCGCCTGGTCGCGCAGGCAATTGCCCTCGTCGAGGAGCAGCAGGTCCGGCCCGGCGATCTCGGTAGCCGAGAGGGCACCGCCGCGGGCCAGCGCGTGCTCGGCCGGACAGGCGAGCCAGAACGGCTCGACGAAGAGCGGCGCCACCGCCAGCCCGACGGGGGGCAGCGGCAGCGAGACCAGGGCGGCGTCGATGCGCCCGTCGCGCAGGCCCTCGACGATCTCGGCGGTGCGCGATTCGGAGAGCGACAGGGTCAACAGGGGGTACTGCTGGCGCAGGGGCCGCAGCACCAGCGGGAAGAAGTAGGGCCCGAGCGTCTGGATCGCGGCCAGGACCAGCCGGCCGGTGAGCGGCGAGCCCCGGCCCTCGGTGGCGAGCGCCAGCAGCCGCTGGGCCTCGGCCAGGACGATCCGCGACTGCCGGACGATGCCCTGGCCGGCCTCGGTGAGCAGCACCCGACGGTTCGAGCGCTCGAACAGGGTCAGCCCCAGGGCGCCCTCCAGCTTGCGCACCTGCACGCTCAGGGTCGGTTGGCTGACATTGCAGCGCTCGGCCGCCCGGCCGAAATGGCCCTCGTCGGCCACCGCCACGACATATTCCAGGTCGCGGAGCGACAAACCCGAGAAATTCATATGCTGCGTCTATCATGGCGTTTGCGACGATGCATTAGCCATTGGGCCCGCCAGGGTCCATAACCTCGTCGGAACGGTTCCAGTCTGCCGAGTCGGCCCCATATCCCGCTCACAGGCTTCACGGAGAGACGAGACGCATGAGCGATCAACGCCCGATTCTCACGACCCGCCAGGGCCATCCGGTCCGCGACAACCAGAGCACCCGCACGGTCGGCGAGCGCGGCCCCGCGACGCTCGAGAACTACCAGTTCATCGAGAAGATCACCCACTTCGATCGTGAGCGCATTCCGGAGCGCGTGGTCCATGCTCGCGGCGCCGGCGCCCACGGCTACTTCGAGGCCTACGGCAAGATCGGTAACGAGCCGGCTTCCAAGTACACCCGCGCCCGCGTGCTCAACGAGACCGGCGTGAAGACGCCGATGTTCGTGCGCTTCTCGACGGTGGCCGGCGCCAAGGAGAGCCCGGAGACCGAGCGCGACCCGCGCGGCTTCGCGGTGAAGTTCAAGACCGTCGACGGCAATTGGGACCTGGTTGGCAACAACCTCAAGGTGTTCTTCATCCGGGACGCGATCAAGTTCCCCGACATGATCCACGCGTTCAAGCCGGACCCGGTGACCAACCGCCAGGAGGCGTGGCGCTTCTTCGACTTCGTCGCGCAGCACCCCGAGTCGATCCACATGGTGACGCACCTCAAGTCGCCCTGGGGCATCCCGGCCAACTACCGTGAGATGGAAGGCTCCGGCGTCAACACCTACAAGCTGGTCAACGACCAGGGCGAGGCCGTGCTCTGCAAGTTCCACTGGGAGCCGAAGCAGGGCGTCCGCAACCTGACCTCGCAGCAGGCCGCCGAAATCCAGGGCAAGGATGTCGGCCACGCGACCCGCGACCTGTACGACAACATCAAGGCCGGCAACTTCCCCGAGTGGGAGTTCTGCGTGCAGATCATGCCGGACGGCCCGAACGACCACCTGTCGTTCGATCCGCTGGACGACACGAAGCTGTGGCCGGTGGACCAGTTCCCGCTGCTGCCGGTGGGCCGCATGGTGCTGGACCGGGTGCCGGACAACTTCTTCGCTGAGGTCGAGCAGTCGGCCTTCGGCACCGGCGTGCTGGTCGACGGCATCGACTTCTCGGACGACAAGATGCTGCAGGGCCGGACCCTGTCCTACTCGGACACCCAGCGCTACCGCGTCGGCCCGAACTACCTGCAGCTGCCGATCAACGCGCCGCAGCCGGGCGTGAAGGTCTATTCCAACCAGCGGGACGGCCAGATGACCTACTCGGTCGACGGCACCGGGCCGAACAAGCACATCAACTACGAGCCCTCGACCCTAGCCGAGGGCCTGCGCGAGGCGCCCAAGCCGGCCAAGGAGTACCGCCAGCCGGTGCAGGGCCAGCTCGGTCGCTACCAGACCTCGCGCACCGAGGACGACTACACTCAGGCCGGCGTCCGGTACCGCTCGTTCCAGGATTGGGAGCGGGACGACCTGATCGCCAATCTGGTCGGCGACATGAAGCAGTGCCCGGAGCCGATCCAACTGCGGATGGTCTGGCACTTCTGGCACGCGGACGAGGATTACGGCCGCCGCGTCGCAGAGGGTGCGGGCATCGACCTGGAGAAGGCCAAGGCCCTGCCGCCGCTGCCGGGCCGCGCCGCGCCGCACAAGCGCCTGCAGGCCGAGACCTACACGGACGGCTCCCAGGCCCATCGGGTCGCCGCCGAGTAAGTTTTTTACGCGGCGCCGAACCGGCCCTGACTGAATGAAGGCCCCGCGGGTGAAAACCCGCGGGGCCTTCTTTTTGGCCTCATCCCGAGGCGCGATCGGCGCTCAGGGGCAGTGGCGGCGGACGTAACCTTTGCCGATATAGGTCTGTGTGGCCGGATCGTAGGTCCGGAAGCGCCGGGCGCAGGCTGCGACGGCGGCGGAAAGATCGGCCGGGTCCGCCTCCACCACCGGCGGCACATCGGCCGGCGCCACGTAGACTGGAGGCCTGTAGACCCGCGACGCGTAGATATAGGCGTCGTCGTAGAACGGATCGCCGAAATCGCCCCACAGGCTGCCCAGGCCAAACCCGAGCCCGAGGCCGGCAAGCCCGTAGCCGTAGTAGCCGCCATACCACGGCCGGTAGGTGTACGGGTGCCGGAACGCGAAGCCGGGCCGGTACGGCCGCCCACCGATGATCGCGGGGCCCGGCCGGACCGGTCCGAGCGGCCGCCCCCAGGCGCCGACCCGGGTCCCGACGCCGCCGTGGAACCCGCCCCCAAATCCGCGCGCCTCGGCACCGGTCATCGTCAGCGGGAGCACGATGACGGCAGTTGCAACCAGAAGAAGCGTCGACCTGTCGATGCGTGCCATAGTGTCCACCTGAAGCAGGACGCCGGTCACGTCAGCTTGCGGACTCGGCGGAATACTCCACGTCATCCTGGCCCAGCGTCGTTCTGCGTCAAGAGTGCTTGGCCAGCACCTCCGGCATCGCTGGCTCGACTGTCGCGGGCGAGGGGCGACCTGCGGGCATCTTGCGGACGGGCGGCGTCCGCCCCGGTCAGCGGCCGCTGGCCGGCAGCGACGGCTGAAGCGGCGCGCTGCCCAAGTCCGGCGCGGCGGCGCTGACCTTGCGGTCGCGGCCGGCGGACTGCCCGACCAGGATGGCGGTGATCGCGATGGTGACGAACAGGCCGCCGGCGAGGCCCCAGCCACCCGTCGCCTCGTGGGCGAAGCCGAAGGCCAGGGGGCCGAGGCAGGCGCCGGTATAGCCGATGCCCTGCGCCATGGCCGAGAGGCCGGCGGCGCTGGCGGCATCCGCGGCGCGCAGGACGATCAAGGTCAGCCCGAGGCCGAAGCAGCCGCCGATGCCGAAGCCGAGGGCACAGGCCCCCGGGATGCGCAACGCTTCCGGTCCGAAGGCGAGCAACAGGAACGCGACCGCGGTCAGCCCCGGAATCGCGACGATCCAGGCCCGCTGGTCCCGCACCCGGGCGGCCAGCATGGCAGTGATCAGGGCGCCCGGCGCCTGGACCAGGGTCATCAGCGAGGCGTAGAGGCCGGCATCGAGCGCCGAAAGGCCGCGCGCCTGGAGCAGCAGGGGCAGCCAGCCGAACAGGGTGTAGGCCAGGGAGGATTGCAGGCCCATGAAGCCCGTGACCCACCAGGCCAGGGGATTGCGCAGCAAACGTCCGGCAGAGGGCGCGGCTTTCGAGGCGGTGCGACGGGCGAATGGGATCCACAGGAACCCCGCCACAAGCGCAGGCAGCGCCCAGACCGCGAGCGCCGAGGGCCAGCCGCCGCCGAGGGCGTGCTCCACCGGAACCGCCGCGCCCGCGCCGGCCGCCGCGCCGAGGCACAGTGTCATCGTGTAGAGGCCGGTCATCAGGCCGCTGCTGCCGGAAAAGTCGCGCTTTACCAGGGCGGGCAAAAGCACGTTGTCGAGACCGATCCCGATGGCGGCCAGCGCCGTTCCGGTGAAGAGCGGCCCGAGGCCGCCGAGACCGCGCAGGGCCAAGCCGGCGGCCAGGATCGTGGCGCCGACCAGCACGGCGAGATCGGGCCCGATCCGCCGGATCAGCGGCGCCGCCAACGCGCAAGCGATGCCGAGGCACAGGACCGGCAGGGTGGTGAGGATCGCGGCGCCGCCGGCGCTGAGCCCGGTGCTCTCCCGGATCGTCGCCAGGAGCGGCCCGATCGTGCTCAGCGCCGGGCGCAGGTTGAACGCCACCAGCATCAGCGCGAGGCCGAGCAGGAGCCGGCCCGGGGCCGTCCGCTCCGGGCTCATGACCGTCGACGGGCGGTGAGGGCGCCGCCCAGGCAGGCCGCAAGCATCAGCGCGAAGGCGGCATCGCCGAACTGGCCGTACAGGGTGCCGCCCACGATCCGAGCAGGCAGGTCGGCATCGAGCCAGGTTTCCGTGTCGAGCTCGGTCTGCGCGAGGATGCGGCCATGCGGGTCGATCACCGCGGAGATCCCGGTATTGGCGTCGCGGATCAGGGGCAGGCCCTCCTCGACGGCGCGCAGCCGCGCCTGGGCGAGGTGCTGGCGGGGGCCCGGCGTGTCGCCGAACCAGGCATCGTTGGTGACGTTCAGAATCAGCCCGGGCGGCCGCGGCACCGAAGCGGCCGTCGCCGGCAGGATCGCGTGCGGAAAAATCGCCTCGTAGCAGATCGTGGCCGCCACGGGCGGCAGGCCCGGCACGGTCAGGATCCGCTGCGCCGCCAGTGTCCCGGCGGAGAAGCCGCCGGGAATCGCCACGAACTGGCGCAGGCCCAGGGCCCGAAGCGCCGCATCGAGAGGCGCCGGCAGGTACTCGCCGAACGGGACGAGGTGGACCTTGTCGTAGGTGTCGGAGATCACGCCGTCCGGTCCGATCACCATGACAGCGTTGAAGTAGCGCAGGCGCTCGCCGGGCAGGGGCTCTTCGGCCCGGGCCGCGCCGGTCATCAGCTGCTGGCCGGGCTTGAGACCGGCCAGCACCTTGGCCAGCGCATCGGGATCGCGCTGGATCAGGAACGGGAAGGCGGATTCCGGCCAGACGATATGGGTCGGCTCGGGCGCGCCGGCCTCGGTCGGGCGCTGGCTCAGCTCGATGTAGCGATCGACGATGTCGGCCCGGTTCTCAGGCCTGAACTTCGCATCCTGCGGCAGATTCGGCTGAACGAGGCGCAGGCGCACGCCGGTCACGACCGGATCGGGGGGGCCGACGCGTGCGGCGCCGTAGAGCGCCAGGCCGATCAGAACGATCGCGGCGGCGGCGCTCGGCCCGAACCGGCTGCGCGGATGCGAGCCGGTCGCCAGGGTCGCTGGCGCGGCGCAGATCAGCACGGCCAGGATGGTGAGGCCGTAGAGGCCGATGGCGGCGGCCCCTTGCATCAGCCAGAGGTTCTGGGCGAGCGCCATCCCGAGGGTGTTCCAGGGGAAGCCCGTGAACAGGTGGCCGCGCAGCCACTCGGCGGCGCCGATCCCGAAGGCCAGGGCGGCGATCCGCGCCGGGCCGCGCGCCCAGAGCAGACCGGCCGCGCCGAACCCCGCCCCGTAGAACAGGCCGAGCGCGAAGGGCAGGCCGACGACGCCGAGCGGCAGCGCCCACAGGAACTCGTCGGCCTCCACCAGGAAGGCCTGGCCGAGCCACCACAGGCCGGCGGTGAGATAGCCGAAGCCCCAGGCCCAGCCGAGCAGGAAGCAGGGCCGGAGCCTGCGTAGGGCGGTCCGGTCCGCGGCAGCCCCGTCCATGAGCCAGACCGCCACCGATAGGGACACGGCCAGCGCCGGCAGGAATCCGAAGGGCGGCATCGCCAGGGCGCCGAGCGCCCCGGCGAGCCAGGCGAGGCCGAGCCGCCGCCAGCCGGTCAGCCGGGCGATGGCGCGCACGAAGCCCGGGGAAGGGCGGCCCATGGGACCACTCGGGGCGGCAACGTCCCGGGCATGACCCACGGTCATGACCGCCACGCAGCACCCGTCACGCGAAGACCATCATGGGTGCGGCGTCTCGGGGACTGGCGGGGGTGAGGGCGGAGGCAGGGCCAGGGGCACGACGTTGCCGATCCGCGCCGCGCCCTTGTGGAACCGCAGCCGCTTTAAGCGGCGGGGATCGGCATCGAGCACCTCGAATTCGAGGTTGCCCGGCCCGACGATCAGCTCGCCCCGAGACGGGACGCGCCCGGCCAGGGTGACGATCATGCCGCCCAGGGTATCGATCTCCTCGGCCATGTCGCCGACCGCGGCCACGAGATCGACCCCGGTGGCCTCCGACACTTCGGCCAGCGGCGTGCGGGCATCGGCCACGAACACCTCGTCCTCACCGTCGACCCGCTGCACCTGCTTGGCCTCGGCGACGTCGTGCTCGTCCTCGATATCGCCGACCACCACCTCGATCAGGTCCTCGATCGAGATCAGCCCGTCGGTGCCGCCATACTCGTCGATGACCAGGGCCATGTGAGTGCGCGTCGCCTGCATCCGCACCAGCAAGTCGATGGCCGGCATGGACGGTGGGACGAACAACACCGGCCGCTGGATGCGGGCGGCGGCGAGCGTTGTGGTGAGATCGACCTTGCCGAGATCCAGCGCCCGGGGCAGCCGCACGGGCGCCCGACGGGCAGGCCGCGGCGCCACGGTGGCGTCGGCCTCGCCCTCGGCGGGGATTGCGGGCCGGACCGCAGTCGCGGTGCGCCGGGTCGGCTCGGCCTTGGCGGCGATGTGATCGACGAGGTCGCGGATGTGGACCATGCCGCGGGGGTCATCCAGCGTCTCGCCGTAGACCGGCAGCCGGGAATGGCCGGCGGTGCGGAACAGCTTGAGCAGGTCGCCGAGATTGGTGTCGTTCGAGACGGCGACGATGTCGGCCCGAGGGACCATGACGTCGTCGACCCGCACCTTGTGCAGGCCGAGCACGTTCTTGAGCATCACCCGCTCGAGGGGGGTGAGACCGCTCTCGCCGGCATCGGGCTCGGCGAGTGCCTCCTCGAGACCCTCACGCAGCGAATCGCGCGGCTTGAGGTGGAGCGCCTGCAGGAGGCGGTCGTACCAGGGCTCCCGGGACTGGGATTCACCCTCGGTGGAACTGGGCGCGGCCAGGGCCGCGCCGCGACTTCGATCGTTGCTCATGTCTCTCGGATCTGGGGGCGGTGGGGAATCGGCCGCTCAGGCATAGGGATCGGGAATGCCCAAGGTCGCGAGGGCCGCGACTTCGAGCGCTTCCATGGCATCGGCCTCGGCCTCGCCGATCTCGTGGTCCTGACCGAGACAATGCAGGGTGCCATGGACGAGGAGGTGCGCGAGGTGATTCTGGAGCGGCTTCGACTGCTCCGCACTCTCGCGCACAAGGGTCTCGTAGGCAAGGACCACGTCGCCCAGGGGCAGCGCGGCACCCGCATGGCGGGGCTGCGAGGCGGCTGGGAAGGACAGCACGTTGGTGGGCTTGTCCTTGCCGCGCCAGGTGCGGTTGAGTTCTTGGATCGCGGCGTCATCGGTCAGCACGACGCTGACCTCGACGGGTCCATCCGGCGGCGCGGGGGCCGCCGCCAGCCCCGCCTCGACGGCGCGGATGACCAGTGATTCGAGGTCGGGAATCGCGGTTTCCCAGCGCTCATCCTCGACGGACATGTCGATGTCGTGGCCGCTCATTGCGCGAGACCCACGCGGCTATTCAGTTTCCCGCTCGGGAAAGGGCGAACAACACGGTTCTGCATGGGGCCAGCCGCAGCATCAGCGTCCGCAGAAAGCGCGGGTCCCCTCTCCCGTGCGGGAGAGGGACAGGGTGAGGGATGCGCCCTGTACGGAGAAACCTGATCCCTCACCCCAACCCTCTCCCGCACGGGAGAGGGGGCCGGTTGCATCACGCTGAACATGCCTTGTGACTGCGCATCCCGACAGGCGCTAGGCAGGTAGAGCTCGACGCCCGCGGGCGCGTGAACCGACATCACACTCACGCCAGGGGCCGGCGCCGGGGGTTGGGATTGCGGTCGGCCTCATGGTCGCCGTGAAAGGCACGCTCGTAGGCGGTGACGATCCGGCGCACGAGATCGTGACGGACTACGTCCACGTCCTTGAAGGTGACCCGGCCGATTCCTTCGACGCCGTCGAGCACGTTCACCGCCTCGACCAGGCCGGATTTTTGGCCCGGCGGCAGGTCGATCTGGCTCGGATCGCCGGTGATGATCATGCGCGAGCCCTCGCCGAGGCGGGTCAGGAACATCTTCATCTGCATGGAGGTGGTGTTCTGCGCCTCGTCGAGGAGCACCACGGCGTTGGTCAGCGTGCGCCCGCGCATGAAGGCGAGCGGCGCGATCTCGATGATCCCGGTCTGCAGGCCGCGGTCGACGTGGCGCGCCTCCATGAAGTCGTAGAGGGCGTCGTAGATCGGGCGCAGATACGGATCGACCTTGTCGCGCATGTCGCCGGGCAGGAAGCCCAGACGCTCGCCGGCCTCCACCGCCGGGCGCGACAGGATCAGCCGTTCGGCATGGCCCTGCTCCAGCAGTGACACGGCGTGGCCGACGGCGAGCCAGGTCTTGCCGGTGCCGGCCGGGCCTTCCGCGAAAACCAGCTCGTTGGTGCGCAGCAGCTTGATGTACTGGTCCTGCGCCGGATTGCGGGCGCGCACGGCGCCGCGCTTGCGGGTGGCGATCTGCTCGAAATGCGGCTTGTCGGCCTCGGCGGCGATCGCCTCGGCCGGGAACAGGCTGGCCTGGGCGGTGGATTCGCGGATCGCGCCGTCGACATCGCCGAGCGTCAGTGCGCTGCCGCCAGTCCGCACCCGCGCGTAGAGCTTCTGGAACACCCGCCTTGCCTTCTCGGCGGCGTCGGGGGAGCCCTTGATCACGAGGTGGTTGCCGAGTGCCGTCGCGGTGACGTCGAGCCGGCGCTCGATATGGGCGACGTTCTGGTCGTATTGACCGAAGACGAGGCTCGCGAGGCGGTTGTCGTCGAAGGTCAGCGGCACCTCGACCGTCTCATCCGATTCGGCCGGCTTGGCCGCCGGCCCGCGGCCCCGAAGGGCGCCGCGCACGCCAGACCCGTCCGACGCGCTCAACCTGTGATCCTCACCGCCATCCCCATCACTTGATCCTCACGCCGCCGCGGCCTCGAAGGCCAACTGCCCGAACAGGCTGTTCGTCCCGGCCCGCTCGATTCGGACCGGCACGATCGTACCGATATGGTGGGGCGCGGCGTCGAACTGCACGGCCAGAAGGTGCGGCGTCTTGCCCGCGACTTGACCCGGATGCCGGCCCGCCTTCTCGACCAGCACGTCGAAGACCTGGCCGACGGCAGCCCGCTGGTAGGCATAGCGCTGCGCGTCCAGCAGCGCCTGCAGCTCGGCGAGCCGCTCCGCCATCACCGATTCGGGCACCATGTCGCTCCGGTCGGCCGCGGGCGTGCCAGGGCGGGGGCTGTACTTGAACGAGAATGCGCTCTCGAAGCCGATGTCGCGCACCAGCTTGAGGGTGTCGGCAAAATCGGCATCGGTCTCGCCGGGGAAGCCGACGATGAAGTCGGAGGACAGGGCGGTATCGGGCCGGGCGGCGCGCACGCGGTCGATCAGGCGGCGATACTGGTCGCCGTTGTGCTTGCGGTTCATGGCGGCGAGGATCCGGTCCGAGCCCGACTGCACCGGCAGATGCAGGTAGGGCATCAGGGCCGGCACCTCGGCATGGGCCCGCACCAGGGCGTCGTCGAAATCGTTGGGATGGCTCGTGGTGTAGCGGATCCGGGCGAGACCGGGGATCTTTGCCACCGCCCGGATCAGGTCCGCGAGCCCGACCGGGGCGCCGTCGGGGCCCAGCCCGTGATAGCCGTTGACGTTCTGGCCGATCAGCGTGACCTCGCGGGCGCCGCCCTGCGCGAGTTTTTCCGCCTCGGCCAGCACCGCCGCCACGGGACGCGAGACTTCGGCGCCGCGGGTATAGGGCACCACGCAGAAGGCGCAGAATTTGTCGCAGCCCTCCTGCACGGTGAGGAAGGCGCTCGGCCCGGAGGTCCGACGCCGGGGCAGGTGCGTGAACTTGTCCTCGATCGGGAATTCGGTGTCGACCACCCGGCGCTCGCGGGAGCGGGCCAGCAGGTCCGGCAGGCGGTGGTAGCTCTGCGGGCCGACCACCACGTCCACCGCGGGCTGGCGCGCCTGGATCTCGGCGCCCTCGGCCTGGGCGACGCAGCCGGCCACGACGATGCGGGTGTCCAGGCCCCGGGCCTGCCGCTCGCCCTTGAGGACGCGCAGGCGGCCGAGCTCGGAATAGACCTTCTCGGCGGCCTTCTCGCGGATGTGGCAGGTGTTGAGGACGACGACGTCGGCCTCCTCTACCGAATCGGTCGCCGTGAACCCCTCAGCGCCCAGCACGTCGGCCATGCGGGCCGCGTCGTAGGCGTTCATCTGGCAACCGTAGGATTTGACAAAGGCCTTCTTCAACGCGTGCCGCCCTAAAACCGTCCGCTTCCCCATAAGCCCACCCCGATCCTGCGCGGACCGGCGGGCGGGAGCCTGTAGCACGGATCGCGCGGGCCGTCGCGACACCCCACAGCAAGGCGGGGTTTCCAAAGGGCCCAGCCCTTGGCGGGGCTTTTTGGGGCGGAGCCCTTACGATCTTGAGAGGCGGCGGGGCTTGCCCGCCGCCCCGTCGTCAGTGGGCCGCCGCGGTGGCCGGGACGTCGATGACCATCTGCTGGAAGAACGGCACGTAGGCCTGGAGCATCACGAACAGGCCGACCAGGCAGGCCAGCGCGATCGAGTGCCAGAACACGAAGCGCAGGATCTTGCCCTCCTGGCCGAAATAGCCGGTGGCCGTGGAGGCGACGACGATCGACTGGGCGTCGACCATCTTGCCCATCACGCCGCCCGACGAGTTCGCCGCCGCCATCAGCACGCCCGGGAGCCCGAGCTGCTCGGAGGTGATGCGCTGGAGGCCGCCGAACAGGACGTTCGAGGCCGTATCCGACCCGGTGAGCGCCACGCCGAGCCAGCCGAGCAGCGTCCCAAAGAACGGGTACAGGATGCCGGTTCCCGCGAAGGCGAGGCCGAGGGTGGCGTCGACGCCCGCGTAGCGGGTGAGCACGCCCAGCGCCAGCATCGCCGCGATGGTGATCAGCGAGTAGCGCAGCGCCCAGATGGTCTCGACATAGGCGGTCACGAGCCGCACCGGCGAGAAGCGCATGATCAGGCCCGAGATGATCGCGGCGATCAGCACGCCCGTGCCGGTGTAGGACATGTAGGTGAACAGGAAGACCGCGCCCTCGGGGACGGGCTTGGCCACCACCGGCGGCACCTTCAGGATCACGTTGTGCAGGCCCGGCACCTCGTATTTCCAGGTGAAGAGTGGGTTCACGATACCCTTGAACCAGCCGGTGCCCCAGATCGCCACGATCACCGAGAGGATGATCCACGGCATCCAGGCCAGTAGGATCTCACCCTGCGAGGCGGTGCGCGCGCCGATATTGACCGGGGGCGTACCCGGGACGCCGGCGCCGAGCGCCACCGGGCGCGGGTTAACGAGCGCCAGGGACGGATCGTGACCGCGCAGCGCCGGCGAGGTCCAGACCTCCCGGGGCTGCCAGACCTTGAGGAACAGCACGAGGCAGAGCATCGAGGCGAGCGAGGCGCCGATATCGACGATCCAGGGATTGACGTAGTTCGAGATCAGGAACTGCGCCACGGCGAAGGACGCGCCGCAAACCAGGATCGGCGGCCAGACCCGGATCATGCCGCGGAAGCCCGCGAACACCCAGATCAGCCAGAACGGCACGATCAGCGAGAACAGCGGCAGCTGCCGGCCGATCATCGCGCCGAGGATCTCGGGCGGGTAGCCGGTGACCGAAGCCAGGCCCTGGATCGGCGCGCCGAGCGCCCCGAACGCCACCGGGGCGGTGTTGGCGATGAGCGAGAGGCCGGAGGCGGCCAGCGGCGAGAAGCCCAGCCCGATCAGGATCGCGCCGGTGACGGCGACCGGCGTGCCAAAGCCGCCCGCGCCCTCGAAGAATGCGCCGAACGCGAAGGCCACCAGGAGGAGCTGCAGCCGCCGGTCGGCGGTGATGCCGGCCACGGATTGCTGCAGGACGGAGAACCAGCCCTTCTCCACCGTCAGCCGGTAGAGAAAGATGACGTTGAGGATGATCCAGCCGATCGGGAAGAAGCCCGTCACCATCCCGAGGATGGCGGCCCGGGAGGCGAGCTCGGTCGGCATGCCGAAGCCGACGATCGCCACCAGCATGGCGAGACCGAGGGCGATGACGGCGGCGATGTGCGCCTTGACGCGACCGCTCGCGATCATGGCGAGGAGGGCGATGACCGGCACGGAGGCCGCCAGAGTCGAGAGCCAGGGGCTCCCGAACGGATCATAGACCTGATTCCAGGTTTGCAACGGTCGTCCTCCCGGTATCCCGACTTCACGGGTTTCGGCCTAGCTAGCAGAGGGACACGGCCCGCTCAACAGAGATGCATCCTGTATTCAGGGGGTGGATTTACCGGGTTCTCGCAGTCGCGGGCTCGACCGTCATTGCGAGCGCAGCGAAGCAACCTAGAGCAGCGGGCGACGGGAGGACGTAATGCGTCGCCGGGTTGCTTCGCTGCGTTCGCGATGACGTGGAAAGCCGGATCGCGCAGGCACAATCCGACTGCCGGGAAAAGCCTCAGACCGTCGCGATCTCGGAGCCGCCCAGGTCGAGCCCGGGTGCGGCCGGGCGGGTGCCGGCCGTGGGCTGGGCCTCGCCGCGGCCGGTCAGGATGCCCTGGAGGGCGGTGCGCACCTCGGCCTCGGCAGCGGCGGTGGCGGCCTTCCGGTCGGTCGAGGCTTCGAAGACGATCGGCTTGCCCCAGACCACGTGGACGTCGATCGGGCCGCCGTTCACAAAGGCGGCCAGATGGGGCGCCAGTTCCATGTCGCCGTACCAGGCGATCTCGGAGCGCTCGGCGCGCACCACCGGCAGGCCGTTGCGCCTCGGATAGGCGATCGCCAGGGGCTGGAGGCGCACGCGGCCCCGCCCGGCCTCGGCCTGGAGGGCAGCGCGCGCCGCGCCGACCAGGGCGGAGCGGAACGGCAGGAGCCGGTTGCCGTCGCCGGTGGTGCCTTCCGCGAACAATACCACCAGCTCGCCCTCGGCCAGGCGATGGCCCATAGCGGCGCTGACCGTGGCGGTGGCGCCCCTTCGCTGCCGGTCGATGTAGATCGTGCGCTGGAGGGCCGCGAGCGCGCTGATCACCGGCCAGCCGGCGATCTCGGACTTCGCCACGAAGGAGAGCGGCCGCAGCGACCCGATCGCGACGATGTCGAGCCACGACACGTGGTTGGCCAGAACCAGCGCCGCCTCGCCGGCTTCCGGCGGCGTGCCGCTCTGCGTCACCCGGACCGAGAACAGCCACAGGAAGAACCGATGGAACAGGATCGGCGCCAGGGTCGGGCGGCGGCCGAGCAGCCGCAGGGCGATCCAGTGCGGCGGCGCCAGCACCAGGAAGGCGAGGGCGAGGGCCGCGACCCGCGCGATGACGCCGAACCGGCTCACGCCGTTACAGGTCGGCGCTCATGGTCAGCGCGGTCGCCCGGCTGCCGTCGGCCTTGAGGTAGTAGCCGGTGCGCTCGCCGACCTTTCGGAAGCCGTGCCGGGCGTAGAGCTTGAGCGCGGGGGCGTTGCCCTCGTCGACCTCCAGGTGGACCCGGGCGATCTTGGAATGCGCCAGGCTGGACAGGTGCTCGCGCAGGAGCCGGCGGCTATGGCCGCCGCCGCGCAGCGTCGGCGACAGCACGATGGTCAAGATCTCGGCCTCGTCGGCGGCGCGGCGCGACAGCACGAAGCCTTGGAGCGTCCCGGCCCGCCACAGGGCATGGGCTTGGGTCGAGCGCTCGCACAGCAGGCGCTCGAACTCGTGGGCTTCCCAGGGTCGGGCGAAGGCGGTGGCGTGAAGCCGGGCCAAAGCCGGCGCCTGCCCGGCGTCCGCGAGCGGGGCGACGTAGGGCTCCGGGGTGAGGGCGTCCCACCAGGCGGCCCACCAGTCGAGAGGCCAGAACGGGAGGGGCCGCGTCATTGCCGCGCGATCCTGGCATGATCCTGGGGCCGGGCATCGGGCCCGCGGAGGTAGAGCGGCCGCGGCAGGGCCTGGGCCGGATCGGCGACGAGACCGAGCGACGCCACGGCGGTGATCTCGGCCGCGCCGAGGCCGGCGACCCGGGCCTCCACCCCGCGGGCGGCCAAGGCAGCCGCCACCAGGGGCGCACCCGAGCCGGTGAGCACGACGGGGCCGGCTCCGAGCCGTTCCGCGGCAACCTCCACCGGCAGGTGGGCCGGGGCGAGGCCGTCGCTCGGACCGAGGGCCTGGACGTAGACGGCGCCATGCCGGGCGTCGATCACAGCCGCGATCACGCCTTCGACCGATTCCGCCAACAGCGGCGCCAAAAGGGCCGAGAGGGTGCCGACGCCGACCACCGGCTTGCCGGTGGCGAGCCCGATGGCGCGGGCCGCCGAGAGGCCGACCCGCAAGCCGGTATAGCTGCCGGGCCCGACCGTGACGGCGATGCGATCGATCGCTTCGAAACCGCCCTCGACCCGGGCGATCACCCGCTCGATCAACGGCAGCAGCGCTTCGGCATGGCCACGCACCATCGGCAGCGACTCGGCCGAGAGCGGCGCGTCGGCATCGTCCGCGGCGACGCAGGCGGCGCACATGTCCAGCGCTGTGTCGATGGCAAGGATACGCACGTCCACTCCCGCATGCCGGTCCAGACCGGCGACCGCTCCCATTCCGCCCCGAAGAGCGCGAAGACCCTAGCGATAGAACAAAACCGCCGGCCCGTCAGCGCGGGGCGGCGGTGAGAACCGCGTTGGCGGTGAAGTGTTGCCGGCTTGCGCCGGTCGGCGGACGCGCCGAGCCTCAGGCCGCCCGGACGACCGTGAGGAATTCGCGGACCTCGACGTTCAGCTGCTCGGATTGCCGGGATAATTCGGAGGCCGAGGTCAGGACCAGGTTGGCCGCCGAGCCGGTCGCCTCGGAGGCCTTCGCCACACCGACGATGTTGTGCGTCACCTCGCCGGTGCCGCTCGCCGCCTGCGCAACGTTGCGGACGATCTCCTGGGTCGCGGCGCTCTGCTCCTCGACCGCGGCGGCGATGCTAGTCGCCACGCCGCTGATCTCGCGGATCAGGCCCACGATCGAGCCGATCGCCGACGCCGCCTGGCCGGTGGCGCCCTGGACCCGGCCGATCTGGGCGGCGATCTCCTCGGTAGCCTTGGCGGTCTGCTCGGCCAGTTCCTTCACTTCGGCGGCGACCACCGCGAAGCCGCGCCCGGCCTCGCCGGCGCGGGCCGCCTCGATGGTCGCGTTCAGCGCCAGCAGGTTGGTCTGGCTGGCGATTGAGGCGATCAACCCGACCACGTCACCGATCCGCGCCACGGAACTGCTCAGCTCCTGCATCAGGGCACCGGTCTGGTCGGCCTCGCCCACCGTCCGCTGGGCCAGGTCGGAGGCCCCCTCGACCTGGCGGCCGATCTCACCGATCGAGACCCCGAGTTCCTCGGCGGCTGCCGCCACGGTGTTGACGTTGGCGGCCGCCTCCTCGGCCGCGGAAGCGACCGTCGTGGTCTGGCCGGCGGTCTGGGTCGCGGTGGCGGTCATGGACTGCGCCGTATCCTGAAGCTCGGTGGCCGAGGTCGAGACCCGGCCGACGATGCCGCCCACTGCCTCCTCGAAATGATCGGCCAGCTCAACCATGGTGCGCCGCCGCGCCTCGGCCGCGGCTTCGTCAGCCTTCCGCTTGAGTTCGGCCTCCTCGGCGGCCTTCTGCACGACCATGGCCTTGATGTCCTCCACGGCCCGTCCGACCGCGCCGATCTCGTCGCCCCGGCGTGCCTCCGCGATCTCGGCCTCGATCTCGCCCTTGGCCATGCGCTGGAGCACCGCGACCAAGCGGTCGAGCGGTCGGGTGATGCCGACGGTGGAAACCAGGAGGGAGCAGAGGATGCCGATGAACAGGCCGAGGGCTCCGAAGCCGATCAGGCTGTAGCGCGTCGCATTGGTCTCGTCCGTGAGATCCCGCGAGCGCTTGCGCATGTAGTCTTCGATCGCGTCCCCGAGCTTCGTCCCCTCAACGCCGAGAGTGGCGAAGATCGGCTCGCTCTTCTCGCGCGCCTGTTTGAGGGCGGCGCTCTCCTCACCGGCGACCGCCAAACGCCGCACCTCCGACGCCTCCGTCACGAAGCGCGCGGTGCGCTCGCGCTGGGCCTGGATGAGATCGGAGAAGGCCGGGACCTGTTGCGCGAGATCGGACAGGGTCTTGTCGGTCTGCCCGATGATGATGTCGAATTGCGCGCCCGCCTTGCGGATCTGCTCCGGGTCGGTCTCCGCGATCGTCCGATACATCAGGTAGTTCAACGTGTTGTGCAGCCGGTTGGTCCGCCGCACGTTCGACACCGCCTTGGCCTCCCGGGCGATCAGGCTCGTGTAGATCTGGTCGATCACCGTCATCCGGGATTGCGCAAACCAGATGCAACCGCCCACGATCACCGCGATGATCAGGTTGATCGCCAGCAGCTTCGTGACAATGTTCGTGCGGCTGAGCAGGTTCATGCGAATCCCCGGAAGACCATGAGATACGAACCGCATGACGAAACCTTACGTCAAGGCAGAACCGCAACAATTTGCATTGTCTTGATGCTGCAATAATACTTCACATTCCACTCATAAATATTTTTCAACACCCTAACAGACACGATATTAGTATTAATAGGGGCATAATACAAAACACTTTCGCATCTAATATTGATATCGAGCGATTTACCGTAATGAGACCCAGCTGGTTACATTCTGTCGATCGCCGTACGCGACGCGGAGCGGATCCAGGCCCAGCGGTTCGAGCGCCGCAAGCGGCCTTCGCTGCAACCGGGAGCGCGTCTCAGCCGGAAATCTGAGAGCCACGGGCGGCGACGACACCATCGGCCGGTCCTTAAGGCAGACAACCACAACGCAAAAACGCCGGCGGTTCCTCACCGCCGGCGTCGGTCATCATGGGCGCGTCTCGATGACCGCGTCGGGCCTCAGATCGCCTGAACCTCGCGGATCTCCGGCAGGAAGTGCCGGAACAGGTTCTGCACGCCGTGCCGCAGGGTGGCGGTGGAGGAGGGACAGCCCGAACAGGCGCCCTTCATCTCCAGATAGACCACGCCTTCCTTGTAGCCGCGGAAGGTGATGTCGCCGCCGTCACCGGCCACCGCCGGTCGGACCCGGGTCTCCAGCAGGTCCTTGATGGTCACGACCGTATCGTGGTCGGCCGCATCGTAGAACTCGTCCTCGTCGCCCTGATCATCGAGGCCGCCTTCGGCCATCACCGGGGCGCCGGACTGGAAATGCTCCATGATCGCGCCGAGGATGGCGGGCTTCACCTGCGCCCATTCCGAGCCGTCCTCCGCCTTGGTGACGGAGACGAAGTCGTGGCCGAAATACACGCCGGCGACGCCCGGGACGGAAAACAGCGCCGAGGCGAGGGGGGAGCGTACGGCCGTCTCGGCATCCCGCGCCTCGAAGGTGGATTCGGGCAGGACGACGCGGCCGGGGAGGAACTTGAGGGTCGCCGGGTTCGGCGTGGCTTCGGTCTGGATGAACATGGTCGGCGAACTCCGCTGCGCCGGTTCAAGGCCGGCCGGGACAGGCACCATAAGGCACCGCCTCCCATGTGGACCGGCGGGTGGATTTTCTCAACCGGGGCCGGGCGCCTGGAGAGTGGACATTCGCGCCACGCGCCGTCAGGACGGGCCAAACGACATGCTGACGGAGCCGGCGGTGGATGTAACCGGGGATGGGATGATCGCGCAGGAGTTGCTGAACGACCTGCGGGCCGCGCAGGCCAAGCTGGAAGCCGCGCGCGAGGATGCGGCGTCGCTCAAGGTGCTGCTCGCCCTGCGCACGCACCAGCACGATCTGGCCTGGCAGGACGTGCAGCGTTTGACGGCCGAGCTGGAGGCAACCCGGGCCAGAACGAGCGCCCTGGAGGCGGATCTGGCCGAGGCGCGGACCAGCGCGGCTTCCGCGGACGCCGTCGCCGAGGCCGACGAGCGCACAGAGGCCGTCCGGGCCGTGCTCGGTGCCGTGCTCGACAGCATTGGTGGCCGTGCCCTCGACCGGCGCCGGTTCCAGGAGATCATCGCCCGAGCCGGGCGCGAGGCGCCGACCGACGGCCCCGGGGCGGCCCGGCACGCGGTGCTGCTGACCGAGGCGCGGCGGGTTCTGGGCATCCCCGGATAGGGCGATCGACCGACCAAGACCGCGCAGGCCGTCAGGGTTAACCGCCCTTTAACCCTACGCTCGCATCGTCGATCCCAGGACGGACAGGAGATCGAACGCATGCAGATCAGCGAGCAGCACGTGCGCGAATGCGCCTATTACATCTGGGAGAACGAGGGCCGGATTCACGGTCACGCGGTCGCCCACTGGATCCGCGCCGAGGCCGAGCTGCGCGCCGGCGTGGTGCTGGCCGACGGCCAGGCCGCCGAAGCCCAGCCGGTCGCCGCGAAGGCCGCCAAGGTTTCGGCTCCGAAGGCTGCTGCGCCGAAGGCCGCCGCCAAGACTGCTGCCCCGAAGGCCCCGGCCAAGGCCGCTGCCGCCAAGACCGTGACCCCCAAGGTCGCCCTCGCCAAGCCGGCCGCCGCGAAGACCGCCAAGGCCTCGAAGGCCGCCGTCACGGCCGGCCTCGCCGCCAAGGCCAAGCCGGCCCGCGTCCCAGCCTCGATGCACTGAGCCGACGGCGCCCGCGGGCGCCATCCCGGCTGGTTTCAGGAGCCCGTCCCCTCACCGGGGGCGGGCTCCTGCCGTTGCCGGACTGCGCGCAGCAGGAACAGGCCGCGCCCGCCATCGTTGTCCGCCCTGACGCGTACGCCGTGCGCCACAAGGAGGCCCGTGATGCGCGCCGTGATCTTCGACATCGATGGGACGCTGCTCGACAGCGTCGACCTGCACGCCCGCGCCTGGGTCGAAGCCTTCGCGCATTTCGGGGTCGAGACCGACGAGGCCAAGGTCCGCAGCCAGATCGGCAAGGGCGGCGACGAGCTGATGCCGGTGTTCCTGCCGAAGGAGCGCATCGCGCGCGAGGGGAAGGAGATCGAGAGCTTCCGCTCCGATCTGTTCAAGACAAAATACCTTCCCAAGGTCCGGCCGTTCCCAGGGGTCCGGCCGCTGTTCGATCGGATCCGCGCAGCGGGCCTGAAGATCGCCCTGGCCTCCTCGGGCAAAGGCCCAGAGGTCGAGCGCTATCAGGAGATTCTTGAGGTCGCCGACCTCGTCGATGTCGTCACCAGTTCGGACGACGCCGATCGCTCGAAGCCGCATCCCGACATCTTCGAAGCCGCAGTGAAGAAGCTCGAAGGTCTCGACAAAGACCAGATGATCGTCATCGGCGACACGCCCTACGACGCCGAGGCAGCGTCAAAAGCGGGCCTGCGCACCATCGGCGTGCTCTGCGGCGGCTTTCCGGAGTCCGACCTGTCGGCGGCGGGCTGCATCGCCATCTACCGTGATCCGCAGGATCTGCTCGACGGATTCGACCAATCACCGCTGGCGACAAGCTGACCGACCGCGAAAGCAAGCCCTTTCGGCGGCCAGACCCGCGTCCTCCACGGTTTCCTGCAGGCCGTGTTGCAGCGCGGTAACGGTGCATGATGCCGGCTACGTAAAAACGCGAATGGGGCTGGCGCGGGGCAGCGGGAAGGCGTAGCCACCCGCCCGCCATCTGGAACGTCTCAAAGCACGAGCGCCGCGCATGCCCCAGACTCACCAGGCCAGCCCCGCACCGCGCTTCGTGCCGGCGGCCAAACCTCTGCCGGACCAGATCGCCGAGGCGATCGAATGCCGGTCGACCCCGCTCAGCCAGCTTCTGCGGCTGATGACGGCCTTGAACGCGGAGGGCGGCAACGAGGCGCTCCGCCACAAGCTGCGCGCCCGAATCGGCGCCCCTCTGGACTCCTGAGCGCGGAAGGCCGGCGGCGCGTCAGTGCCGCCGATGCCGGTGATGCGTCCGCTTCCCGGTAGGCTTCTGCAGCGATGCCGCGGCCTGCGTGGTCCGAGCCATGCAGGCGAAATAGATCTGCCGACCGATATCCTCGAGTTCCAGTCCGTTGGGATTGGGCGCGGAAAAAACCTTGGCGCGGGCCTCGTTCCGGCAGGCCGCGTCCTCCGGGCTTCGGATCGGCGGCTCGGCCCGGGCCGGCACGATTCCGAGTGACGCTATGAGGATTGCAGCCGACACCAATGCGGCGACCCGCGTCCTGGCCTGGATACTCAACATACCGGGGCGTATTCCTCTTGGGACCGAGCCGCCGAGATAGGGCGCATAGCCCCTGCCGTGAAGCTTCGTCAGACTGCTGGCCCGTGCCGGAATGCGGCCTCGCTCGGCCCTCACAGCCTCACGGCACGACCCAGAGGCAGCGGCCGGCACCCGTGATCGTCATGCATTCATAGGGAGCGCCGCCGATCAGCGCCCGCTGCTCCACCGAACCGATATCGGCCTTCGGGACTTGGCGGCATCCGGCCTCCGGTGCGTCGCGGGCCGGCCCGGTCGCGGCATCGATCCGGCGCGCGGCGATCAGCGTGTCGCAAGCGGTGACGGTGGTGCGATCCTGCGCCGAGGCAAGGCCCGATCCGAGGCAAACAAGCGGCAGCGCCGCCAGCAGGGTTTGAGACCGCATCGCTTCCTCGCCGTTCGCGTCGTCTTCTTGAAGGACAACCGGGCACACCGCGCCTCGTACAAGACGGCGGCAGCTCTCAACCCGCTTCGATCGGGGAGGGTTGCGCAGCGGTGTGTCGAGCGCAGTCCGATTTCGAGAGGCCCCTGCGCCTTCGGATCGAAGGATCGGTGCCCCTCGGAACGACAACGCCGCCCGCCTCGGGGGGCGGACGGCGTTCGAGCACTCGATAGATGCGCGCCGGAGCCGGCGCGGCGCCTCAGCGCTTGGCTTTGGCCTTGCGGGCGGCGTAGCGGGCGTCGCGCTGCGCCTTCTTCAATGCGAGTTCGGCGGACTTGCGCTCTTGCGCGGCAGCGAGTTCGGCGGCTTCGCGGGCTAGGCGCGCCGTGAGTTCGGCCTCCTCGCGCAGACGCTTCTCCTCGGCGGCCTTCCGCTCGGCGGCAATCCGGGCGGTCTCGCGCTCGCGGGCGCGCTCTTCACGGGCCTGGGCGATGGCGGCCCGGGCCTGGGCCTTGGCGATCACTTCGGGATCGTCGGCCGGCGGGCGGGCCTTGAACTTGGCCAGCAGGGCGGCCTTGGCGCTCTGCGAATGCTGGCGGCGATCGTCGAAATTCCGGTAGTCGAATGCGCTCATCTGACCTTTCTCGGTTGGGTACGTCACGCGTTTCGCGGGGACGACCGGCGACGCCGGCCACGTACGGAGACTACGGGTTCCAGGACCGTCCCCGGGCCCTGGAACCGCACCGATCCATCGGCAATACCGATGGTCCGACCCGAGCGCTCGGATCACGCAAAAGCGCTCGGGTCGGACCATGTCTGATAAAAACGGGACAGCCCTTAAACCCAGCCTGCCCCAAGACGCAATCGTGTCTGCAAGCTGAGGTGGCCGCCAAGGCGACAATCCACGGCGACTCTGTAAAAGATTTGCCCGACGATGCCGAAAAACCTCAAACCGACGATGGGACGCGGCGATCTCGAACCGCGTTTCGCCGGCTGCCGGGTGGGCCGAGCCGCAGGCTCGATCGAATGCGCAAGAGTTAGGTCGCGCCCTTCGGGACGGCAAGACCGGTGGTGTGGCACCGATACCGCATCGTCCCTTCGCCGAGATGTCGGCATCCCGAACCGATGGAGCCTCGATGCGCACGATCACGATCGCCGAGATCACCACTGAGGCTTTTGCGCCCTACGGCGACCTCCTGCACGCTCCGGCGACGCGGCCGCGCCAGGACCAAGCCGGGACGCTGCAGAACACCCGGTCGACGGCGCGCGCCAACCTCGCGCTGATCCAGAGCGAACCGATGGACCGGCTGATGCCCCTGCGTCGCCTGGAGCGGCACCCGCATTCGAACCAAGCCTTCTTGCCGCTCTCGGTCGAGGCCTACGTGGTGGTCGTCGCCCCGGATCGCGACGGCAGTCCCGACGAAGCCAAGATCCAGGCGTTCCGGGTTCCGGGCCATGCCGGCATCAATTATCGCGCGGGCGCTTGGCACGCGCACATGATGACCCTGCAAGCGCCAGGCACCTTTGCGATGCTCGTCCACGAGGACGGCACAGCGGCGGATTGTGTTTTCGCGTCGATCGAGCCGCTGACGGTCGCCCTCCCGTGATCTGCTCAAGAAAATGGCAGGCGCGTCCACGATCTGGAATCGGTCTGATAAGCCGGGGTGTCTGCCCAGGGATTGAGCATCGCGGATCAGGCGATGCGCCGGTGCGCAAAGCAGGTCCGGCACGATGCCTGCAACCCGGAACAAGAGCTGGCTGCCTGGAAGGCCGGTACGAGGAACGCGATGCCTGAGACGCCCCCGCCCTTCGACCCGGATGCCTACGCGGCGGTGACGGCGCCGTTGCTCGGCCTCGACATCGATCCGGCCTGGATGCAGCCGATCACCGCGAACCTCCGCGTTCTCGCCGCAGCGGCCGAGCTCGTGGCGGGCTTCCCGCTCCCCGACGAGGTCGAGGCGGCGCCGAGGTTCGAGGCATGAGCGTGCCGGCCACCTCCGATGCCGTGACGATCGCCGCCGCGATCACCGAAGGCCGTGCGAGCGCCCGCGAGACCGTGGCCTCCGCCCTCGACCGGATCGCCCGGATCGACGGGCGCGTCGGCGCCTTCACGGACGTGCTGAGCGAGCGCGCGCTGGCCCGAGCCGAGGCGCTCGATGCCGCGATCGCCCGCGGCGAGGCCGTCGGCCCGCTCGCCGGCGTGCCCTTCGCGGTCAAGAACCTGATCGACGTTGCCGGCCTGCCGACCCGGGCCGGCTCGAAGATCAACCGGGACCGCCCGCCGGCCGCCCGCGACGGCACCGTGGTGCGGCGCCTGGAGGCCGCCGGTGCGATCCTGGTCGGCGCGGTCAACATGGGCGAGTACGCCTACGACTTCACCGGCGAGAACGTCCACGACGGCGACGCCCACAATCCTCACGCCCTCGACCACATGACCGGCGGCTCCTCCGGGGGCTCCGGCGCGGCGGTAGCGGCTGGGCTGGTCCCGCTGACGCTCGGCTCCGACACCAACGGCTCGATCCGGGTGCCGTCGGCCTTCTGCGGCTGCTTCGGGATGAAGCCGACCTACGGGCGGATCAGCCGGGCCGGCAGCTTCCCGTTCGTCGGCAGCCTCGACCATCTCGGCCCGATGGCCCGGAGCGTGACCGACCTCGCCCTCGCCTATGACGCGATGCAGGGCCTCGACCTCGAGGATCCGGTCGCCACCACCCGGGCGCCCGAGCCCGCTCTTCCCAGCCTCGAAACCGGGATTGGCGGCCTGCGCATCGCGGTGGCGGGGGGCTACTTCGCCCGCGGCGGCGACCCGGAGGCGTTTACGGCCGTCGCCCGCGTCGCCGACGCGCTCGGCGCGAGCCGCACGGTCGAGCTCCCGGAGGCCCACCGCGCCCGGGCCGCGGCCTATCTGATCACCGCCGCCGAGGGCGCAGCGCTTCACCTCGACCGCCTGCGCACCCGGCCGCGGGATTTCGACCCGGCGGTGCGGGATCGGCTGATCGCCGGGGCGATGATTCCGGCTCCCTTCGTCGAGCGCGCCCAGCGCTTCCGCCGCTGGTATCGTGACGCGGTGCTGGAGCTGTTCGACGGCGTCGACGTGATCCTGGCCCCAGCGACGCCCTGCCGGGCACCGAAGGGCGGCCAGACGCACTTCGTCCTCGACGGCGTGACCCTGCCGGTGCGGGCCAATATCGGCCTGTTCACCCAGCCGATCTCGTTCATCGGCCTGCCGGTGGTGGCCGTGCCGGTGCGGCTCGATGCCGGGCTGCCGCTCGGCGTCCAGGTGATCGCCGCCCCCTGGCGCGAGGATCTGGCCCTGCGCGTGGCGCGTCAGCTCGAACGGGACGGGATCTGCACGGCCCCCGTGGCGGAGATCGCCTGATGGTCATCGATGATCCCGCCGTGAGGGTCGAGGTCGAGGCCGCGTTCCGGGCCTACGAGATCGCGCTCACCACCAACGATGTCGCCACCCTGGAGGCCCTGTTCCAGGACGATCCCAGGACCATCCGGTACGGGGCCGGCGAAAACCTCTACGGCATGGACGCGATCCGGGCGTTTCGGCGCGCCCGTTCGCCCGTAGGCCTGGAACGGATGCTGGCCCAGACGGTGATCACCACCTACGGGCGCGATTTCGCCACCGCGATGACCTTGTTCACTCGGGACAACGCCCCCGGCAAGACCGGCCGCCAGAGCCAGACCTGGGTGCACTTTCCGGAGGGTTGGCGGGTGGTGGCCGCGCATGTGAGCGTCATCGAGACCGCCTAGCGGCGAGGGGGCCGTGCATGGACGAAAGCCGGTTGGCCGCGAGCTTGCATACGGTCGAGCGTATTCCGGGCCCGCCCTCCCGGACCAACGCGAGTATCCGAACCGATATGCTGTCTCGTCTGAAAACCTTTGGCGCCCGTGCGGCGCTGGCCGGCGCCCTCATGCTCTCCGCGAGCCAAGCCGCCCTCGCGCAGGGCACGCTGCGGATCGGCATGACCGCATCCGACATCCCGCTGACCACCGGCCAGACCGACAATGGCGGCGAGGGCATGCGGTTTCTCGGCTACACGGTCTATGACGGGCTGATCAATTGGGACCTGTCGAGCGCCGAGCTGGCCTCCGACCTCGTGCCCGGCCTCGCCACCAGCTGGGCGGTCGACGCCACCGACAAGACCAAGTGGACCTTCAAGCTCCGGCCGGGGGTGAAATTCCACGACGGCTCCGATTTCACCGCCGACGCGGTGGTGTGGAACCTCGACAAGCTGCTGAAGTCGGACGCGCCGCAATACGACCCGCGCCAGTCCGCACAGGGCAAGACCCGGATCCCGGCGGTCGCCTCCTACAAGGCGGTCGACCCGCAGACGGTCGAGATCATCACCAAGGCCCCAGACGCGACGCTGCCCTACCAGATCGCCTGGATCATGATGTCCTCGCCCGCGCAGTGGGAAAAGGTCGGAAAATCCTGGGACGCCTTCGCCAAGCAGCCCGCCGGCACCGGCCCATGGAAGCTGACCCTGTTCGCTCCGCGCGAGCGCGCCGAGATGGTGCCGTTCAAGGAATACTGGGACACGAACCGGGTCCCGAAGCTCGACAAGCTCGTGCTGGTGCCGCTGCCCGAGGCCAATGCCCGGGTCGCGGCGCTCCGCTCCGGCCAGGTCGACTGGATCGAGGCGCCTGCGCCCGACGCCGTGGCGTCGCTGAAGGGCGCCGGCTTCACCATCGTGACCAACGCCTATCCGCATAACTGGACCTGGCACCTGTCCCGGGTCGAAGGCTCGCCCTGGAACGATATCCGGGTGCGCAAGGCCGCCAACCTCGCCATCGACCGCGACGGCCTGAAGGAGCTGCTCGGCGGCCTCGCGATCCCGGCCAAGGGCTTCATGCCCCCCGGCCATCAATGGTTCGGCCACCCGAGCTTCGACGTGAAGTTCGATCCGGACGCCGCCAAGAAGCTGATGGCCGAAGCGGGCTACAGCCCGGCCAAGCCCCTGAAGCTGAAGGTTGCGATCTCGGCGTCGGGCTCGGGCCAGATGCAGCCGCTGCCGATGAACGAGTTCGTGCAGCAGAACCTCGCCGACGTGGGCATCCAGGTCGATTACGAGGTGGTCGAGTGGAACACGCTGATCAACATCTGGCGGGCCGGCGCCAAGGCCGACATCTCCCGCGGCGTCTCGGCGATCAACTACTCATACTTCATCCAGGACCCGTTCACCGGTTTCATCCGCCATCTGCAGAGCAACTTCGCCCCGCCGAACGGCACGAACTGGGGCTATTACAACGACCCGGCGATGGATAAGCTGTTCGACCAGGTCCGCACCACCTTCGACAAGCCCGAGCAGACGAAGGTCCTGGAGAAGGTTCACGAGAAGTACGTCGACGACGCGCTGTTCATCATGATCACGCACGATGTGAACCCGCGGGCGATGAGCCCGAAGGTCAAGGGCTTCGTCCAGGCCCAGAACTGGTTCCAGGACTTTTCGAAGATCACCATCGCGACGGCGGGGCGGTGATTAAAGCAGGGCCGGTCTCCGTACCTTCAGGGCTACGGGCGGCCCCCGTGTGAGGCACAAGCGCTGTTGCAAGTCGCAACGCGCTCCCTCTCCCGAGCGGGAGAGGGTTGGGGTGAGGGATCAGGTCCTTCCGGAGAGGTCGCACCCCTCACCCTGTCCCTCTCCCGCACGGGAGAGGGGCCCCGCGCCTTATCCAGTCTGCGGCAGGGCTGCGGCTGCGAACGAAACCTGTGTTGCCCGTAGCCCCTGCGAGGGAACACGTCCGACTGGAACGCGACATCGGGGCCCGTGATGCTGATCTACATCCTCAAACGCCTGGTCTACGTCACGCCGGTGGCGTTCGGAGTCAGCCTGGTCTGCTTCCTGCTGGTCCACCTCGCGCCGGGCGATGCCCTGAGCGCGGTGCTGCCGGCGGACGCGACCCAGGAGACCATCAACGAGATGAAGGCCGCCTACGGCTTCGATAAGCCGTTGCCGGTCCAGTACCTGATCTGGCTGTGGCACGTGCTCCACGGCGATCTCGGCACCTCCATCGCCACCGGCCGGCCGGTGCTGGGCGAGGTCAGCCGCGCGGTGGTCAACTCGCTGATCCTCGCCTCCGTGGCGACCCTGCTGGGCTTCACCTTCGGGACGCTGTTCGGCTTCGTGGCCGGCTACCACCGCAACTCGGTGGCCGACCGGGCGGCCTCGGCGCTCTCGGTCTTCGGCGTGAGCGTGCCGCATTACTGGCTCGGCATGGTGCTGGTGATCGTGTTCTCGGCCACCCTCGGCTGGCTGCCGCCCACCGGCGCCGGGCCCGACGGCTCCGGCAACTGGCGGCCCGATTTCGACCACCTGCGCTACCTGATCCTGCCGGCGGTGACGATGTCGGTGATCCCCACCGGCATCATCGCCCGCACGGTCCGCGCGCTGGTGGCCGACATCCTGTCCCAGGACTTCGTCGAGGCCCTCCGCGCCAAGGGCATGGACGAGTTCGGCGTGTTCAAGCACGTGGTGCGCAACGCCGCCCCGACCGCTTTGGCGATCATGGGCCTCCAGCTCGGCTACCTGCTCGGCGGCTCGATCTTGGTCGAGACCGTGTTCGCCTGGCCGGGCACCGGCTTCCTCCTCAACGCCGCGATCTTCCAGCGCGACCTGCCCCTGTTGCAGGGCTCGATCCTGGTGCTGGCGATGTTCTTCGTCGTCCTCAACCTGCTGGTGGACGTGATGCAGACCGCCCTCGACCCGCGCATCGAACGCGCCTGACCCGGAGGCCGATGATGACCGCACCGATCACCGCAGCCTCCATGGCCCTCGACGGCGGCGTGCTCTCCACCGGAGACGCCGTCCCGGAGGCCGCCTTCGTCCCGTCCCGGGGGTTCTGGGGCCATGTCGGCCACCGGCTGATGCGCGATCCCGTGGCCATGGGGGCCGGGGCCGTGATCCTGCTCGTGGTCCTGATCGCGATTCTGTCGCCCTGGATCACCCCGATGGACCCGTACAAGGGGTCGATGCTGCGCCGCCTCAAGCATGTCGGCGACGCCACCTACTGGCTCGGCTCGGACGAGCTCGGGCGCGACATGATCAGCCGGCTGATGCTGGGCTCGCGGCTGTCGCTGTTCATCGGGGTCACCCCGGTGCTGATCGCCTTCGTGATCGGCTCCGCTATCGGGATCCTGGCCGGCTATGTCGGCGGCTGGACCAACACGATCCTGATGCGCACCATCGACGTTTTTTTTGCTTTTCCCTCCGTGCTGCTGGCGATCGCGCTTTCGGGGGCGCTGGGCGCCGGCATCTTTAACTCGATCGTCTCGCTGACCTGCGTGTTCGTGCCCCAGATCGCCCGGGTCGCCGAGAGCGTCACCACGGGCATCCGCAAGCGCGACTACATCGACGCCGCCAAGCTGTCCGGCGCCTCGCCGCTGACGATTATGCGGGTGCAGGTGCTCGGCAACGTCGTCGGGCCGATCTTCGTCTACGCCACCAGCCTGATCTCGGTCTCCATGATCCTGGCCTCGGGCTTGTCGTTCCTCGGTCTCGGCGTGCGCCCGCCGGAGCCGGAATGGGGCCTGATGCTGAACACCCTGCGCACTGCGATCTACGCCAACCCGGTGGTCGCGGCCTTGCCGGGCGTGTGCATCTTCGTCGTCTCGATCGCCTTCAACATGTTCTCGGACGGCCTGCGCGCCGCCATGGAGATTCGCCAGTGAGCGTCATCCCGGACGCCCCCGACCCGTTCGCCCGCGACCGCGGCGGACCGGCCCAGCCGCTCCTGTCGGTCTCAGGACTCTACAAGCACTTCCCGGTCCGCAAGGCCGGGGGCAAGAAGCAGGTGGTGCGCGCCGTCGACGGCGTGGATTTCGACGTGCTGAAGGGCGAGACCCTGGGCATCGTCGGCGAATCCGGCTGCGGCAAGTCCACCACCGCCAAGCTGCTCATGGGCCTGATCGAGCGCGATTCCGGCTCCCTGCTGTATGACGGCCAGGCGGTGGGCGAGCGGGTGATGCCGTGGCGGTCGTACCGTCGCCAGGTCCAGATGGTGTTCCAGGACAGCTACGCGTCGCTCAACCCGCGCATGACCGTGGAGCAGTCGATCGCCTTCGGCCCGAAGGTCAACGGCGTGCCCGGCCGCGAGGCGGTGGAGCGCGCCCGCGCCCTGCTGGCCCGGGTCGGCCTGGAGCCGAAGCGCTTCGCCGGCCGCTACCCGCACGAAATCTCCGGCGGCCAGCGCCAGCGGGTCAACATCGCCCGCTCGCTGGCCCTGGAGCCGCGGCTGGTGCTGCTGGACGAGGCGGTCTCGGCGCTGGACAAATCCGTGGAGGCACAGGTGCTCAACCTGCTGCTCGACCTCAAGGCCGAGTTCGGCCTGACCTACATCTTCATCAGCCACGACCTGAACGTCGTCCGGTTCATCTCCGACCGAGTGATGGTGATGTATTTGGGCCGGGTTTCCGAGATCGGCCCGTCCGACACGGTGCTCGACGCGCCGGCACACCCCTATACCGAGGCGCTGCTGGCCTCGATGCCGTCCCTCGACCCCGACAACCGCACGGAGGTGGCGCTGCTGGCCGGCGACCCGCCGAACCCGATCGACCCGCCCTCCGGCTGCCGGTTCCATCCCCGCTGCAGCCTCGCCGAGCCGGTCTGCAGCGAGAAGGAGCCGCCCCTCGACACGGTCGGGCCGCTGCACCGGGTGTCGTGCCTCGCCCGCCAGCCGGGCTCGGGCCATTCCGCCGCCCCGGCTCGGGCGCTCGCGGCATGAGCGCCCCGATGTCGAACCCGGAACCCGCCGTCACCCTCAAAAACCTGCGCGTCGCCTTCGGCAAGGTGCAGGTCGTCGATGGCGTCGACCTCACCGTGGAGCGCGGGCAGGCGATGGCACTCATCGGCGAGTCCGGCTCGGGCAAGAGCGTCACCCTGCGGGCGATCCTGCGGCTGTTTCACGAGGGGCGCAGCCGGATCGAGGGCATGATCCTGGCGGCCGGCCGGGACGTGCAGGCACTGAGCAAGCGCCAGCTCGCCGATTTCCGCGGCGGCGACGTCTCGATGATCTTCCAAGAGCCGCTGCTGGCCTTCGACCCGGTCTACACGGTCGGCCGGCAGATCACCGAGGCGATCCATCGCCACGAGAAAATCTCGAAGGACGATGCCCGCAAGCGCGCGCTCGCCCTGTTCGAGCGGGTGCGGATCCCGAGCCCGGAGCGGCGCCTGGACAATTACCCGCACGAGATGTCGGGCGGCATGCGCCAGCGGGCCATGATCGCGCTCGCGCTCGCCTGCCGGCCGCAGGTGCTGCTCGCCGACGAGCCGACCACCGCCCTCGACGCGACCGTGCAGATCCAGGTGCTGCTGCTGCTGCGCGAATTGCAGCGCGACCTCGGCCTGTCGATCATCATCGTGACTCACGATCTCGGCGCCGCCGTCGAGGTCGCCGACCGGATCGCCGTGATGTACGCGGGCAAGATCGTCGAGACTGGGACGGCGCATCAGGTCGTGCTCGACCCGCACCATCCCTACACGATCGGCCTGCTCCGAAGCCGCGCGGAAGGGGCGCTGGCGAAGGGCTCTCGGCTCCAGACGATCCCGGGCAGCCCGCCCGACCTCGCCAACCGTCCGCCCGGCTGCCCGTTCGCGCCGCGCTGCTTCCTGGTCGAGGAGCGATGTCGCCAGGAGATGCCGCCGGTGGGCGAGATTTCCCAGGGACATAAGGTGGCCTGCTGGCGGACCGACGAGGCGTCGGCCGCCTATCGGGCGGGACCGACCCCGGTGCGCGCGGCGGAGCTGGTCCCGGCCTGAACGGCATCGGGGATCGACGCATCCGCGCGAAGCCTTTATCCGGCGTCGCGCGGCTTTCAGGCGGCGGACCACCGTGCGACCGGCCGCCCGAGCATCGCGATGAGCCAAACCGCCCCTGAGATCGTCCTGGTTCCCCGCGGGGAGGGCGGCCATTTCCTGCCGGCGGCGCTCGGCTGGATGGGCAAGCGGATCACCGTCACGGCCCAACCAGGCGCGGCCAATCACATCCTCTGCCTGCCGGTGCTCGATTTCGTCCGCCTCGGCTTCCCGGAGGCGAACGGACGGCTGGACCTCCTCGAGCCCGGCGACGTCGAGAACCTGCGCGCCGGAAGGGCGGCGCTGATCCTCGACCTGTCGAACGAGGGGCCGGGCCTGCACGCCCCGACCTTCGAGGCGCTCCACCGCAACCTCGATACGCTCGGCATCCCACGGGCGCAGGTCATCCTGGTCAGCCAGAACCGGGCGCTCCGGCTCGACTACGAGCAGCTCTACGGCGAGGGCCTGCGATTCTGGACCTTCGACTTCTTCCCGCTCCAAGTCGCGCTCTGGCTCGACGAAGAGGCCGGCCCGAGGCTTTTTTCCGAGCATCCCCTCGACCGGACCGGCTACGCACCGTTCGCTCAAGCCACCGGACCGGCCCGATTTCTCTGCCAGAACGCGGCCCTGCGCTGGCACCGGGTGCTGCTCTTCCGCTGGTTCCAGCTCCATCGCCTCGACCGCGAGGGCCTGATCGCGTTCCACGGGATCGGCCCGGACAATCCGAAGGCGGGCGGGATCGACGTGTTCCATGCCCCGCCGGAGATCGCGGCGGCATTCGGGCCGCTGCTGGCGGATGTCGGGACCTGGATCCCCCGACAGGCCAGGCGGATCGACACCCCGGCGCCGGGAGGCGACATGGTCCTGACGCTCGATACCCAGGCCTATAAGGCTTGCGACCTGACCATCATCTCCGAGACCGATTTTTTTGAATTGGGCGTCGAGCGCATCACGGAGAAGTCGCTGAAGGCCGCCGCCATGGGGCTGCCCTTCGTGATGGTCGGCGCGCCCCGCGCCGTGGCGCTCCTGTCCGAGTTGGGCTTCCACACCTTCGGCAGCCTGATCGACCACCATTACGACCGGATCACAAACCCGATCGAGCGCCTTCCGGAGGTGTTCCGGTCGATCGAGGCGGCCTGGGCCGATTGCCGACGCGACCGCGCCGCCTGGCAGCGCCGGGCGCGGGCGCAGGCCGAGGCGAATGTCGCGCATGCGCGCCACGGGCTGCTGCGGCAGCTCGACCGGGTGATGGTCATGCCGCTGGTGGAGCGCCTGGCCCGGTTCATGGAAACGCGCACGCTCGTGCACTGACCCGCGCTCCGCCGTGCCCCCTGAAATCCCGACCGCGCCCCGGCGCTGCACCGCCTGCGACCGCGGCCACTACGTCCCGGTGCGCTTCTGCCCGTTCTGCGGGGCGGAACAGGTACGGCCGCAGGTCGAACCGCCGGCCCCTCCGCCGCCGGCTCCTGCACCACCTCCGCCGCCGCCCATGGCGCAGGAGGCAGCCCCGGCCAGCCCTGTCGCGGCGCCGATGCCGCCACCCGAACCGCCGGTGGAGGAGCTGCCTCCGGCCGCAGCGCATCCGCCGCCGATCCCGTCGGTGCACCCGAATCCGCGTCGGCGCAAAAGGCTGGTCCGGCTTCGTCAGGCCGTGCTGGCGCTCGCGGCCATCGTCGGTCTGGCCGCCCTCGCGCTGGCCCGGCGCGACGTCGTCCCGGCCCCGACGCGGATCGAAGTCGGGCCGGCCTGGACCGCGGTGGCGCTCAAATCCTTCCGAAACGTCACGTCACTGCGGATCACCGCGGAGGGCGTGGTCAGCCTGCGCATCGACGGCGAACGGGTGCAGCGCGTCAGCCCATCGAGCGGCGCGACCGTGCGGCCCAAGACCCTGCGGAGCCTGGAACTGCGCGCGGGCCGCGGCCCCGTTACCGTGACGCTGACCCCGCGCGGTGAATGACCCGCCGGGACTCACGTGGGGGCTCAGTGCCCGCTCGATCAGTCCATCCCAACCCTCGGCCTCATCCTGAGATGCCGGACTGAAGCGGAGGCCTCAGGATGAGGAGGAGATTGGGATCTCCGTCGGTTGGAACCTCTATTCGACTGCAACTGAGGATTCAAACCGGCTCTCAATCGGCCGCCCGCAGCGTCTCGGCCATGCGCCGAAGAGCCGGCTCGATCGCCCGCTCGGGCACCGCCGCGTAGCCGAGCAGCAGCCCCGGCTCCGGCGGTCCGACATGGTAGGCCGAGAGCGCGACCGCCGAGATTCCGGCCCGGCCGAGGCGCGCGACTGCTTCGGCATCGCCGAGCGCGTTCGGCCAAGCCGGGCCGGGCCGGGCGATCACGTGCATCCCGCCCTCCATCGGGGCGACATTCATCACGTCGGCGGCGTGGCGGCGGGCGGCGTCGACCAGGGCGTCCTGGCGCAGGGCGTAGAGCCGCCGGGTCCGGCGCAGATGGCCGGCGAGATGCCCGTCCTCGATGAAGCGCGCCAGCGCCCATTGGCCGATCCCGGGGGGCGCCGGGCCGATCTCGGCGAGCGCTTGGTTCACCGGCGCCACGAGTCCACGGGGCAGGACGAGGTAGCTCAGGCCGAGCGCGGGCAGCAGCAGCTTGGAGAAGCTGCCGACGTAGATCACCCGCCCGCCGCGATCCAAAGCGCGCAGCGGCGCCAGCGGACGCCCGGCATACCGATAGGCGCCGTCGTAATCGTCCTCGACGATCCAGCCGGAGGCGGCTTCCGCCCAGGCCAGGAGGTCGAGCCGGTTCTCCAGGCTCATCACGTGGCCCAGCGGGTAATGATGGGCTGGCGTCACCACGGCGAGCCGCGCATCCCGCAGAAGTTGCCCGATACCGGCCACCGAGAGCCCGCCGGGGCCGACCGGGATCGGGATCGGGCGCAGGCCCGCGCTCGCGAGCGCCTGAGCGATCCCGGGAAAGCCCGGCTCCTCGACGAGGGCCGTCTCGCCGGGATCGAGCAACAATTCGGCGAGCAGGCGCAGGCTCTGGCGGATGCCCGCCGTGACGATCACGTCGTCGGCCTCGCAGGCGACACCCCGCGCCTGCGCCAGATAGGTGGCGATGGCCGCCCGGAGGGCCGGCGAACCGCGCGGATCGGGTCGCTCGGCCGGTCCGTGGCGCCACTCGGCCTGGAGCAGGCGCGCCCAGACCGCATACGGGAAGGCATCGAGGGCCGGCCGCCCGAGCGCGAACGCATCCGGCACGCCAGGGCCGGCCATGAACCGCCGCGCCGGCGCCACGACGAGGCGAGCGCCCCGGCGCGATAGGCTTGGCATCGCCGTGCCGGTGGGCTCCGCCACTTGGGTTCGGGGGAGGGTGTCGTCCGGCAGAAGCGCTGCGACGCGGGTGACTGAGCCAGACCGGGCCGTGAGGTAGCCTTCCGCGCTGAGCTGCTCCAGGGCAAGCACCACCGTACCCCGGGCGCAGCCGAGATCGGCCGCCATCATCCGGGAAGCCGGCAGCCGGGCCCCGCGCGGCAGGCGCCGGTCGAGGATCGCGGCGCGCAGGCTCTCGCGCAACTGGACGTGGAGCGGCGTCGGTGCGGCCGGATCGAGGCTGACGGGCAGCGGTAGCGGGCCCCGGGCCATGGCGGAAAGCGGTCCAGTCGGATTTTGGAAACCGGACCTTTCGCCTGGTCCGCTCCACGGTCAAGCATCGCGGCGTCAAAAGGTCAGGTCCGATGTATCAGCCGCCGCACTTCCGAGACGACACGCTTGTTGCGCAGCACGGGCTGATCCGCGCCCACCCGCTCGGCCTGCTGATCACCAGGGGCTCGGACGGCTTGGTCGCCAACCCGGTTCCGTTCTTACTGGATGAATCCGGCCCGTACGGCACGCTGCGCGCCCATCTCGCGCGCGCCAACCCGCAATGGCAGGCGCTGGCCGAGGCCGACGAATGCCTCGTCGTGTTCCAGGGGCCGCAGGGCTACGTCACTCCAGATTGGTACGTGAGCAAGCGCGAGCACGGCCGGGTGGTGCCGACTTGGAACTACGCCACGGTCCATGCCTGGGGCCGGCCGAGGGTGATCGAGGATGTGGACTGGCTGCGCCGGCAGATCGCCGACCTCACCGCCCTGCGCGAGGCGCCGCGCGCTACCCCCTGGGCGGTGGACGACGCGCCCGCGCCGTTCGTGGCGGCGCAGCTGCAGGCTATCGTCGGCATCGAGATCCCGATCACCCGCATCGAGGGGAAGTGGAAGATGAGCCAGAACAGGCCCGATGCCGACCGCGCCGGCGTGATCGCCGGCATGCGGGCGGAGGGCGAGGCGATCCTCGCCGATATGGTTACCGAGCGGAGCGGATCGTGAGCCAGCGCCTCAACGCCTTCGGCCAGCCGATCGGACCAGCCCTGCCGGACTGGACCGCGCGCCCCCGGCCACCGCGGGCGCCGATGGAGGGCCGCTTCTGCCGGATCGTACCCTTGGACGCCGAGTCCCATGCGGCCGGCCTATTCGCCACCTACAGCGCGGCGCCCGACCAGCGGAATTGGACCTATCTGCCCGACGAAATGCCGGAGAGCGAGGCCGCGTTACGGGCCCGTCTCGACGCTAGGGCGGCGAGCGAGGATCCGCTGTTCCACGCGATCCTCGACCCGGCGAGCGGCGCGCCGCGAGGGATCGCCTCGTATCTCCGGATCGATCCCGGCAACGGCGTGATCGAGGTCGGCCATCTGCATTTCGGGCCCCAGCTCCAGCGCGCGCCTGCGGCGACCGAGGCGATGGCGCTGATGATGGCCCGGGCCTTCGACGAACTCGGCTACCGCCGCTACGAGTGGAAATGCGACAGCCTCAACGCTCCATCCCGGGCGGCGGCGCTGCGCTTGGGCTTCACCTTCGAGGGCATCTTCCGCAAGGCCACGGTGGTGAAGGGCCGTTCCCGCGACACGGCGTGGTTTTCCATCACCGACGCCGAATGGCCACGGGTGCGGGCGGGCCTCAAGGCTTGGCTCGATCCGGCGAATTTCGATGCCGATGGTCGACAGCGGCGCGGGCTCGCCGCGTTACGCGCCGAGCCCGGCTGATCTCAGCCCCCGGCGGCCAAAAAAGCCTCCGCGGTGCGCAAGGAGAGCGCCATGATGGTCAGGGCCGGGTTCGCGGCGAGCGAACTCGGGAAGGTCGAGCCGTCGCAGATCCACAGGTTGTCGATATCGAAACTGCGGCCGACAGGATCGACTACGGCGCTCGACCCGTCCCGCCCCATCCGACAGGTCCCGATCGTGTGGGCGACCCGCTCCAGCACCCAGATGTCGTCGGCGCCGGCCGCCTGCCACAGGTCGCGCATCACCTTGGTGGCGTGGGCGTTGAGGCGCTCTTCGTTGCGACTGTAGCCGAAGCTGATCTGCGCCTTGCGCATCCCGCGCGCGTCGGTCTCGTCGGACAGGGTCAGCACGTTGGCGTCGCACGGCAGCGTCTCGCCGTTGATGCCGATGCCGGCGACGTGGTTGTAGCCGTCGAGATAATCGAGCAGCTTCTGGCCCCACAGGCCGCGCCCGCGCGCCACCGCGTTGCCGAAGGTCAGCGGCACCACGCCGAGGCTCTGGATCAGGTAGCCGCCGGCGAAGTCGGACCCGGCGCGGATGAAGTCCTCGGTGATCAGCGACGAGGGGTAGCCGCGGTTCATCCGCACCTCGTTGGCGAAGGTGCCCCAGACCTGCGTGGCGACGTGCCCCATGTAGTTGCGGCCGACCTGATCGCTGGAATTGGCGAGCCCGAGATGCAGCAGAAGCCGCGGCGTCTCGACGGCGCCGGCGCAAAGGAACACCGTGCCGCAACGCTGGCGCCGCTCCTGGCCGTCCTGGGTGTAGACCACCGCGCTGACCCGGCCGTCGGTGCCGCGCTCGAGCCCGTGGACGAAGGCCCCGGCTCGGATCTCGGCCCCATGGGTGACCGCGAGCGGCAGGTAAGTGACGTCCATGCTGGTCTTGGCGCCGTTGCGGCAGCCCTGGTGGCAGAAGCCGCAATTGATGCAGGCGTTGCGGCGGGGGCCGCCCTCGGATTCGAAATCCTGCGAGACCACCGCCGCGGGGGCGTCGGCCCAGCGGATGCCGAGCGCATCGCAGGCGCCGGCCATGATCTGCGCGGGGGCGTTGCGCGGCACAGGTGGAAGCGGATAGCGGCGGCCCGGATCCCAGGGATAGGATTGCGGCCCCGAGACGCCGATGAAGCGCTCGACCCGCTCGTAGAACGGGGCCAGTTCATCGTAGCTCAGGGGCCAGTCGACGCCCTCGCCGGTCTCGGTGTGGAGCCGGAGGTCGCGGGCATCGGCCCGGGGCACGAAGGCACCCCAATGCAGGGTCGAGCCGCCGACCCCGGTGCCGCTGTTGTTGGCGCCGAACGCCTCCGGGGTGGAGCCGCCGCTCAGGCGCTCCTCGGTCCAGTAGATCTCGTCCGCCAGGGTCTCGTCGAAGGCGAAGCGCTCCGGCGAAAAATTCGGTCCGGCCTCCAGGGCCACGACCTTGAGGCCGGCCGCGGCCAGCCGGGCGAGGAGCGGCGCGCCGCCCGCCCCGGTACCGACGATGACCGCATCGACCGACTCGTCCGTGCGGTAGGTCCGCATCCCGTCGAGGTTCATCGTGCCGTCTCCCCATGCGTCGGGCGCGGTTCCCAGGGTTCCGGCGCGTCGAGCCCGACTTCGTGGAAGCCCGGCAATCCGTCCGCGATCGGGCCCGGCCGGTCGCCGCCAGCGCCGATGCCGGAAAAACCGACCCGCGCCAGGGCCGCCGGATGGGCGAGCCACAGGCGCACCGCATCGGCCCGCAGATCCTCGAACCAGAACCGCATCCGGTCGCTGTCGAGGCGACCACCGAGGGTCTCCGGCACCGACAGGTCGCCGCGCTCCGCGAGCGTCAGCAGCGCATCCTGCTCCCGCCCTTCGAGGACGACGAAGGGACGGCCGTGAGCGGCACGGGCGGCCGCGTCGAGGGTGCGCAGGGCAGCCCGATAGGCCTCGGGGTCCGGCGGCAGGGCGACGAAGCGCCAGCCGTCTCCGGCCCCGGAGGCTAGGCGCTTGTCGAGCCGGGCGGCGATGTCCAGGCCGGGCGCCGGCAGGACCCGGGCGCAGGCGGCGCGCAGGATCGCGAGTTCCACTGGATCGAGGGTTTTGGGCTGGTAGACCGGATCGTCGGGTTCCGCGCGCTCCGCGAGGGCCGTGCGCAGGCGGCTGTTGACCCGCTCGGACGCGATCAGCGCGGAATAGGCCGGCGGCACCTCGGGAGCCGGGGCAGTATCCGCGCGCGGCCGGTCGGCAATATGCTCGCGCAACAGGTCGGCCAGGGCCTCGGGACGCTCCAGCGGCAGCAGATGGCCGACGCCGTCGACCGTGACGACCCGGTGATGGGCGAGATGCGGCACCATGAGGGCGTGCTGGGCATCGGCTCCGAGATCGGCATCCTCGGACCCTGCCATGATCAGGGCCGGCGTGCGCAGGATGCCGATCCGGCGGCTCAGATCCTCGTGAGAACCAGCTTCAAGCCAAGCCTTCCAGGCAGCGGGTGCGGCCTGCAGGACATCGGCGATCGCGCGGGCCTCGATCTCCGGGTCGAGCCCATCGCCGACATTCGCGCGCACGAAGGCCTTCGCCTCGCGCAGGCGGGTTGCCGGATCCGCGTCGATCCAGGCGATCATCTTGGCGCGGCGATCCTCCGGGATCGGCTCAGGGCTCGGCGGCGAGCCGGAGATCAGGATCAGGTCGGTGAGCCCTTCCAGGCCCGGTTCGCCATCTTCGGAGCGGCGGGTGAGGGCCAGCGCCACCTTCGCGCCCATGCTGTGGCCCGCGATGGCGAAGCGCGCCGGCGCCTTCGAGCGGATAACCGCCGCCACATGGTCGGCCATGGCGTCGATGGAATGGCCCGTCGTCCCGGCGGCGTTGCCGAAGCCCGGCAGATCTACGGGCACGCAGGTCGGCGTATCGCCGAGGGTGCGTGAGAAGGGCTCCCAGGTTCGGGCGCTTCCGCCCAGAAAATGGAGACTGAAAAGAAGGTCGGGCGCGGACATGACGCGGAGATCGCGCGAGGCTGGAATGCTTCAAGCGTACGCGACGCCGCATGGACCCGATCGCACCGGGGTGGCGCGCTCCCGATCGGCGTGGGATCAGAAGGACGGAGCGAATCATGACGTCCGACTTCGATCTGGCTTGGCGCGTGGAAGAGGCTTGCCTCAACGCCTGGCCAAGCCCGCGCCAACTCCTCGTCCACGGCTACCTGCTGCGCGCCACCGGCGGCACCTCGAAGCGACAGAACTCCCTGAATCCCCTGCGGGGCAGCGGTGCCCCCGAGCCGGCGATCGCAGCCGGGCAGGCGCTCTATGCCGCCCTCGGGCGCCGGGCGATTTTTCGGGTACCGGCGATCGCGCCACAGATGGAGCCGCTCCTGACCGGGGGCGATTACACCGTCGTCGACGAGACCTGCACGCTGTTCCGCGACCTCGACGACCTTTCGGGCGCGCCGGATCCGGCAGTCAGGCTCACGTCGGCGCCCGATGCGGAATGGCTGGCCGTTCGCGACGCTGTGAACCGGGCCGACGCGGCAGCCGCGCAGGCGTTTCGCGACACGGTGGCGACCCTGATCCTGCCGCGGGCCTTTGCGGCGGCGGCCGTGGACGGCGGCATCGGCGCCTTCGCCTTCGGGGTGCTCGACAGCGACCTGCTGGTGATCGAATCGGTGGCGACGGTCAAACATCTGCGCGGGCGCGGCCATGCCAAACGCGCCGTGGGCGCGCTGCTGCATTGGGCCCGGGGGCAGGGCGCACGGGCGGCCTGCCTCCAAGTGGTTGCGGCGAACACGCCGGCCCGGGCGCTGTACCGGGGACTGGGATTCGAACGGGAGCTATACCGTTATCACTACCGGGTTGGGCCGGAACCGATTTGATCCATCAGCGATTTCGGTGTGTCCGTAAATAAAGCCCTTTCCATCCTCGACCTCATCCTGAGGAGCTTCCGCGCAGCGGAAGTCTCGAAGGAGCACTCCAGAAGTCTCCGCGATCCCTGGAAGGCTCCTTCGAGGCCTACGCTACGCTCCGGCACCTCAGGATGAGGGGAATGATTTGGATATCCGTCACCATCTATGATCTATTGCTGCACTGGCGAGTTCTCGGCAGATCGTAAATAATCAAAAACGCGTTCCTGCAGATGCGGCACCGCCTGTTGATGGGCGATGAACCATTCGACCGGCATCAAGGTCCAATCGGTGCCTTCGCTTCCGAAGCGGATCTTCTCGACTTCAACCGGCAGTAGGGGCGCGGCACAGAAATAGGCCGCGGCCCCAGTGCCCGACCAGCTTGGATAGCGACGCTGCCAGACGATCCGCTCAGGCTCGATGATCAAGCCGAATTCTTCGTGGGTCTCGCGCAGCGCGCAGTCTGCCGGAGATTCATCGGTCTCCCGGCCGCCGCCGGGGAGGTCCCAAAGCCCTGGAAACGGGATGTCCGGCCGGTCGTCGCGCCGGTAGACGAGGATCTCGGTCCCGAGGATGAGGGCGATCTTGGCGCCGGCAAAGGGCCGCCCATCCCAGATGTCGATCCACACGCCGCTCAGCCCCCAAGCGCGGTTCAGAAGAGCGACCCCTGCCGCGTCGGTGCGGCGGCGCTCGCGGGCGTGCGCTTCCCCGTCTCCGCACCGGAGGCCGGCTGCGTCCGCGCGGTGCGACGGGTGGACTTGGCGGAGACGGAGGGGTCGGACGTCCCATCCGGCACCGCATGCACCGTCCCGTCGGCGAATTGCAGGCTGAGGCGGCTGGCGGCGGCGGCCTCGGCGGTGTGGCGGACCGGCAGGCCGGCGGCGTCGCGGACCAGCACGTAGCCACGCTCCAGCACGGCCCGATAGCTGAGCGAGCCGAGGAGATGCGCAAGGCCTTCCAGCCGATCGCGGCGGCGCTCGACGCCGCGCAAGCCGGCCTGGGTCAGGCGATCGGACAGGGCGACGAGGCGGTCGGACCGACGCGCCTGGAGCGCCCGCGCCCGCTCCAGGCTGGCATCCCGGGCGACGACGAGGCGGCGGCCGAGCTGAGCCAGGGCCTCACCCTTGCGCTGCACGTCGTTGCGCAGGGCGGTCAGCGGCCGGTGATCGATCCGGGCCAGGCGGGCGCGGGCATTGGCCAGAGCCACGTCCGGCGAGCGCCGCGCCATCCGGTCGAGGAGGAGTTGCAGCCGGGCGCGGTGGCGGCTGGCGCCGGCCGCCAGCGCCGGGGCGAGGCGCGCCTCGGCGAGGTCGAGACGCTGGCGCTTGGCCGCCAGCAGGGCGTCGGCGCTCGGCAGGGCTCGGGCCAGCGCCCGCAGGTCCGAACGGTCGCGCTCGACCCGGCGGCCGATCGAACCGACAGCCCGGGCGGAGAGGTCAGAGACCGTGGCGATCAGATCGGCGCGGACCGGCACGGCCATCTCGGCGGCACCGGTCGGGGTGGGCGCCCTTCGGTCGGAAACGTAGTCGATGAGCGTGGTATCGGTCTCGTGCCCCACCGCCGAGATCAGCGGGATCGCGCTCTCGAAGGCGGCGCGGACCACGCATTCCTCGTTGAAGGCCCAGAGATCCTCGATGGAGCCGCCGCCCCGAGCAACGATCAGCACGTCCGGGCGCGGGATGGCGCTGTCCGGACCCAAAGCATTGAAGCCGCGGATCGCCGCGGCGACCTCTTCCGCCGCTCCGTCGCCCTGGACGCGCACCGGCCAGACCAGGACGGGGCGCGGAAACCGATCCTCCAGCCGGTGGAGGATATCGCGGATCACCGCCCCGGTGGGCGAGGTGACGACGCCGACCACGCGGGGCAGGTAGGGGATCGCCCGCTTGTGCTCCGGGGCGAACAGCCCCTCGGCGGCGAGAAGCTTCTTGCGCTCCTCCAGCAGGGCCATCCAGGCGCCGAGGCCGGCCGGCTCCAGGCTCTCGACCACGATCTGGTACGAGGACTTGCCGGCGAAGGTGGTGATGCGCCCGGTGGCGACCACCTCCAGCCCCTCCTGGGGCTTCTGGCGCAGGCGCCCGAACACGCCCTTCCACACCACCGCGTCGATCCGCGCCTGCCCGTCCTTCAGGGAGAAATAGGCATGGCCGGAACCGTGCTGGCCGCGATAGCCGGAGATCTCGCCGCGCAGGCGGACATGCCCGAACGCGTCCTCCAGGGTGCGCTTGAGCGCGCCCGCCAGCTCGCCGACCGACCATTCGGGCTGGTTGGCGGTGAGCACGCTGGTCGGCGGAATATCCGCCGCGGGCGAGGCTGCGGGGCGCGGAGGCGGCACGAGGGGCATGGGCGGACGCTAGGCGGCCTTAGCCGCGAGGTCAAAGGTCGAGGAGCAGCCTATTCCACGACCATTTCGTGCGGCGCATCCGAGATCGCCACCCGCGGCACGAACAGCGACAGCAGGAGCGTCAGCGACGCCACGGCGAAAACCGTCCAGAACGTGCCGTGGAGGGCGTGCTGGAGCCCGTCCCGGATCGCGTCGCCGCCGGCCCCGAGGCTGGCGGGATCGTCGAGAAGGCGGCGGAGCTGGTCGGAATCGACCGCCGGCCCGCTTGCGGGATGCACCAACCGGTAGTTCAGCACGGCGCCGAGCGCGGTGGCGCCCAGGGTCGAGCCGAGGTTGCGGGCAAAGATGTTCGAGGCGGTGGCGGCGCCGCGCTGGGCCCAGGCGACGCTGTCCTGGATGATCACGATGGCGGCGGTCGAGAGAAAGCCCATGCCCAGCCCCATCACGATCGATCCGCAGGCGGCCACGATCGGCGAGGTCGCCGACCCCAGGGCGACGAAAGCGGTGGCACCGAGCGGCAGCAGGGTCGCGCCGACGAGCAGCGTCGGGCGCAGGCCGAATCGCACGAAGTTGCGCGCCGCCGTGGTGGCGCCGATCGGCCAGCCGAGCACCATTAGCGTCAGGGTCAGGCCGGCGACCAGCGGCGATTGCCGCAGCACGCCCTGGACGTACATCGGAAGGAAGGCGGTGAGGCCGATCACCGTCATGCCGGAGAGCAGCGTCGCAGCGTTGGCGGTGGCGATCGGGCGCTGCATCCACAGGCGGATGTCGAGCATCGGGTCGGCGGCCCGGCGCTCTTGGAGCACGAACAGGAAGGCGGCGACCACGAAGCCCAGAGCGGGCCAAAGCGCCCCTTCCGCCGAGGTGCCGGCCTCGGTCAGCGCCATCATCAGCGCCGCGATCGCGGCGGTGAACAGGGCGGCGCCGAGCGCATCGATCGGGCGGCTGCGGCGCTCGACGCTCTCCCGCAGGTAGCCCAGGAACAGCGCGGCCGCGACGACGCCCACCGGCAGGTTGATCCAGAAGATCCAGGGCCAGCTCAGATGGCCGATGATCAGGCCGCCGACCAGCGGTCCGGCCACCGAGGAGATGCCCCAGACGCTGGCGAGATAACCCTGGACCTTGCCGCGCTCGCGAGCCGGGTAGAGGTCGCCGACCACCGTCAGGCTCACCGGTTGGATCGCCCCGGCGCCGGCACCCTGCACCAGCCGGAACAGGATCAGCGAGGGCATCGACCAGGCCAGCCCGCACAGCAGGGAGCCGGCCAGAAAGACCGCGATGCCGAACAGCAGCACCGGGCGGCGTCCGTAGAGGTCGGACAGCTTGCCGAACACCACCGTGGTCGCGGTCTGGGTGAGCAGGAAGGAGCCGAACACCCAGGCATAGAGGTGGAGGTCGCCGAGTTGCCCGGCGATCTGCGGCATGGCGGTCGAGACGATCGTCGCCTCGATGGCGATCATGAACATCGCCGCCATCACCGCGGCGAGGACCAGCGGACGGCGCGTCTCGGAGGGGCTGGGCATGCGCGCGGTCTAGGCCCGCGGCGGGCATCGACCTAGCGCCGAGAACGCGCTCCCGCACGGCCCCGCTTCCGGGCCGTGCGGGAGCGCACATGCAACGCTACGCTTCGCGTTCGGCGTCGAGGTCGCGGCCCCGGGTCTCCGGCAGCAGGAAGGCGGCGATGGTCCCAACCAGGCTGAAGGCCGCCAGGTAATAGGCCGGCGCCAGCCGGTCGCCGGTCACCGCGATCAGCCAGTTGATCACGTAGTTCGTGCTGCCGCCGAAGACCGAGACCGAGAGCGCGTAGACGATCGACAGGCCGGCGCTGCGCACCGCCCGCGGCAGAGCCTCCGGGATGCCGACGATCACCGCGGCGGCGTTGATCGAGGACAGGGCCGAGAGCAGGAACGTCACCGCGTAGACACTGGCCGCGCTCGGGGCGTTCACCACCCAGGCGAAGGCCGGCACGGCGAGCACCAGGATCAGCGCCCGCGGCCAGATCATCACCGGGCGCCGGCCGACCCGGTCGGCCAGCCAGCCGCCGAGCAGCGGGAAGATGACCGAAGCGAGGCCCAGCGCGATCGGCACCGCGGTGGCGGCGGTCTCGCTCAGGCCGAGGGTCGCACCGGCATAGACCGGCATGTTGGTGCCAACCGCGTTCGATACCGTGGAGGCGGCGATGACCAGGAAGGTCAGACCCAGCAGGCGGCCATGCTCGCTCAGGAGGCGCTTGACCACCGCGAGCGTCGAGGGGGCGGCGTGCGGGTCCTCCTCGGCGCCGGCCGTCTCCGGCAGATGGCTGCGGATCACCAGGCCGACCGGGACGACGCAGAGGCCCAGGGCGAACATCACCCGCCAGCCCCAGGCGGACATCGCCTGGTCACCGACGATGAGGGCCAGGATGGTCGCGACGATGCCGGCGAACAGGGCGGCGCAGCCCTGGCTGGCGATCTGCCAGCTGGTCACGAAGCCGCGCTTGGCCGGCGGCGCCGCTTCGAGCAGGTAGGCGGTGGACGGGCCGACCTCGCCGCCGAGCGCCAGGCCCTGAATGAGGCGGCCGGCGATGACGATCACCTGCGCCCAGCCGCCGATCGCCGCGTAGGACGGGCAGGCGGCGAGCATCAGCATGCCGAGCGCCATCAGCGCGATGGTGATCAGCATCGCGGGCTTGCGCCCGGCCCGGTCCGCGAAGGCGCCGATCAGCACGCCGCCGATCGGCCGCATCACGTAGCCGATGCCGAACAGGGCCAGCGACGCGAGCAGGCTGTGGGTCGGATCGGTGGCCGGGAAGAACGCCTCGCCGATCGGCTTGGCGAAGAAGGCGTAGACGGTGAAATCGTAGAACTCGAGGGCGTTGCCGAGGACAACGGCGCCGACCGCCTTGCGGTCGAGGGCGGGATGCGGTGCCGCGCTGGCGTGTAGCGTGGTTTTGGCGTCCATCAGCGCGTGGGCTCCCCGGTCGGCGGGTGCTGGGCGATTCCCCCGGTCACCGGCTCGGCCCCATCGGAGACGGCTTCGTCGTAGCCTGCAAGCCAGCGCGTGCGCGCCTGCGTGCCCTCGGCATAGGGACAGGCCTCGCGGGCGAGACCCTTGCCGGGCGCGGCGCGGCCAAGGGCGTGCGTGTCGAGATCGTTCGGGGGCGAATCCATGCTGGCGCTGCTCCTCATGCGTGGCTTTCGCCGCGATGTAGGGCAGACGATGCGCGGCGGCTTGCGCTCAATGCAGCGTGGGATCCGCGTCCGGCGGGAGGGAGACGGCCTCGCTGAACGGAAATTCCAGCACCACCTCGCCCGCCGCGTCGGTGACGATCAGGCAGGCGGTCATCAGCCGGGCCTGGTTCTGCGGATCGGCCAGGGCCGCGCGGATCGTCTCCTGGGCCTTCTCCCAAGCCTGATCCGGGTCGCGGAGCTCGAAGCCGGTCGGATCGGTGATCGTGTCCTCGCCGATCTGGGTGTGGAAGAAATAGCGCGGCATGGCCGTCGTCCCCGGTGTCGATCGCTCGTGCAGCGAGCGAACCGTTCAGATGGGGATCGGACGCGCTCGGGTCAGCGGCACGACTCAGCCGTTGGCGGCCTGCGCCATCGGGGCCAAGGGAACCGGCCGGAGGCTGTGGACGGTGGCGGATGGGCCGCCCGTGCGGTGCAGCTTCTCCATCGCCATCAGCGGCCGCAATTCGGGCTCGGCGAAATCCATCAGTCGGGCATTGCGCCAGCGCGGCTTGCCGGCACCGCGGCCGAACCAGCGCGGACGGACCTCCTCGACCAGCAGCACGAGCCGGCCGGTCCAGGATTTCCGGAACCAGAAGCGCCCGGTCAGAGCCATCGTCCCATCCCCACGAACAGACCCGCCCGAAGCGGTCGGCTAAGCCGATACGGCCCAGCTATCGGCGCCCCAATACCGGACTTGGCCGCTGAAGTACCGGTCGATCGCGCAGGCCCATGCCGGATCGACCGCTATCCACAGGCGACGGATGCAATTCAGCGCGCGAGATGACGCAGGACCAGGCCGAGCACGAGGAGCCAGACGAGGCCCGACGTGACGGAGACGAAGCCGCGCAGCAGCGCGGATTCCAGAGCCTGGTGCGCGGAACGCCGATCGATCGGCCCAAGCCTCGCCTCGGCAGGCCGTGACGCCGGCGCGGCCCCATCCGCGGGGGGCGCGGCGAGGAAGCGCGTCAGGCTTTCCGGCAGCTTCGGTTCGTCGGTCTTCACGGAGCGCGAGACTAATCGTCTCCCTTCCCATGCCGCAAGACGGTGACCGCGGATGAAACGGAGGCGGACTCATGATACCGATGGCCGACCCCGGCGGCACGGCCGGTTCGCGGCACCCGATCATGTCCCAGCCCCCTGTCCTGATCACGGGCGTCGCCGGCTTCATCGGGAACGCGCTCGCGCTGCGCTATCTCGAAGCCGGCCGGCAGGTCGTGGGCCTCGACAACGTCAACGCCTATTACGACGTCGGCCTCAAGGAGGCGCGGCTCCGACGCCTCGAACCGTTTGCGGGCTACAGCTTCGCGCGCCTCGACCTGACCGACGCGGCCGGTCTCGATGCGCTGTTCCGCCGCCATGGCTTTCGGACCGTCGTCCACCTCGCCGCGCAAGCCGGCGTCCGCTACTCGCTGACGAACCCGCACGCCTATGCGTCGAGCAATCTCGTCGGTTTCCTCAACATCCTCGAAGCCTGCCGCCACGGCGGCGTCGCGCACCTGCTCTACGCGTCGTCGAGCTCGGTCTACGGTGCGGTCACGGCCATGCCGTTCTCAATCCATCAGAACGTCGACCATCCGGTGAGCCTCTACGCGGCGACCAAGAAGGCCAACGAGCTGATGGCGCATAGCTACAGCCACCTCTACGGCCTGCCGACGACGGGGCTGCGGTTCTTCACCGTGTACGGGCCCTGGGGCCGGCCCGACATGGCGATGTCCCTGTTCGCCGGCGCCATCCTGGCGGGCGAGCCGATCCGGGTGTTCAACGAAGGCCGGATGCGCCGGGACTTCACCTATATCGACGATATCGTCGAAGGCATCGTCGCGCTCTCCGAGAAGCCGGCGGCGCCGAACCCCGCCTGGAGCGGCGCCGACCCGGATCCCGGCACCAGCGCGGCGCCCTATCGGGTCTACAACATCGGCAACAACGAGCCGGTGGAGCTGATGCGGATGATCGCGCTCCTCGAAGACGCGCTCGGGCGCAAGGCCGAGACGGTCCTGCTGCCGATGCAGCCCGGCGACGTGCCGGCCACCTACGCGGATATCGACGACCTCGCCCGCGACACCGGCTTCCGGCCGGCGACCCCGCTGAAGCTCGGCATCGAACGCTTCGTGGCCTGGTACCGGAGCTATCACGGCCTCTGAGCGCGCCGGCGCTTGCTCAGAGCCTGTGTGACCGGTTTTTCCCAATCTCGACCTCATCCTGAGGTGGCGTAGCGGAGCGGAGCCCTCGAAGGAGCCCTCCAGGGATCGCGCAGCTGGCTGGAGGCCTCCTTCGAGGCTGCTGCGCAGCACCTCAGGATGAGGGGACGAGTGGGATACACGTCAGTTAGAACCGTCACGCGACTGCGATCACGCCGTCAAACAGGCTCTCAGCGACGGCGCCGGGCCGCGTCGCGCCGCCGATAGCCGAGAACCGCCGCAATCCCGACGAAGACCGCCAGGGCCGTCCACATCCCGCCCTCGCCAAGCTTGCCGAGGACGACCGAAACGCGGTCCGGCTCTTCGACGAGCGTGATCACGATCGCGGCGAGGCCGCAGAGCGTCAGGAAGATCGCTAGGCCGCGAAAGGTCATGAGGGGCGCTCCATCGCGACGCCGCGGCCCGGCGCCCGATTGGCCGGCCCGACCTGCTTAGAGCAACGTCCCGTAAGGCGATCGCCGGCTTTCGGAAAGCTGCGTTGCGGATTCAGAGACCGACCGACATCGTTCTGGCCGAGCGGAGCCACGCCCCGGCACCCCGCGATCCAGCTTCCATCCGCCGCAGGCAGCGAAGCGCGAGGATCGGTGTTGAGGGTCTGGCCGTCCACGCAATCAGCAGGACGACGACCTCGTTAGGCTAGGCCGTTGCACCATGTACGTGTAATCATTTAGAGCTGTTCCAGGCAGGCAAGCTCTGCTCTAAACGCTGCCGCGACAGCGGCCATAAGGAGGAAATCCATGCGTTCTTTCGTTCTCGGCGCCGTCCTTGCCGCCCTGATCCCACTTTCAGTGCAGGCCCAGGAGGCCGGTGATGCGGCTGCAGGCGAGAAGGCGTTCGCCCCCTGCAAGGCATGCCACAACTTCCAGAAGAACGGCGTGGGTCCGGACCTGAAGGGCGTCGTCGGGCGCAAGGCCGGCACCTACGAGGGCTACAACTACTCCGCCGCGCTGAAGAACTCGGGCATCACCTGGGACGAGGCCAATCTTCATGAGTGGCTGAAGAACCCGAAGACCAAGGTCCCCGGCACCAAGATGATCTTCCAGGGCTACCCGGACGACAAGAAGATCAACGACGTGATCGCCTACCTCAAGACGCAGTCCTGAAACATCGCGCGAGAGCGCAGCCGCAATGAGGGCATCCGCGCAGCCGCGCGGGTGCCCTTTTCCGTTTAGGCCCCGACGACCCGTTATTCCGGGATCAGACCGGACTGAAGGCCGAGCCGCAGGGTGACGAGGTCGTTCAGCAGATCCTTCCGGCCCTGGATGTCGAGGCCGGTCCGGTCGCCCGCCTCGTCGGGAACGCAGGCGAGCACGTCCCGCAGCGACTGGCCGGCCGGAGTCAGGAAGATGCTGACCTGCCGCTCGTCGGCCCGGTCCCGGGCGCGCCGGACGCGGCCCGAGGCTTCCAGGCGTTTAAGGAGCGGGGTCAGGGTGCCGGAATCGAGGAACAGGCGGTTGCCGATCTCCTTGACCGACAGCCCGTCCTCCTCCCACAGCACCAGCAGGACGAGGTATTGCGGGTAGGTCAGCTCATAGCGGCTGAGAAGGGCGCGATAGGCACGGCCGAATGCATGCGCAGCGGCGTAGACCGCGAAGCACAGCTGGTTGTCGAGGCGCTGCCGATCCCGCTGCGACGGCTGGTCGCCGGTCGCGCGACCCGCCTGGTTCGGCTGAGCGCCGCTCTGCGAAGCAGTCGGGCCTGACATTGGTTGAACTCTCTCTGGTAAAGGCGGGCTATCGTACCGGTATGCCGACAGGTCACTCTTAGTCAGTTCGTGAATCCTGTACAATTCTCGCGAACGGGCGAAGGGACACAGATCGTCTCCGCCGTTCATCCATCCATGAGCGGGTGCAGGTCTCGTACCATCGCCTTCAGGCGCTCATCGAGGACGTGGGTGTAGATCTGCGTGGTCGAGATGTCGGCATGGCCGAGCAGTTCCTGGACGATGCGCAGATCGGCGCCATTCTGCAGCAGATGACTGGCGAAAGCGTGGCGCAGCACGTGCGGGCTCACCCGGTCGGCGCGCAATCCGGCAGCGACCGCCACTGCCTTGAGGTCGCGGGCGAAGGCCTGCCGGGTGAGGTGGCCGCTGTCGCTGTCGGCCGGAAACAGCCAGGGGGATTCCTCCGGCACCGCCGCGAGATGCACGGTCATCGCGGCTCGGGACGCCTCGGTCAGCGGGACGAGCCGCTCGCGGCCGCCCTTGCCCTTGATGAACAGGTAGCGCTCGCTTGTGGTGCCCGCGGCCCGCGGCAGGGCGACGAGTTCCGAGACGCGCAATCCCGTGGCGTAGAGAAGCTCGAGCAGGCAGACCATCCGGCGGGCGCGGCGCGCCGGCCCCGCCTCCTTGTCGGCCGCAGCCGTATGCGCGGTGGCCAGCAGCCCGTCCACCTCGGCGATCGACAACACCTTCGGCAGGGTCCGGCCCCGGCGCGGCCCCGAGACCGCGACGCTCGGATCGGCCTCGGCATAGCCCTCGGCGTAGAGAAACTTGTGGAAGCCGCGCACGCAGGACAGGCGCCGAGCGGCCGAAGACGCCATGAGCCCGCGGGTCTCCAGATCGGCCACGAACGCCCGGAGGCTGTGCGTATCGGCCTCCTCGAGCGGGATGCCTTCGCGGCCGAGATAGGCGAGATAATCGTCGAGGTCGCGCCGGTAGGCTGCCAGTGTGTTGGCGCCTGCCCCGCGCTCGGCAGCCAGCATGTCGAGGTAGGCGGCGACCTCCGGAGCGGGGGGCCGGGCCGGACTCTCTGCCGCCGCCGCGCTCAACGGTTGCCCGGCTGGAGCTTCGAAGCCGGGATGGTCACGATCATCTCCCGGGGAGTCGGCACCACGAAGTTCGCCAGCGCGAACATCGCCGCGAAGACGAGCCCGGCTAGGATCGCGAGGGTGGCGAAGAAACGGAACAGGGTCGGCACGTCGGTCGAACCTCGGGCAGACGAGCGCAGTCGGCGGGGAGGGGAGCGCGCGAAAAGCCACCCCCAAGATGTCGCGAGAGATCGGTTTCCACCACGCGATCGCGGCGCTGACAAGGCCCGCAAGGACACAGCGATGCGTTTCGCAGGCCGCTTGAATCGCGCTAAGAGCCTGGCACAGGATTGGAAGCCCCCGGCGAGGCGCGTACGGGGCGGCCGACAGGGAGCCGGAGACGCCGCGACCATGCGATGCTGCCGTCGATGAACGAAGAGGATGTCGGTGAACCGATCGAGGCGCGCCTGCGCCGGGCGCTGGGCCTGCGCTCGATCGTGCTCGTCGGCTTGATGGGGGCGGGTAAGAGCACGGTCGGCCGGCGCCTCGCCAGCCGGCTCGGGCTGATCTTCAAGGATGCCGACAGCGAGATCGAGGCGGCGGCCGGCCTGACCATCCCCGACATCTTCGCGATCTATGGCGAGCCGAGTTTTCGGGACGGCGAGGAGCGGGTCATCTCGCGCCTCCTGCGTGCCGGCCCCCTGGTGCTGGCCACCGGCGGCGGCGCCTACCTGCGCGAGGCGACCCGGGTGCGGATTAGGGAATCCGCCATCTCGGTCTGGCTCAAGGCCGATCTCGACGTGCTGATGCGGCGGGTGCGCAAGCGCGGCAGCCGGCCTCTGCTCCAAACCGAGGATCCCGAGGCGACGATGCGTGACCTCATGGCGGTCCGCCACCCGGTCTACGCGGCGGCCGACGTGGTGGTGATCTCCAGAGAGGTCTCGCACGACCGCGTCGTCCAGGACGTGCTGGAGGCTCTGGACGCCCATCTGACCGCCGCGGCCCCGAGCCCCATCGCCGCCCAGTGACCCTGCAGTGAGCCTGTCCTTGACCGAGCCCTCGTCCCATCCGGTTCCCTTGACGGTCCACGTGCCGCTCGATGCCGGCCGCGCCTACGACATCCTGATCGGCCGCGGCCTGATCGAGACAGCGGGCGCACGGATCGCCGCCCTCGGGGCCCGCAGGGCGGCGATCGTCACCGACGAGAACGTCGGGGCGCTCTACGGCGCCCGCCTGTGCGACAGCCTGGAGCGCGCGGGTCTCGGGTCCGGCGTCGTCACGGTGGCGCCGGGCGAGGGCTCGAAATCCTACGCCGGCTACGCGCAGGTCTGCGACGGCCTGCTGGCGCTCAAGGTCGAGCGCGGCGATCTCGTGGTGGCGCTCGGCGGCGGCGTGGTCGGCGACCTTGCCGGCTTCGCGGCCGCGACCCTGCGGCGCGGCGTGCGCTTCGTGCAGGTGCCGACCAGCCTGCTCGCCCAGGTCGATTCCTCGGTGGGCGGCAAGACCGGGATCAACGCGCCGCTCGGCAAGAACCTGATCGGCGCCTTCCACCAGCCCCGCCTCGTCCTCGCCGACACAGCGGCCCTCGACACCCTGTCCGAACGGGAGATGCGCGCCGGCTATGCCGAGGTCGCCAAATACGGGCTGATCGCGGATGCCGGCTTCTTCGATTGGTGCGAGGCCAACTGGCGCGGGATCTTTTCCGGCGGCCCGGAGCGCGAGGAGGCGGTCGCCGCCTGCTGCCGCGCCAAGGCCGCGGTGGTCACCCGCGACGAGCGGGAGGACGGCGAGCGCGCGCTGCTTAACCTCGGCCACACCTTCGGCCACGCCCTGGAGCGGTTGACCGGTTACGACTCGGCCCGGCTGGTGCACGGGGAGGGGGTCGCGATCGGCACCGCGCTCGCGTTCCGGTTCTCGGCTCGGCTGGGGCTCTGCGCCGGTCAGGATGCCGGCCGCGTCGCCAACCACTTGGCGCTCGCCGGGCTGCCGACCCGCCTCCAGGCGGTGCCGGGCGGCTGCGGCGACGCCGATGCCCTCCTCGACGCGATGGCGCAGGACAAGAAGGTCCGCGACGGCGCGCTGACCTTCATTCTCGCCCGCGGGATCGGCCAGAGCTTCATCGCCCCCGGGATCGACCGGGGGGAGGTGCGGGCGTTCCTGCAGGATGAACTCGCCGCCGACCCGCGTCTCTGACGGCGCCATCGGCCTTGCCTTGCGCCGGTCGGACCGCTATGAGCCTGCCACGTCCGGGACGGTTCAGGCCGTCGCGGGATTCTGGCCCGAATCATGCTCGGGGCAGAGGGTCGAGGTCGGTTCGCCGGCCTTGCCGGTTGCCGGTGTAGCTCAGTGGTAGAGCAGCGCTTTCGTAAAGCGAAGGTCGGGGGTTCAAATCCCTCCTCCGGCACCATCATTTGAACGTCGACGACACCCCGATCGTGTTCCGAGTTTGGGCAAGCGATTCGACAAACAGTCTTGGTCGTCGATATTCCATTCACCACCTGCAAGTTCGCCGTCCCTCGATATGATCGAGGGCGAATTCTTTAAGATGACCGGGGATTGCCCTACGGATCGGGCAGTTCACTCCGTAGAGTCACTGATAGGTTCGACAGCGGCATCGTTGCCCCCTGCATCGGCGCATGCCACTTTACGCCGGTGTTCGACCTGGGTGGACAGCCCGAAACCGCGAGAGACTGGTTCCGGCTTGCCGAGAAGCAGGCCGGAGTTGCACGTACGTTGCTGGCTGCTCGGCATACGATCGATGCCTGGAGTCACGCAGGCTTTGCCGCTGAATGCGCTCTGAAGGCAGCCGTCTGCCGGCACCAGCGGTTCAACCGATGGCCGTCACAAGCCGAGCGGCCAGATCTTTACACGCACAATTTCACCGATTTGATGGCCCTGGCGGGTATCGATCGTGCACAGCTCAAACGCGACCCTGTCGGACCGGCCTGGATGACCGTGCTTCTCTGGCGAAGGACGGAGTCCTATAATCCGGGAGCGATGCCATTAAAGATGGCCGAAGATATGTGCGCGGCCGCTCTGGGGGCGAATGGGGTGTTGCAGTGGCTGGACTCACGTTACCGTTTGAGCATCTGAGAGCCGGCGCCGAGTATCGGGACACGCTGAAGCGGCTCGGTCTCGACCCGGAAGGTTTGCTTTGGGCCTATGATCGTTCGCTGAATGCGTTCGTCCTCGTCCTTGTGACGGCCCACCTCGATTTCGCCGGACCGTTGCAGATGTACCGGTTGCTGACGCGCGCCTACAACGCGAGCGTGACGCCAGCGCTAATCGACCCGTTCATCGTGCGCCTGCATAGCCCGAAGCAGGAGATCGCCAGAGCTCTGCGCGAAGGTTACGGGCTGGACATCACGATCGGCCCGTTCGTTCCCGACGACCCGACGATCGATCCGAGCAGCGTATCCGTCGAGACCCGCATAACCTTGGATGTCGGCGACCTCTCGTTCGCGCATGAGTGGGTCTATCAGCTTCGCGATCAGAAGATGCCGCCGGCCGAACGCTCACGGCATTGGCGTCGCTTCGAGAAAAACGTCGAAGCTTTGCAGATTGCAGCCTGAGTCGCGGAACGCGGTGCCGTTCGTCCAGTGATATCGACTGGCAACGGCACTGCATCGTCATTCCGGATCTATCCCGATCAGACGGGGCGACGCAGTTTCGAAGCGTTCCGAATCGTCATACGCGGAACCCGACGCCCCGTCCTCGTGTAGGTCGTTCTGTGCCGTGCACCGGCCCAGCAGACGGGAATACGCCATGACAGCCGAGATCCTGGACGTCCGGTTCATCCACGAGGGCTGGAGCCGGTTCGGGATCGCGACAGTGCGCCTCGCCGACGGTGCCGTGGTGGAGCGCGAGATCGAGGATCACGGCAACTCGGTGGGCGTCCTGCCCTACGATCCCGAGCGAAAGGTCGCCACGCTGGTGCGCGAGCTGCGGGTGCCGCCCCTGTTCGCCGCCGGCGAGCAGGTCCAACTCGAAGCGCCGGCCGGCCTGATCGAGGACGGCAGCCCGGAGGAGAACGGTCGCCGGGAGGTGCTGGAGGAGGTGGGTCTGCGCCTGCGCGAGCTGGAATTTGTCGGCGCGACCTATTCCTGCGCCAGCCTGACCACGGAAAAACTGCACCTCTACCTCGCGCCCTATAGCAAGGCCGACCGCGCCGAGCAGGGTGGCGGCGCCGAGGGTGAACACGAGAACATCCGGATCGTGGAAATGCCGCTCACCGAACTCGCCCGCCTGGCGGACCGGGCCGAACTCACCGATCTGAAGACGCTGACATTGATCCTGGCGCTCCGCGCCCGCCATCCGGAGCTTTTCGCGGCGTGAGAATCCGCTATCGCGTCTTCGCGCAATGGTTGATCACCGGCGCGGTGTTTGTCGCGGTCGCCTGGATCGCGTTCCACCTGCGCTGAGCTGGACCACTTCGGGAGCGAAACGATGAGCGACGAGTCCGGCACCGCCGAACCGCACGGCCTCGACCGGGGCCTGACCAATTACGGCGACCGGGATTTCGCCCGCTACCTGCGCCGCTCCTTCGCCCGGTCCATGGGCATCTCGCGCACGCTCCTCGACAAGCCGGTGGTCGGCATCGCCATGACGCCATCCGGCTTCAACAACTGCCATCGGAGCATGCCGGAACTGGTAGAGGCGGTCTCGCGCGGAGTGCTGGCCGCCGGCGCCCTGCCGCGGCCTTTCCCGACCGTGTCGCTGGGCGAGGTTTTCCTCAACCCGACCAGCATGATGTACCGCAACCTAATGGCCATGGACACGGAGGAGATGATCCAGGCCCAGCCGATGGACGCGGTCGTGCTGATCGGCGGCTGCGACAAGACCGTGCCGGCCCAGCTCATGGGCGCGGCCTCCGCGGGCCTTCCGGCGATCCAGGTGGTGACCGGCCCGATGTCCACCGGCCGCCACAAGGGTCAGCGCCTCGGCGCCTGCACCGATTGCCGGGGCTTTTGGGCGAAGTACCGGGCCGGCACGGTGGATGCGGAGGAGATCGCCGAGGTCGAGGGCCGGCTCTCGGTCACGGCCGGCACCTGCGCGGTGATGGGCACGGCCTCGACCATGGCGTGCATCGCCGAGGCACTCGGCATGTCGCTGCCCGGCACCGCCGCGATCCCGGCGGTGCATTCGGACCGGCTCGTCGCCGCCGAGGAGACCGGCCGCGCCGCCGTGCGGCTGATCCAGACCAAGGTCACGCCAGCGCAGGTCATCACGGAAAAATCGGTCGAGAACGCGATCCGGGTCCTGATGGCGGTGTCCGGCTCGACCAACGCCATCGTGCACCTCACGGCCATCGCCGGGCGCCTCGGTATCCGCATCCCCGCCGGGCGCTTCAACGCCATCTCGGACGAGACGCCGGTGCTGGTCGACCTGAAGCCAGTGGGCGAGGGCTACATGGAGGATTTCCATGCGGCCGGCGGCATGGGTGCGCTGCTGCGCGAACTGCGCCCGCTCCTGCACCTCGATACCGTGGACGTGGAGGGCCGTACGCTGGCCGAACGCCTGGACGAGCCGCCCGGCTGGGTCGACCGCGCGGTGATCCGCGCCTTCGACAACCCGGTCTCGCCGGTGGGTGGGCTGGTCGCGCTCATCGGCAACCTCGCTCCCGACGGGGCGATCTTCAAGCGCGCCGCCGCGACGCCGGAGCTGTTCGAATCCGAGGGGCGGGCGGTAGTGTTCACCGGCCTCGAAGACCTGAGCCGCCGCATCGACGACCCGGATCTCGACGTGGCGCCGGGCGACGTGCTGGTACTGCAGAATGCCGGACCGCATGCCGCCGGCATGCCCGAGGCCGGCTACCTGCCGATCCCCAAGAAACTCGCTCGGGCGGGGATCAAGGATATGGTGCGGATTTCCGACGCGCGGATGTCCGGCACCGCCTTCGGGTCGATCGTGCTGCACATCGCCCCGGAGGCGGCCATCGGCGGCCCGCTCGGGGCCGTGCGCGACGGCGACCGGATCCGCCTGTCGATCCGGGACAAGCGGATCGACCTCATGGTGGGCGAGGCCGAGATCGCCCGGCGCCTCGCGGACCATCAACCGCCGCCGGCACCCAAGCGCGGCTACAAGGCGCTGTACCGGCGCACCGTCACCCAGGCGCCGGAAGGCTGCGACTTCGACTTCCTGATCGGGGACGGCGAGCCCGGCTGACGCGCGGCTTGATCCCTGCGGATGCCGGGCCCATCGTTCGGCGAAGAATCGGGAGGAGTCGACAACATGACGCGTGCCTGCATCGTGGGCTGGGCCCACACCCCCTTCGGCAAGCTCGAGGAACCGGATGTCGAGGGCCTGATCGCACGGGTGTCGGGCGAGGCGCTGACACATGCCGGCGTCGAGGAGTCCCAGGTCGACGGGATCTATGTCGGCGTCATGAACACCGGCTTCTCGAAGCAGGGTTTCGAGGGGTCGCAGGTCGCCCTGAACCGGCCGGGCCTCGCCCACGCGCCGGCGACGCATCTGGAGAACGCCTGCGCCACCGGCTCGGCGGCGCTCTACGCGGCCCTCGATTTCGTCGACAGCGGCCGCGGCCGGATCGCCCTGGTGGTCGGCGCCGAGAAGATGACGGCGAAATCCGTGGCCGAGACCGGCGACATCCTGCTCGGGGCCTCCTACCGGAAGGAGGAGGCCGACATCGAGGGCGGCTTCGCCGGCGTGTTCGGGCGGATCGCGGCGGGCTACTTCCAGCGCTACGGCGATCGCAGCGAAGAACTGGCCCGCATTGCCGCCAAGAACCACCGCAACGGCGTCGCAAACCCCTACGCGCAATTGCGAAAAGATCTCGGCTTCGCGTTTTGCAACACCGTCTCGGACAAGAACCCCTACGTGGCGGCTCCGCTCCGACGCACCGACTGCTCGCTGATCTCGGACGGCGCCGCCGCCCTCGTGGTGGCCGATGCCGAGACCGCCGAAGGGTTGGCCCGCGCAATCGGCTTCCGCGCCCGGGCGCATGTCAACGACATCCTGCCCCTGTCGCGCCGGGACCCGACCGAATTCAAGGGCGCTCGGCTCGCCTGGGAGAAGGCCCGCGCGCAGGCTGGAATCGGCAACGACGACCTGTCCTTCGTCGAGACGCACGACTGCTTCACCATCGCCGAACTCATCGAGTACGAGGCGATGGGGCTCGCCGAACCCGGCCAGGGTTTCCGCGTCGTCCGCGAGGGCCTGACCGAGAAGGGCGGCCGGCTGCCGATCAACCCGTCCGGTGGGCTGAAGTCCAAGGGCCATCCGGTCGGCGCCACGGGCGTCTCGATGCACGTGATGGCCTGCCTCCAGCTCATGGGCGAGGCCGGCGACATGCAGGTCCCCGGCGCGAACCTGGCCGGGATCTTCAACATGGGCGGCGCGGCGGTCGCCAATTACGTGTCGATCCTGGAGCGGCGACGCTGAGCCGAGGTCAGAACCGCCGTTGAGCACCGGCCGCGACGGTACGCTACAAGGGGCCCGCCAGGCCATGATCGGCGGCGCCCTTCCAACCCAATTCCCTCATCCTGAGGTGCGGCCGCGAAGCGGTCGCCTCGAAGGAGCCCTCCAGCCGGCCACGCGATCCCTGGAGGGCTCCTTCGAGGCTCGCTGCGCTCACACCTCAGGATGAGGGCAGGGTTGGGATAGACCCGATCCTGCGCGTCAGCCGCCAGACCCTATCCCCTCAGCCGAGCTTGTCGAGCGCTTGGCTGAGGTCGGCGATCAAGTCGGCCTCGTTCTCCAGGCCGATCGACAGGCGCACGGTCTCGGGGCCGACCTGGGCGGCAGCCTTCTCGCCCTCCGGCAATTGCCGGTGCGTGGTCGAGGACGGGTGGATCGCCAGGGACTTGATCTCGCCGATGTTGACGAGGTGCGAGATCAGCTCCAGCCCGGCGATGAATGCCAGGGCCGCCGGCTCGCCGCCCTTCAGCGCGAAGGTGAAGATCGAGCCCGGCCCCTGCGGCGTGTAGCGCCGGGCGAGCTCCTCTCCGGTTTGGCCCGGCAGGCCGGGATAGCTCACCCAGGCGACCGCCGGATGGTCCTTCAGGAAGGCCGCGACGGCGCGGGCGTTGGCGCAGTGGCGCTCCATGCGCAGCGGCAGCGTCTCGATGCCCATCAGGGTCAGGAACGCGTTCATCGGCGAGAGGCCGGGGCCGAGGTCGCGCAGGCCGAAGAACCGGCAGGCCGCCGCGAAGGGCGTCTCCGGGAAGCTCTTGGTCAGGACGAGGCCGTCGTAGTCAGGCCAGGGCTCGGTGATCAGGTTGTAGCCGCTGGTCCGGGTCCAGTCGAAGGAGCCGGCATCGCAGATCATGCCGCCGATGGTCTGGCCCGAACCGCTCAGGAACTTCGAGGTCGAGTGCCAGACGATGTCCGCACCGTGCTCGATCGGCCGGATCAGCGCCGGCGAGGCCAGGGTGTTGTCGACCACGAGGGGCAGGCCGTGGCGACGGGCCACCGCAGCGATCCCGTCGAGATCCACCACCGAGGCGCACGGGTTCACGATTGACTCGCAGAAGATGGCCCGGCAGTCCGGCGTGATCGCCGCCTCGAAATCCTCGGGGGTCATGCCGGCGGCAAAGCGCGGCTTCAGGTCGTAGCGGCCGTCGAGGCGGCGCATCAGGCCCAGGGACCCGCCGAACAGCCGCGGCGAGGCCACGTAGGCATCGCCGCTCTTCATCAGCGTCATCAGCACGAGCAGCATCGCCGACTGCCCGGAAGAGACCGCGACGCCGGCCTTGGCGCCTTCGAGGTCGGCCACCCGCCGCTCCAAGGCGGCCACCGTCGGGTTCGAGCCCCGCGAATAAGAAAAACCGGACCGGCGGCCGGCGAAGATGTCGGCCGCCTGCTCGGTGGACTCGAACACGAAACCGTTGGTGAAGTAGATCGGCTGGACCCGCGCGCCGGTGGCGGGGTCCGGCGCCGCGCCGGCATGGATAGCCCGGGTCGCGAAACGGTGCTTGCGGCTCAAATCCGTCATGGCTCTCGGTCGGGTGTTCGGCGCCCGGATCGTCGATGCGCCCGAGCCGGGAAAGGCTTCACGCCGCGCGACGGAGGAAAGCCTGCAGGGTTCGGACCAGGGTCGTCGGCTCGTAGGGCTTCGGAATGAACCGGGCGCCGTCCGGCATGTCGTTCGGGCCGGGCGTGCCCATGCCGGAGACCACCAGCACGGGGATCGACGGCCAGCGATGCGCCACCAGACGGGCCAGGGCGAACCCGTCCATCGAGCCCTGCGGCATGTCGACATCCGTCATCAGGACGCCGACATCGTCGCGGTTTTCGAGGACCTTGAGCGCCTTGTCGGCGTGGCTGGCCTCCAGCACGGTGAAGCCGGCATCCGCCAGGGTGTCTGACGCCTCCATGAGCAGGAGGCCGTCATCTTCCACCAGCAGCACGACAGGTTGGTCGGACGGGCTCTCTGACATCAGACCTGCAAAGGTTCAGCCGCGGCGTTCGAAGCCCGCGCCGTATTCCCCGGGCCTGCCCCCGTCAAGGCGCGAGGCCCGCCGCCTCAGGCGGCCTCTTCGCGCTTGCCGAGGCGCTTGTCGAGATAGGTGTCGACCGTCTGGGTCAGCTCGTCGACCTTGCCGTCGAAGAAGTGGTTGGCCCCCTCGACCATCTGGTGCTCGATGATGACGCCCTTCTGCACCTTCACCTTCTCGATCACCGGCATGACATCCCGGGCCGGCGCGACCCGGTCCTCGGAGCCGTGCACGAACAGGCCGGACGAGGGGCAGGGGGCCAGGAAGGTGAAGTCGAACCGGTTGGCCATCGCGGCGATCGAGATGAAGCCCTCGATCTCGGGACGCCGCATCAGCAGCTGCATGCCGATCCACGCGCCGAACGACACGCCGGCGATCCAGCACGACTTCGCCTCCGGGTTGACGGACTGCACCCAGTCGAGCGCCGCGGCCGCGTCGGACAGCTCACCCGATCCGTGGTCGAACGCGCCCTGGCTGCGGCCGACCCCGCGGAAATTGAAACGCAGGGCTGCAAAGCCGCGATTGGCGAAGGTGTAGAAAAGGTTGTACACAATTTGATTGTTCATCGTGCCCCCGAACTGGGGGTGCGGGTGCAGCACGATGGCGATCGGCGCGCCGCGCTTCTTGGGGGCCTGGTACCGGCCTTCCAGACGTCCGGCCGGGCCGGTGAAGATAACTTCGGGCATCGTTCGACTCTCGTTTCAGCGGTCGCCGGCCGCGCGATCAGGGGCAGTGAAGAGGCAGCCTTGACTCGCCGCACGCACACCATACAAACGCTCTTAGAACAGTTCTAGGCGATTAGAACTATTCTAAAGTATGGCGAGCCGGCAGGCCATGCTAGCTCCCTGTGCCAGCCTTTCGGTTGGCGAGACCTCATTTGTCGGCGCGCCTTAGCACGGCGGACCGGTGCGCGGGCAAGGAATTGTACGCGCCGTACTAGGGGACGACACGGAATCAGCATGAGTCGGGCCCGCGCCTATCTCGATTACAACGCGACCGCCCCGGTCCGCCCGGCCGTGGCGGATGCGGCGGCGCGCGCGCTGATGCTGCCCGGCAACCCCTCGTCGATCCACCAGGAGGGGCGTGCCGCCCGCGCCGCCCTGGAAGCCGCCCGCGCCCAGGTCGCCGCCCTGGTCGGCGCTCGCCCGGCGCAGGTGGTGTTCACCAGCGGCGGGACGGAAGCCGCAAACGCAGTCCTGTCCGGCGCGCTCGGCCGCCGCGGGCAGCCAAGGCCGACCCGGCTTCTCCATTCGGCGACGGAACACCCTTGCGTGGCCGCCGGCCATCGCTTCCACGAGGACGCAGTCGAGCAGTTGCCAGTCACCCCGGACGGTGTGATCGACCTCGCCATCCTCGAAAACCGTCTTGCCGCGTTGGCGGGCGAGAGCGTGCTGATCTCGGTCCACGCCGCCAACAACGAGACCGGCGCGATCCAGCCCCTGCCCGAGATCGTCGCCCTGGCTCGCGCCCATGGCCGAGCGTTGGTGCACAGCGATGCCGTGCAGGCGGTCGGCAAGATCGCCCTCGACATGGACGCGCTGGGGCTCGATGCGCTCACCCTGTCGGGCCACAAATTCGCGGCGCCGAAGGGCGTCGGCGCGATGATCCTGGCCGATGGCGTCGCCCTGGACAGCGCCTTTCTGCGCGGCGGCGGCCAGGAGCAGCGCCAGCGCTGCGGCACCGAGTGCCTGCCGGCCATCGTCGGCATGGGCGAGGCGGCGCGGATCGCCGGCGCGGCGCTCGACCAGGAAGCCGCACGCCTCTCAGGCCTGCGCGACCGGATCGAAGCGGGCGTGCTTGCGCGGGCACCCGACGCGGTGGTGTTCGCGGCCGATGCGCCGCGCCTGCCCAACACGCTCAGCTTCGCGGTTCCGGGCCTCGACGCCCCCGCGGCGCTGATCGCCCTCGACCTCGCCGGCGTGGCGGTGTCGTCGGGCTCGGCCTGCTCCTCGGGCAAGGTCGCGCGCTCGGCGACGCTGGCGGCGATGGGCGTCGATCCCAAGCTTGCCGGGGGGGCGCTGCGCGTCAGCCTCGGCTGGAACACGGTGGACGAGGATGCGTCACGCTTTCTCGACGCCTGCGAACGGGCCTTGCAGCCCCTATATAAGCGGCGAGGGCACGCGGCCTGAGCGACCGCGTCCCACGCTTTCCGACAGACGCTTCCCGGTCCTTGAAACCGGGCTTGCCAGGAGATGCTAATGCCTGCCGTGCAGGAAACAATCGACCGGGTCCGCTCGATCGACCTCGACCAGTACAAGTACGGGTTCGAGACCACCATCGAGATGGAGAAGTCCGCCAAGGGCATCTCCGAGGATGTCGTGCGCTTCATCTCGGCCAAGAAGAACGAGCCGGCCTGGCTGCTGGAATGGCGCCTCGACGCCTATCGGCGCTGGCTGACCATGAAGGAGCCGGAGTGGGCGCGGGTCTCGTACGACAAGGTCGATTATAACGACATCTACTACTACGCCGCGCCCAAGCGCCCGGCGGCGATGTCGCTGGACGAGATCGATCCCGAGATCCTGAAGACCTACGAGAAGCTCGGCATCCCGCTGCGCGAGGTCGAGGTGCTGGAAGGCATCGCGCCGGAGCGCCGCGTCGCGGTCGACGCCGTGTTCGATTCGGTCTCGGTGGCTACCACCTTCAAGAAGGAACTCTCGAAGGCCGGCGTGATCTTCATGCCGATCTCCGAGGCGGTTCAGGAATATCCGGAGCTGGTGAAGAAGTACCTGGGCACGGTGGTGCCCTCGACCGACAACTTCTTCGCGACGCTGAACGCGGCGGTCTTCTCCGACGGCTCGTTCGTCTACATCCCGCCGGGCGTCCGCTGCCCGATGGAGCTGTCGACCTATTTCCGCATCAACGAGCGCGACACCGGCCAGTTCGAGCGCACGCTGATCATCGCCGACAAGGGCTCGTACGTCTCGTATCTCGAGGGCTGCACCGCCCCGAAGCGCGACGACAACCAACTCCACGCCGCGGTGGTCGAGCTGGTCACCCTGGACGACGCCGAGATCAAGTACTCGACGGTCCAGAACTGGTACCCGGGCGACAACGAGGGCAAGGGCGGCATCTACAACTTCGTCACCAAGCGTGGCGATTGCCGCGGTGCCCGCTCGAAGATCTCCTGGACCCAGGTCGAGACCGGTTCGGCGATCACCTGGAAGTACCCGTCCTGCATCCTGCGCGGCGACGAGTCCCGCGGCGAGTTCTACTCGATCGCGGTGTCGAACGGCATGCAGCAGGTCGATTCCGGCACCAAGATGATCCACCTCGGCAAGAACACCACCAGCCGGATCATCTCGAAGGGCATCTCCGCCGGGCGTTCGCAGAACACTTATCGGGGCCTCGTCTCGGCCCACAAGAAGGCCAAGGGCGCCCGCAACTTCACCAACTGCGACTCGCTGCTGATCGGCGACCAGTGCGGAGCACACACCGTGCCCTATATCGAGTCGAAGAACGCCTCGGCGGTGTTCGAGCACGAGGCGACCACCTCCAAGATCTCCGAGGACCAGAAGTTCTACTGCCTGCAGCGCGGCCTCTCCGAGGAGGAGGCGACCGCACTCATCGTCAACGGCTTCGTCCGTGACGTGCTGCAGCAGCTGCCGATGGAGTTCGCTGTCGAGGCTCAGAAGCTGATCTCGATCAGCCTCGAAGGCTCCGTGGGGTAGCAGGCGTCATGGCTCTCGCGTTCGACACCCTCAAGTTCACCCAGCGACTGGAACAGGTGGGTGTCGGTCGCGAGCAGGCCGTCGCGCATGCGGAACTCGCCCGCGACATGATCCTTGCCGATTCCGCCACGCGGGCGGATTTGCAGGATGTCGAACGCGCGCTGAGATCCGATATCAAGGCGATCAAGACGGAGATCGAGGGCTCGCTTCGTGAACTCGAACTTCGCATGACCGTAAAACTCGGCGCGATCATCGCTGCGGCTGTCGCGGTGATCGCTGCACTCCAGAAATTTTTGTGACCGGCTGGTTTTTCCAAGCCGCCGTCAGACAACGACTCTAGGACTTGAACTAACATGTTGGAAATCAAGAACCTCGTCGTACAGATCGAGGACAACCGCATCCTGAACGGCCTGAACCTGACCGTGAACGACGGCGAGGTCGCGGCGATCATGGGGCCGAACGGGTCGGGCAAGTCGACCCTGTCCTACGTCATCGCCGGCAAGGAGGATTATGAGGTCCTCGACGGCGAGATCCTGCTCGACGGGCAGAACGTGCTGGAGATGGCCGCCGACGAGCGCGCCGCTGCCGGCATCTTCCTGGCCTTCCAGTACCCGCTGGAGATCCCCGGCGTCGGCACCATGACGTTCCTGAAGGCCTGTCTCAACGCCCAGCGCCGCGCGCGTGGCGAGGGCGAGATTTCGACACCGGACTTCATCCGCAAGGTGAATGCGGCCGCCGACAAGCTCGAGATCAACAAGGAGATGCTCAAGCGCGCGCTCAACGTCGGCTTCTCCGGCGGCGAGAAGAAGCGCATGGAGATCCTCCAGATGGCGCTGCTGGAGCCGAAGTTCTGCGTGCTCGACGAGACCGATTCCGGCCTCGACATCGACGCCCTGCGCATCGTCTCCGAGGGCGTCAATGCGCTCCGGGCCCAAGGCCGCTCGTTCCTGGTGATCACCCACTATCAGCGGCTGCTCAACCACATCGTGCCCGACACCGTGCACGTCATGTCGAAGGGCCTGATCGTGAAGACCGGCGGCAAGGATCTGGCACTCGAACTCGAGGCGTCGGGCTATGCCGAGTACCGCACCAACGAGGCCGCGTAAGCCCATGGCCGACATCCAGAACCTGCGCACCAGCGCCGAGACCGGGCTGTCGAGCCTGTTCGAATCCGCGCGCAAGAGCTTCGCCTCGGAAGAGGCGATCGCCCGCGAGGAGGCGTTCCGTTTCTTCGAAGCCACCGGCCTGCCGAGCCGGCGGGTCGAGGCGTTCAAGTACACCGACTTGCGCGCCGCCATGAAGGAGGCCGTGCCCCCGGCCGAGGCTCCGTCGCCGGAGGCCGCGCAGGCCGCCGTCGCCTCGGCGAAGGGCTTTGCCGGTATCGATGCCGCACGCCTGACCTTCGTCAACGGCCATCTCATCCGGCCGCTCTCGGACCTCGACGGCTTGCCGGAAGGCCTCACAGTCACGCCGCTCAACGACGCGATGGGCAAGAGCGATGCGCGCCTCAGGCTGCTGGCTCCCGTCGAGCAGGCCCGGGAGAACCCGGTCTACCAGCTCAATACCGCCTTCCTGGCCGACGGCGCTCTGATCTCGGTGGCGGCCGGCACGAAGATCGAGCGGGCGCTGCACCTGCGCTTCATCGGCACCGGGTCCGAGGGCTTCTCGACCGCCACCCGCGTACTGGTCGATCTCGGCGACGGCGCGGAGCTGACCCTGCTGGAGAGCCACGAGGGTCCGAACGGCCTGACCTACCAGCCGAACGACGCCCTCGACGTGCGGGTCGGCAAGCAGGCGGTGTTCCGCCATGCCCGGCTCAACCGCGAGGGCGACGCCGCCATCGCGCTCTCGACGATCAGCGTGCGTCTCGATGACGAGTCGCAGCTGGAGACGGTCAACCTCGTCACCGGGGCCGTCCTCTCGCGTCACCAGATCTTCATGCATGTCGCGGGCGAGAACGTGAACGCCGTGGTCAACGGCGCCGCGATGCTCGGCAACGGTCAGCTGGCGGATTCGACGCTGCTTGCTGACCATGCCGCCGTGGGCGGCGTCGGCCGCGAGATGTTCAAGACGGTGATCGACGGGGACGCCACCGGCGTGTTCCAGGGCAAGATCATCGTCCGGCAGGCCGCGCAGCAGACCGACGGCAAGATGAAGTCGGATTGCCTGCTCCTCAGCGACGAGGGGCAGATGATGAACAAGCCGGAGCTGGAGATCTTCGCCGACGACGTCGCCTGCGGCCATGGCGCCACCTGCGGCGCCCCGGACGACGACCTGCTGTTCTACCTGATGGCCCGCGGCCTGCCCCGCGCCGTGGCCGAGAGCCTGCTGGTCCAGGCTTTCGTCGGCGAGGCTGTCGAGTCGGTCACGCACGAGGGCGCCCGCGCGGCGCTGATCGGTGAGATCGAGGCTTGGCTCGCGGCGCGCGCCTGACCTCTCAACCGATCCCGATCGGGGATCGCAACGCTCGTTCGGAGGCCTCTGTCGAGGCCTCCGCTTCACTCCGGCACCTCCGATGGGGTTGCCCCTGGGACGGACTCAGGTCTCAAAAGGTCGCGACGATGAACGCACCCGTCCTCACCACCGGCTACGACGTCGCGGCGATCCGCAAGGACTTCCCGATCCTGTCGCAGACGGTCTACGGTAAGCCGCTGGTCTATCTCGACAACGCGGCCTCGGCGCAAAAGCCGAAGCAGGTCATCGACGCGATGGTCTCCTGCATGGAGACCGGCTACGCCAACGTCCATCGCGGCCTGCACTTCATGGCGAACGCTGCCACAGAGGGGTTCGAGGGCGCCCGCGAGACCACGCGCCAGTTCCTCAACGCCGCTTCCACCGACGAGATCATCTTTACCCGCAACGCGACCGAGGCCTACAACCTGGTCGCGTCCAGCATGGGCTGGGCCGGGCTGATCGGCGAGGGAGACGAGATCATCCTGTCGATCATGGAGCATCACTCCAACATCGTGCCCTGGCACTTCCTGCGCGAGCGGCGCGGCGCGGTGATCAAGTGGGCGCCCGTCGACGAGGACGGCAACTTCCTGGTCGATGAGTACGAAAAGTTGTTCACGCCGCGCACCAAGATGGTGGCGATCACCCACATGTCGAACGTGCTGGGCACGGTGACGCCGGCGGAGGAGATCGTGCGCATCGCCCACGCGCACGGCGTGCCGGTGCTGCTCGACGGCGCGCAGAGTGCCGTGCACCAGCCGATCGATGTGCGCGCGCTGGATTGCGACTTCTTCGTCTTCACCGGCCACAAGGTCTACGGGCCGACCGGCATCGGCGTCCTCTACGGCAAGAAGGAATGGCTGGAGCGTCTGCCGCCCTACCAGGGCGGCGGCGAGATGATCCGCACCGTCAGCCAAGACATGGTCACCTACAACGACCCGCCGCACCGCTTCGAGGCCGGCACCCCGGCGATCGTCGAGGCAGTGGGGCTCGGCGCGGCGCTCGAATACATGCTGGGGCTGGGTCGGGAGAACATCGCGGCCCATGAGGCGACGCTGACCCGCTACGCCCACGAGCGGCTCGGCGCGATGAACGCCCTGCGGATCATCGGGACGGCCAAGGGCAAGGGCGGCGTCGTCAGTTTCGAGATGAAGGGCGCGCACGCGCACGACATCGCCACGGTGATCGACCGCCAGGGCGTCGCGGTGCGCGCCGGGACGCATTGCGCCATGCCGTTGCTCACGCGATTCGGCGTGACGTCCACCTGCCGGGCCTCGTTCGGCCTGTACACCACCACCGCCGAGATCGACGCCCTTGCCGAGGCGCTCGGCAAAGCCGAGATGATGTTCGCCTGATCGGCGCAGCGTCCCGGACCTGATCGGGCGGGCGATGCGCGAGCTGCGATGAAACCGGTTCCGTCTGCGCGGGCCCGGGGGAGAAGGAAACCATGAGCACCGACGCCACAATCACCGGCGGCGCCAACGCCCCCGCGGTCGAAGCCGCCTCGGCGATCCCGCCGGCCGAGCTGGACCGGTTGACCGACGACATCGTCGCCGCGCTGAAATCCGTCTACGACCCGGAGATCCCGGCCGACATCTACGAGCTCGGCTTGATCTACAAGGTCGATATCGGCGACGACCGAAAGGTCGCGATCGACATGACCCTCACGGCCCCCGGCTGCCCCGTCGCTGGCGAGATGCCGGGCTGGGTCGAGAACGCGGTCAGCGCCGTGCCGGGGGTGCAATCCTGTGCCGTGACGATGGTGTTCGATCCGCCGTGGGATCAGAGCCGCATGTCGGACGAGGCCCGCGTCGCCCTGGACATGTGGTAGGGCGCATCAAGTCGGCTCGCGCCCCGGCTCGAAGGCCACCGCCTCATAGATGTCGGATAGCGCGAGCCGGGCACCGATCTCGGGCAGGTCGATGATGTCTGTCAGCGCCTCGTAGGTCTCTGCCAGCCACGCGTCTTCCACGCGGCGGTAGAGCAGGACGCTTGGGAAGCGCGTCTCCACCAGCAGGATGCCGCGCAGGGTCGGGTGACGCCGGTACTCGTCGAGCTTCCGGAACCGATCGACGCTGCTGGTCGAGGGCGAGAGCACCTCGACCACGAGCCGGGGCGCGCGGCTTTCGTAGATATCGCGCACGCGCTCACCGCATTCCACCGTAATGTCGGGACGCCGGAGCGTCGCGATGCTCGTGCGCAGGGCAATGTCGTCCGTCGTCGGGCGGCAGCCGCTGCCGCGGAGCTGCTGATGCAGCGTGGCGATGATGTTGACGGTCACCTGATCGTGCTGGGTGCTCGCGCCGGTCATCATCTTGATGTGCGGCACCGGCACGCCATCCACGAGCTCGTAGAGCCCATCCTGGCCGAGCTGCCACGCGAAGAACTCCTCCGCATTCATGCGCCGCGTCGCAGGTTCAGCCATGGCAATCTCCCTGGATGAGAGCAAGCGTAGGGAGCCTCACGGAAAAGGCAAATTCCGCCTGCGCTGTGCCAGCGTCGGCCCAGAGCAGCTCCGAAGCCGGCAATCGGACAGGTGGACATTGGCATATGGGCGCTTTCGCCGAACGCCCGCTACTCAATACCAGTTCATATTTACGATCCGACGACAGAAATTTTACCTGTCATTACTATCCGCAGAGGCGGATCCAATGAAATTCCGGTCCAGCGCGGCATTTCCTCGCCTGGAAAGAGCGCTGATCAGCTGAATACGCGGACGTCGGACAGAACTGAATTTTGCCTTGACTGTTCAATAACAGCCGAAACGACCTCCGTATGTATCAATTTACGACGCCGTTAATATCTCGGTAACCACGATTGCCCACAGGGTCATAGACCGCCGGCTCAGGCGGTTTTTTCGGTGCAGACGGTGACGTGAGATGGGTCCGGGTTACGTGGTTGCGGCGGTTCTCGAAACGTCCGGACTGATTGGTCTCGTGGTCGGCGGGTTCGTACTCCGCGCCGAGCGCCAGGCGCGAGTGGCTGATCTGCGCGATTTCCTCCGCTCCGGCCAGAGCTCGCTCTCCGCATCGGGACTGGCCTCGCCGAGCCGTTGGCGCGGTGGCGCGTCCCGGGTCGTCAACGTTCCCGTCGGCGCGCATCGCCGCGGAGGGGGTCAATCGCGCGAGTCGGTTGCTCGTTCGGCCCTCGGACGCGCCATCGGGCAGAGCAACGCTCGGACTGCGCCCCGGCGCATGGCGCCGATCAACGCAGGATGATGTCGAGGCCGCTGCCGAGCAGGGTGACGGCGCTGAGCAGGAACATGAACTTCAGGTCTTCGAAACGCGTGCTCATGATCGGTCCTTATTTATCAAGGGGTTCGTCGTTGCTCGGATGCTGGATTATCACCTGATTAACGACTCTTTCGCGAGTCGTTTCAGGAACTGTTAGGGATTGTTCCGCGCTTTCCATCCGGTAAGGTTGATGAATGGTTAAGATCAACCTGTGCTGCTGAACCGGTCTTAAGCCGGGTTCGGCAGGCCGGCCATGCGGCGCCGCACGGTCGCGTGGCAACAGGGAAGGCGCAGGCTCATGACGCAGCCATCGACCAACGCGATCGTGCGGGCGCGCGATTGGATGTTCCGGGATCGCCGGACCGGCGCCATCACCGTCGCGCAATGGCCGAACCTGCCGCTCTGGCTGTTCCTCGGGCTCACGCTGGCCGCCTGGCTCGCCCGCGGCGCCGAACCCATCGCGTCGTGGCTGGGCATCGCGGCCGACCTCGCCCTCGGCTGGTGGGCGATCGATGAGCTCGTGCGCGGCGTCAATCCCTGGCGCAGGCTGCTCGGCCTCGCCACGCTGATCGGTCTCGCGGCGCTCGTCACCCTCCGGAGCGGCGGCTAGAGCCGTTCCCGATCGGGTTGCGACACGGGACACGACAAGGGCTGGCTTCGTCCTGATCGGCGTCCGTCCAATCCACCCCCCTCATCCTGAGGCGGCGCCGCGCAGCGGCGCCCTCGAAGGAGCCCTCCAGGGATCGCGCGCAGACTGGAGGGCTCCTTCGAGGCTCGCTTCGCTCACGCCTCAGGATGAGGGGGTTGGGTTGGAGGAGCGCCAATCAGGACCGGATCGAGCTTTGTGTCCGCTTAGCCAACGGCCTTGCCGAGGCAGCGTCGTGTACCGTGGCGTTGCGATTGCGAATAGCTCAAAGCCAGTGATTGAACGCGCCCGCTGACGCGGAACCGATATCCACTTCGCCTGACGCCAACGCATTGTCGGCGTCCTGCTAGTTCAGGCCGCCGGTGACGATTCATCTAAGCGCGTTCTCGACGGCGATTCAATCGATCTACGCGATCGTCGATTGCATTCTGCACTGCTGATTCGAAGATTATGATAATAAAACTCCTCGCAAAATTCATTTTTCATGGAGAAATTTGCAACGTTATCCGAAATTCAACCGACACTTGAATTTCGGTTGACTACTGAGATGCGCAACGATTGATTGCGGCGCAGCAAAAACTCATGAATGGCCGCCTCGGATGTTGTCCCGGGAAGCGACAGGTCTGTCGACGTGCGCGCTTCCATGCTCGGCTTCAGTTTGGGCTGGAAGGCACGATGACCGACGCAGGAGGCTTCGTAGCCCTCGATGCCGCACCGCGCCTCAGCGAGCAGGAGCGGCTTCTCCGCCAGCTGGCCGACATGCTGAACCTTCCCATCTCGGTCTTTCGCCGCCGCCGTGTCGACCCGCCGGCTGAAGGTCCGACCGCTAGGGAATGTGCAGCGATCTTGGCGGCGTTCTCGCGCATCCGCGATCCGGAAGCCCGCCGGCGATGCCTGGCGATGGTCGAGCGCTGCACCGACACGTAGAGTCGCGGTCCGGTTGTGCGCTCGCGCACGTGAGCGCAGTGAGAGCCGGGCCGACGGCATGCTATAGGGGCGCCCGCTTCCGAGAGCGGGCCGCCGGACCGGCGGGCCGCAAGGACCATCGCGACCTCTTCGGCACGCAGCATCCCCGAGCCGGGATTGCGGTCGCCGATGCACGAGGCCCCGCATTCGATTCAGGCCCTGATGCCGATCATCTCCATTTCGAAGCTGTCGAAGACCTACACGTCGGGCTTTACCGCGTTGAGCGGCATCGACCTCGCCATCGAGAAGGGCGAGATTTTCGCGCTGCTCGGCCCGAACGGGGCCGGCAAGTCGACGCTGATCAACATCGTCTGCGGCATCGTCACGCCGAGTTCCGGCACGGTCACGGTCGACGGCCACGACATCGCTTCGGATTACCGCGCCGCGCGGCGGGCCATCGGCCTCGTCCCGCAGGAATTGACCACCGACGCCTTCGAGACGGTGTTGAACACCGTGAGCTTCTCCCGCGGACTGTTCGGGCTGCGGCCGGATCCGGCCCATATCGAAAGAATCCTGCGGGCCTTGTCCCTGTGGGACAAGCGCGACAGCCGCCTCATGACCCTGTCGGGCGGGATGAAGCGGCGGGTGCTGATCGCCAAGGCCCTGTCGCACGAGCCCCGGGTGCTGTTCCTCGACGAGCCTACGGCGGGCGTCGATGTGGAGCTGCGCCAGGACATGTGGCGCCTCGTGCGCGACCTGCGCCAGCAGGGCGTCACGGTGATCCTCACCACCCACTACATCGAGGAGGCCGAGGAGATGGCCGACCGCATCGGGGTGATCCGGCGCGGCCAGATCATCCTGGTGGAGGAGAAGGCCGCGCTGATGCGCAAGCTCGGGCGCAAGCAGCTGACCCTTCAGCTCCAGGCGCCGATCCCCGCGGTTCCGCCGGAGCTGTCCGATTACGAGCTGGCGCTCGCCGGCGACGGCCGCGAGCTGATCTACACCTACGACACACGCGCCGAGCGCACCGGCATCACCGGGCTGCTCACCGGCCTGGCGGCCGCCGGAATCCAGTTCAGCGATCTCCACACCGAGCAGTCTTCCCTGGAGGACATCTTCGTCGGCCTCGTGCGCGAAGGGGAGACACGGGCATGAGCGAAACGATGAGCATGAACTGGCCGGCGGTCCGCGCGATCTACCGGTTCGAGATGGGCCGCTTCTGGCGCACCGCCGGCCAGAGCATCCTGGCCCCGGTGATCTCGACGACCCTGTATTTCGTGGTGTTCGGGGCCGCGATCGGATCCCGGGTCTCGGCGGTGGATGACGTGCCCTACGGGCTGTTCATCGTGCCCGGCCTGATCATGCTCTCGCTCCTGACCCAGAGCATCTCGAACGCCTCGTTCGGGATCTATTTCCCGCGCTTCGCCGGCACGATCTACGAGATCCTGTCGGCTCCGATCTCGCCCCTGGAGGTGGTGCTCGGCTTCGTCGGCGCGGCGGCCTCCAAGTCGATCCTGATCGGCCTGATCATCCTGGCGACCTCGGCCTTGTTCGTGCCCTTGCGCATCGATCATCCGGTCTGGATGATCGGCTTCCTGCTGCTCACCGCGGTCACGTTCAGCCTGTTCGGCTTCGTCATCGGGCTTTGGGCCGACGGGTTCGAGAAGCTGCAGCTGGTGCCGCTGCTCGTGGTGACGCCGCTGACCTTTCTGGGCGGAAGCTTCTACGCCATCAGCATGCTGCCGCCGTTCTGGCACGCGGTCAGCCTGATCAACCCGGTCGTCTACCTGATCAGCGCCTTCCGCTGGGCGTTCTTCGGCAAGGCCGATGTCAGCATCGCGATCAGCCTCGGGATAACCGCCCTGTTCCTGGTGATCTGCCTCGGCCTCGTCACCTATATTTTTCGTACTGGCTACCGCCTGAAAAGCTGATTTCAGGGCTGCGCGGCGAGGAAGGCCAGCACCCCGTCCCGGTGCGGCTTGGCGCCGACCGCCGTGGAGTGGTCCTTGCCCTCGATCTCCAGAGCGCGGGCATCGGGCATCAGAGCGGCCAGGGCCGGGCCGGAGCCTGCCACGGTGTCGAGCGTGCCGACCGAGACCAGCACCGGCACCTCGATCTGGGCGAGTTCCGCCCGGCTCAGCGTCTGGCGCGAGCCGCGCATGCAGGCGGCCAACGCCCGCAGGTCGCTGCGCGTCTGCTCGGCGAAAGTCCGGAACGCCGCAGCGGTCGGGTTCGGCGCGGGCGTGCCGGGGGGCGCTTCGAGGGCTTCGGCGATCCCGGACCGCAGGCCCTTGCCCTCGACGAGATGCATGCCGAGGCCGCCGATCAGGGCGGAGCGGACCCGGTCGGCATGGTCCAAAGCGATATGGGCGGTGATCCGGCCGCCCATCGAGTAGCCCATCACGTGCGCGCGTTCGATCCCGAGATGGTCGAGCAGCCGTATCGCATCGCCCGCCATGGCCTCGGAGCTGTAGGCCGCCGGATCGTAGAGCTTCTCGCTCTCGCCGTGGCCGCGATTGTCGAGCGCGATCGCCCGGTAGCCGGCCTGGGTCAGGGCTCGCACCCACTGGGTGTTGACCCAGTTGACCGCGTGGTTCGAGGCGAAGCCGTGGATCAGCAGGATCGGCGTACCGGCCCCCTCCGCCGGCGGCACGTCGATATAGGCGATCCGCACGCCGTCCGAATCGAAGGGATCCATGCCGCGCAACCCGTGCCGTGTCGGTACTCTCACGAAGCGCGACGCTTAGACCACTGCGCCCCAAAGGAGCAACGCGGATCCATCTGCTTGCGGGGAAGGGCGCCGGCTGGCACACCGCCCCGGTTATGACCGATCCTAAGCCCTACGGCACCTACGAACCGGCCGGCCTCGTCGCGGCGATCACCCGCCGGACGAACCGGATCCCGGCCGAATCCTGGTACGGCCGGCGCCTCGCGCTGTTCCTGCGCCGGATCGCGATCTCGCGGCTCGGCGGCAAGCCCCTCGACGTGACCCGCTACGGCGCGCGGATGCGGCTGCACCCCTACAACAACAACTGCGAGAAGAAGGTGCTGTTCACGCCGCAATTCTTCGATCCGCAGGAGCGGGCGCTGCTGCAGGAGCGCCTGCCGCAGGATTGCGTGTTCCTCGATATCGGCGCCAATATCGGCGCCTATGCCCTGTGCGTGGCGGCGTTCTCGGGGCCGGCCGCCCGGATCGTCGCGGTCGAGCCGCAGCCCGACGTGTTCGCGCGCCTGACTTACAACATCGCCCAGAACCCGTTCCACACCGTGAAGGCGGTGGCCTGCGCGGTGGCCGACAAGGCCGGCGAGCTGACCCTGTTCATCGACCCCCGCAACCGCGGCGAATCGAGCTTGCGGATCGTCGGCACCAACGAGGGCGCCCGGATCACCGTGCCGGCGGTAACGCTCCTCGACTTGCTGCGGGCCGAGGGCCTGACCCGCGTCGACGCCGTCAAGCTCGACGTGGAGGGCGCCGAAGACCTGATCCTTGAGCCGTTCCTGCGCGAGGCGCCGGACGCGCTGCTCCCGCGCATCCTGCTGATCGAGAACGGCACCGGCCAGTGGCAGATCGACCTGCCGAAGCACCTGGAAAAGTTCGGCTATCGCGAGATCTCGCGCTCCCGCCTGAACCTGATGTACGAGCGTAGCGCGTCCGTTACGGCGGCGTAGCCTTCAGCCAGCCCGGTCAGCGGCGTGGGTCGAGATGCGTGTCCGCGTAGATGTCGGCGAGGCTGCAGATCGGGCCGAAATCACCCAGTACGAGCTGGTCGTCGGGTGCTGTGTAGGTCGTGACGGTCCAGGCCCCGGCATCGCGGCGCTCGTGGACAGCCACCGACAGCATGTCCTGCTCGGCCACCACGATGAAGCCGTTGTGCGGATGGGCGCGGTAGAATCGGAGCTTGCTCTCCAGGACCCGGCCGCGATCGCTGGCCGAGGGCACTTCCATCACGAGGTAGAAGCGATCGGTGAAGCTGCGCTCCGTATCGGTTTCCGCGTCGATCACCGTGACCTCAGGCTCGGGTCGATACGACGACCGGCTGGAGACCTCGATCCCGATCTCGCGGTCGGCGCGCCAGGCCGGCCGCAGGCGGCGCAAAACGGCATTCAGATGCCGCTCGAAATTGCTCGCGATCCGCTGATGCGCGATCCTCGGCGCGGCCGATTGCATCGGGATGCCCTCGATCAGCTCCCATCGCTCTTCGGATGGGCGCGTCTCCAGGAAGGCGCGGAACGCGGCAGCGTCGAAGAGACGGTGTTCGAGCTGCGCAGAGTCGGCCATGGGCTTCGTCGGGACCGCGGCGGTGACTCTGCGATGCTAACACAGTCCCGTCGCGGTGTGCACGGCCTGGATCAGGCCGGCGTAACCACCGGGATCTCGTCCGTCAGGGCGACGCCAGCAGCGCTTACGGCGCAGCGATAGGCTCGCACCTCGACGCCCGCCGCGCGGGCGTCGCGGAACGCCCGGTCGAAGGCCGGGTCGATGTCCCGGGCCACGTCGAACGCCTCCGCGTGCATCTGCACCACGATGATCACCAGCGCACGTCCGCCCTCGGCGACGACCTGGGCAAGGTCGCGCATGTGCCGGGCGCTGCGGGCGGCGACACAATCCGGGAATTCCGCGAGGCCGGCCCGGCGCATCAGGTGGCAGTTCTTGACCTCGACATGGCAAGGCCCGGTGGCCGCGCCGCTCGCCAAAAAATCGACGCGGCTGGCCTGGGCGTAGCGGACCTCCGGCTTGAACAGGTCGTGGCCGGCGAGCGCATCGATCACGCCGGCGCGAAACGCCTCGGCCACCAGTGCGTTGGGGCGCATCGTGTTGATGCCGACCCATTGCGGGCCGCCCGGCAGGTCGGCCTCCACCAGTTCCCAGGTCAGCGGCAGCTTGCGGGTCGGATTGCTCGAGCGCGAGAGCAGCACCGGCCGGCCCGGCAGGTTGAGGCCCAGCATCGCACCGGGATTGGGGCAGTGCACGGTGACGAGGCCGTCGGCGGTCTCGATGTCGGCGAGGAAGCGCTTGTAGCGCTGCACCAGCAATCCGGGCGCGAGCGGCGCGGCGAAGAGCATCGGGTGGATATCTCCGGGTTCGTGTGGTCCGGGCCGGCGGCCGCGCTATCTGCTGATCATCCGCCGCCGAAGGTTCACCGCTGCGGCGGCGAGACCGATGGGCGCAGGATGACCATCGGCCGGATCCCGATCCGGCCTTAGCATGCCCTCCGACCACAGAGTCCCATGGACCAGCCTTCCGATTCGATCACGGCCGCGATCCTCGTCATCGGCGACGAGATCCTGTCGGGGCGCACCAAGGACAAGAACATCGGCACCATCGCCGATTTCCTCACCGCCGCCGGGATCGATCTGCGCGAGGTGCGGGTGGTGCCGGACGAGGCCGCGATGATCGTGGAGGCGGTGAACGCCCTGCGGGCGCGCTACACTTACCTGTTCACCACCGGCGGCATCGGCCCGACCCACGACGACATCACCGCCGATTGCGTCGCCGAGGCCTTCGGGGTCGGCATCGACATCGACGAGCGGGCGCGGGCGATGCTGCTGGAGCGCCACAAGCCCGAGGATCTGAACGCGGCCCGCCTGCGCATGGCGCGGATCCCGTTCGGCGCCGACCTGATCCCCAACGCGGTCTCGAAAGCCCCGGGCTTCCGCATCGGCAACGTCCACGTCATGGCCGGCGTGCCGAGCGTGATGCAGGCCATGCTCGACGCCATCGCGCCGACCCTCAAGGGCGGCGCCGCGATGATCTCCGAGACCATCGAGGCGGCCGGTCTGCCCGAAGGGAACTATGCGGGCGAGCTCGGCGAGATCGCCAAGGCGCGTCCGGCCGTGTCGATCGGCTCCTACCCGGCGATGACGCCCGACGGGTTTCGCAACCGGATCGTCGTGCGCAGCCGGGACGCGCAGGCGCTCGCGGAAGCACGCGACGCCGTCGCGGCTCTGGTCGCACGGCTCTCGGCCTGAAGGCCCATCATCCGGTCGGGTAGCGTCGCGGAGCTGAGCGGATGATTCGGAATCGGAACGACCGGGCCGACAAGGAGGCGCGGCGCGACGCGCTGCTGAAGGAGGTCTCCGAGGTCGGCCGGCCCGACGCCTACGTGCTGCACGAGGTCATACGGCTCGGCGGCGACGAGGAATTGCGCCGCCACGGCTTCGCCCTGTTCATTTCCGCCTTCGCGGCAGGCTTGAGCATCGCGCTGTCGCTGATCGTGCCGGGGGTGCTCAAGAGCCATCTGCCCGAGGCCGATTGGGTGAAGATCGTCACCACAATGGGCTATTCGGTCGGCTTCCTGGTGGTGGTCCTGGGGCGTCAGCAGCTGTTCACCGAGAACACCATCACGCCGATCTTGCCGCTGCTGCACGACCGCTCGATGAAGACCGCGTTCCGAGTCGTGCGGCTCTGGTTCATCGTCCTGTGCGGCAACATCCTGGGGACGCTCGCCATCGCCACGGTGCTGGCCCATGCCGGCGCCTTCGAGCCGCCGGTGCTCAAAGCCTTCGCCGCGATCAGCCACGACGCCCTCGGACACGGGTTCTGGTCCACCTTCGTGAAGGCGGTGTTCGCCGGCTGGATGATCGCCCTGATGGTCTGGTTCCTGCCCGCGACCGGCGGCGCCGCCCCCTTCGTGATCATGCTGATGACCTGGCTGGTCTCGCTCTGCGGGCTGGCCCACATCGTCGCCGGCTCGGTGGAGGCCTTCTTCCTCCTGGTGACCGGTGCCGCCTCGCTGGAGGATTACGGGCTGCACTTCTTCCTGCCGACGCTGCTCGGCAACACCATCGGCGGCGTCACCCTGGTGGCCGTTTTGAACTACGGCCAGGTCGCGCCGCAGGTGGAGGAGACCAAGGAGGTCGAGGGCGAGCGACCCGACTGATGAGCACGCTCAGTCCAGGCTTACGGGCGGACTGATCAGATGGTCGAGGTCGTCGAGGATCCAGGTCATCGTTCCGCGTAAGGGCCCGTACAGGCCGATCTGGTGCTGGCGGTACAACAGGTCGTGGGTGAGCCGCGCCGAGAGGCCGTTCAGCCGGCCGCCACCGAACGTGTAGCGCCCGAGGGTGCCCCAGCCGTTGAAATCGGCCAGCGAGACGATGGCGCCCTTCTCGACATAGTGGAACGGCGGCAGCTCCGTCGTCGCGGTGTCGCCCCGGGCGAGCGCACGCCCGAGGTGCGACGCGAGGTGCTGCGCCTGCTGGCGCGCCGCCTGGGCGGTGGCGGGGACCGGCTTGCCTGTCTTGGGATCGACCTGGCTGGCGCAATCCCCGAGGGCGACGATCGCCGGATCCCGAGTCGTGCGCAGATCGGGACCGACCACGAGCTGGCCGGTGCGCGAGTGTTCCAGCCCCTCGACCGAGCCGAGCACGTCCGGCGCCTTGACCCCGGCCGCCCAGACCTTGAGCCCGGCGGCGATGCGGCTGCCGTCCTTCAGGGTGAAGCCCTCCGCGTCCGCACCCGTGACCATGGCGCCGGTCCGGACCTCCACGGCGAGGTCGGACAAGGTGCGAGCGGCCGCCCGGGAGACCCGCTCGGGGAAGGCCGGCAGGAGGCGCGGGCCGCTCTCGATCAGGGTCAGCCGCAGGCGCCGCGGCAGGTCGGGGGAGCCGTAGGCCGAGGCCAAGTTGATCGCGTGCTTCAGTTCCGCGGCCAGCTCGACGCCCGTGGCGCCGCCGCCGACGATGGCGATCTCCAGCATCTCCGGGCTGTCGAGCCGGGCCAGGAGATGGCGCCGCAACTGTCGGTGGAACGACTCGGCCTCGGTGAGGTCGTCGATGGTCAGGCAATGCTCGGCGACCCCGGGGGTGCCGAAATCGTTGGCCCGGCTGCCTATGGCGAGGACCAGGAGATCGTAGCCGAGATCGGCCTCCGGCCGCCCCTGCGCCGCCTCCACCGCGAGCCGCACCCGCCGGGCCGGGCGGTCGATCCCGATGAGGGTGCCCGGCTGGAACCGGAATCCGTTGCGGCGCGCCTGTGCGAAGAAATCGACCTTCTGGCGGTCGGGCCGGGCGGTGCCGGCCGCGAAGGTGTGCAGCATCGGCTTCCAGACGTGGGACAGGCTGCGATCGGCCAGCACCACCTCGGCCTTGCCGCCTCGCCCGAGGCTGGTCGCCACCTCGATCCCCGCAACCCCGCCGCCGATGATCACGATCCGCGCTCGATCCGCCATGCCGTCTCCAGGATTTTTCGCTCCCGGTGAACGCAGGGCGGTGGCCGATGTTCGCGGCTTGAATTACGCGGCGCTCGAGGCTCGCTCAGTCGGACTCGGCGCGATGGAGCCGATATTCCTGCGTGATACCGCCATAGCCATAGGCCGCCGCTCGACTATCGATGATGTGGATGTTCGAATGCGGGTGCAGGTTGCCGATGAGGCTCGAAAGGAGGTCGAATGCGGCTCTGTGGAAATCGGCCTTCTCGGCCTTCGTGTTCGTCTCGTCCGTGATCTTCACCTCAAGACGGAACGCTTTCTTGCCGAGCTCGGACAACGGTCGTCCTGCGATGAACCATTGATCATCCGACTGATACTGAACGATCATTGCCGTGCGGTTCAACTCTTTCTTGAGGACACGACAGGTCAGCGCAGAGATGTCCTCGGCGAGGCGACGGGTCAGATGTTGATCGGGCTGCCCCGATACAGTCAGTGTGATACCGGGCATCTCGACTCCTACCTGTTGCGTTACGGCCGAAGCCAGCATGCCGCGCGGCTTGTGATCACAAAAGCGGGAAGATACGATACCATCCATCGGTTTACCGAATGGATGAATGGCCCAGCTGTTCGATCTTGACCGCCTCAAGGCTCTGGTGATGATCGCGGAGACGGGCAGCCTGTCATCGGCCGCGCCGCTCCTGTGCCGCTCGCAATCGGCGGTCAGCGAACAGATCCGCAAGCTCGAAAAAATGTGCGGCGTCCCGCTGCTCGTTCGCGGCAAGACCGGTGCGAGCCTGACGCCAGCGGGCAAGCGCCTCGTCGCCCATGCGCGCGAGTTGCTCGCCCTGAGCGACGCTGCTTACAGGGACATGCAGGGCGCTCGACTGGCCGGCGACCTACGTCTGGCGATCACGGACTATTTCCGGCCGCAAGCCTTGCCGGGCATCCTTCGGCGCGTGCGCGAGCGGTTTCCTCGGCTGCGCATGCATGTCTCGATCCAGAAAAGCGCCCGGATCGAAGAGGAGGCCGCGGCAGGATCGTTCGATATCGGACTTTCGATGACCCTGCTGGCCGGGGATCGATCCAGCATTCACGACAGCAAAGATTACATCCAATTGCGCCGCGAACCCCTGCTCTGGGTTGCCGATCAATCCTTCCGCATGGGAGAGACGGATATCCTTCCGCTCGTCGTCTTGCCCGACACCTGTTCGCTGCAACGCTTCATCGTGAAGACGCTCGACGCCCATTACGTCCCGTATGCGATCGGGCATTCAGCTTCCGGGATCGGCGGATTGCATCTCGCGCTCGCGGCAGGCCTGGGCATCACCTGCCTCAACGCGTCCGCTGTGCCCGAGGGCGCCGTCACGCTGACCGGGAACCCGCGGCTGCCGCCTCTGCCGGAGGTCGCGTTCTGCCTGGTCCCATCGCGCCCTGGCGCGCCATCCGTCATCTTGGAGGCCAGAGCCATGCTGGCCGAACACTTGGCCTGACGGACATCTTGCGGGGAGGGACGATCTCAAACGCGCGTCGTCTCGTGCCGGGTCCCGGGTCGCATTCCGCTTCCGCTGCATGCGCCCAGGACGGGGATTGCGCGAGACCGGCACCGCTCCGCTCCGTCAGTCTCCATTGTGATGGCGCTCGGGGCCGGCCGATTACCGAAAGGCCGCTCGAACGAAAAAGCCGCCCGAAGGCGGCTTCTTGTAGACCGGATGACGTTTGGAAAAAATCAGGACCGGAGGCGGGTCCGGACCTCGCCGAGGCTGGCGCGGATCAGGCCCTGGGCCGCGTCGCCCTGCATCCGCTCGCGCAGGATCGTCTCCGAGACCTTCACGGCAGCCTCTGCGGCGGCGGCGCGAACCTGGGCCTCGGCTTGGGCCTCGGCCTGCGAGATCTTCAGCTCGGCCGCCTTGGTGCGCCGGGCCAGGAAGTCGTCGAGCTTGCGATGGCCCTCCTCGGCGGCGCGCTTGGCTTCCTCGCGGGCGCCGGCGATGATCGACTCGGCCTCCTTCTCGGCCTCGGCGCGGCGGCGCTTGAAGTCCGCCAGCACGGTGGCGGCCTCCTCGCGCAGGCGCTTGGCCTCGTCGAGCTCATGACGGACGCGGTTGGCGCGGCCGTCGAGGCCCTTGGTCATGGCCGAGAAGCCGCCGGCCTTCCAGGCGATGCCGAGGAAGATGACGAACGCGACGGCGACCCAGAATTCGGCTTCGAGCAGCATCGTGGGTTCCCGTTCAGTGTGCGGTGGCGTCGAGGGCGCGATTCAGGGTCGCCGGATCGGGCGCCTGGCCCGTCAGGCGCTCCACGATCGCCGATGCGGCCTCGCCGGCGATGCTGCGGACATTGCCCATCGCGGCCTCGGTGCGGGTGCGGATCGTCGCCTCGGCGGACGACAGCTTGGCGTTCAGTTCGGCTTCGAGTGCCTTGCGCTTGGTCTCGGCCTCGGCCGCCAGCTCGTTCCGGGTGGTCTGAGCGATGTCGCGGGCCTTGCCCTGGGCGTCGCGGAGCGCGGTCTCGTAGGCGATGCCGGCGGCGTCGGCCTCGGTCTTCATCGCCTGGGCCTGGTCGAGATCGGCGCGCAGGCGCTCGGCGCGGGCGTGCAGGATCGCCTGGATCCGCGGCAGCGCGACCTTGTCCATCAGGTAATAGAGGAGACCGAAGGCCAGCGCGAGCCAGATCAGCTGCGACAGGAAACCGGAGGTCTCGAAGGGTGGGAAGGCGCCGCTATGCGCCTCCGTGTGCTCGACATGGCCGGGCACGATCTGCGTGTCGGCGCCCGGGGGCGGCGTGGTGAGGGAATTCGGCTGCGCCATGGGACCGCTACACTGACACCGTTCGCAGGATCACCGCCGACGCGGTGACGGAAGAAGGCGGACGCCTCGCTCGCGAAGCGCCCACCTGGTGGTCGGGCGGTGGACTGCCCGGTGGAGGCCGCGTCGTCCGCGGCCCCCGAAGCGCGTCGATCAGACGGCGAAGAGCAGCAGCAGCGCGATGAGCAGCGAGAAGATGCCCAGCGCCTCGGTCAGGGCGAAGCCCAGGAGCAGGGTGGCGCGCTGGCCGTCGGCCGCGGAGGGGTTGCGAAGGGCGCCGGCAAGGAACTGACCGAACAGGTTGCCGAGGCCGATGCCCGCACCCGCCATGCCGAGGCAAGCGAGGCCGGCGCCGATGTACTTCGCAGCGACGGGATCCATGATAACTCCTGAGGTCTCTTCAGATCGAAACGTGCGGTGACGTTCGCGGCGGGTGGAGCCGGCCAAGTCCGGAGGCCGGGGTGAAGCTGGGCGGCCGGGGCGTTCGCCTAGTGGCCGGGATGGAGCGCGTCGTTGAGGTAGATCGCCGTCAGCGTCGCGAAGACGTAGGCCTGAAGCGCCGCGACGAGGAACTCGAGGGCGGTCAGGGCGATCGTCAGGAACAGCGGAAGCGGCGATAGCACGCTCCACGCACCCGCGAGAAGAAGCTGGACCACGAAGAACGCGAAGATCTTCATCGCGATGTGGCCGGCGAGCACGTTGGCGAACAGACGGACCGAGAGGCTGATCGGCCGCGAGACGAACGAGATGATCTCGATCGGCACCAGGATCGCCAGCAGCGGCTTCGGCACGCCCGACGGCACGAACAGCCCGAAGAAGTGCGTACCGTGCTTCATCACCCCGTAGATCACCACGACCGAGATCACCAGGGCGGCCAGCCCGAAGGTGATGATCAGGTGGCTGGTCACAGCGAAGGCGTAGGGGATCATCCCGAACAGGTTCAGGATCAGCACGAACATGAACAGCGAGAACACCAGCGGCATGAAGCGCTTGCCGCCGTCGCCGGTGGCCTGGTGCAGCGTGTCGGCGATGAACTCATAGAAGATTTCGGCCAGAGACTGCATCCGCCCCGGCACCACCGAGCGCGACGCCGTCGCCACCACGGTGATCAGCGCGATCACACCGACGGCGGCGAACATGTACAGGGCGGATTGCGTGAACGCGAGTTGCTGATGGCCGATATGGCCGAGGGATACGAGCGGCTTCAGCTCGAACTGCTCGATCGGGTCGATCGTGACCGCCATTCTCGCTTCCGCCCCTCTTGATCCGGCGCGCCGATACACTCGGCCGCCTCAAACCCCTGTCGACCGGCGTGCCTTATGGCTCTTGCCGGTCGCCTCGTCCGGGACGCGCGCCGGCAAAACCTGACACCCGCATCACGTTGTAGATCCCCGCCACGAACCCCAGCATCAGAAGGACGATCAGGCCCCAGGGTTTCGTCCCGAAGACATGATCGACGATCCAGCCGAGAATGCCCCCCGCGATCACGCCCGCGACGAACTCCGTGGAGATCGTCATGGCCTGACCAAGCGAGGAGGGCCCGGTGCCCCGAGGCCGCAAGGAAGGATCGGGAGCGGCTTGCGGCCGCTTCCGTTCGATCTGCGTCTCGAGACGTCTGAGCCTCGCGGAGAGTTCGCTGTCCGTCGGCGTTCCCTCGGTCCCGTTCCCGTCCCTGGAATCGTCGCCGCTCACGGCTGAAACTCACAGGGCGGGAGGATCTGAAACCGGCTGGACGCCCCCATCAAGCGGGCGCACCATAGTTTCGCCTATCTTGAGTGTCAAGGCGACGCCGATACATAGTAACCCTTTGACGGATATGGTGATTTCGGCTTTTGGCCCGGTCCAGGGCGTGGTGCTTCGCGCATCGCCCCGCACAGCCGATCAAGCGCCAAGGATCGGCTTGATCACCTTCTCCATGCCGTCGATCGTCATCTCGCCGGTGTAGCGCTCGCCGTTGATGAAGAAGGTCGGCGTGGAATCGACCTTCATCACGTCCAGCCCGCGCTGCTTCACGGCGTTGACCGCGCCGTAGACCTTCTGGTCCTTCAGGCAGGCCTCGAACGTGTCCTTGGTGTAGCCGGCCTGCCGCAGCATCTGCTCCAGGGCGTCCACGGGCTTCTGGGTGAAGGCCCAGGCCGGCTGCTGGTCGAACAGCAGGTCGGTGATCGGGTAATACTTGGCATCGCCCTGGCAGCGCGCCAGCATGAAGGCTGCCGTCGCCAGTGGGTCGAGCGGGAATTCGCGCAGGGTGAAGCGGACCTTGCCGGTGTCGATGTAGCGCTCCTTGAGCACCGGCCAGGTGGTGCGGTGGAACGCGGCGCAGTGCGAGCAGGTCATCGAGGCGTATTCGATGATCATGCACTTGGCATCCGCGGGGCCGAGCCAGACATCGCCGAGCGGGCCGGGCTGCATCAGCGCCGCCAAGTCGGCGTTCTGCGCCCAGGCGGAGCGCATGAGATAGGGCATGGCGAGGCCGGCGCCGAGCGCGAGGCCGGTGAACTTGAGAGCGTCGCGTCGCGTGGTCATGGGCAGGCTCCGCCGGATTAGTTCGGTCTTGGCGTCCCGGTTCGGTACGCGGGCGCGGCTCTCCTGGCAAGGCGACGGAATCGCCGCCGGATCTTGCGGCTCAGCGCTCCGGCCGGGTCGCCACGGCCGCGATCCCGAGCCGGTCCAGGGCGGCGCGCAGGCCGTCATCCTCGATCGCCGCCACGGCGCGCTTCACCTCCACGGCCCGGGACGGGTCGATTCCGGTGCGCGGCGCCGGCCGGCCGCCGCGGCCGACCCGGTCCTGCTGCAGCACGATGCGGGAGACGCAGGCCCAACCGTAATGGGCGTTGATGCGCTGGATCACCACTGGCGCAAGATGCTGGAGCTCGATGGCGAAGACGCCCTCGACGCGGACCACCAGCGTCCCGGATTCGGGTGTGTCGCCATCCTTGCGGCGGCGCTTCGGCCATTCGAGCTTCGACGGCCGGCAATAGCGCGCCAGCCGCTCGCCGACGATCTCCGGCCAGGCGGCGAGGATGTCGGTCGACGCGAAGCCCTGCGCCGCGAAGGCCGGCCCGATGCAGCTCTCGATCAGCTCGGCCAGCGGTTTGACGCGCGCCATGGTGGTTCGGGCCTCGCCCATCTCGTGAGTCGCACGAGGTTAGCGCAGCTTCGTTGACGAAGGGAGCACGCGCTGACGTTTCACGGCCCTATGATCGGCCGGCCCCTCCGTTTATGCAGCCTGGCCCATGCCGACCTGCCCACCCACGGATTCCGGGTCCGGTCCCGGACCACGCGCCGACGACCTGCTCGCCTGGTACGACCGGCACCGCCGGGTCCTGCCGTGGCGCGCGCTCGCCGGTGAGGTGCCCGATCCCTACCGGGTCTGGCTCTCCGAGGTGATGCTCCAGCAGACCACGATCGCGGCGGTGCGACCGTATTTCGAGCGCTTCCTGACGCGCTTTCCGGATATCGACGCGCTGGCCGAAGCCCCCGAGGAGGCGGTGATGTCGGCCTGGGCCGGGCTCGGCTACTATTCCCGGGCGCGCAACCTCCATGCCTGCGCCAAGACGGTCGCCGCCGCGGGCCGTTTCCCCGATACGGCCGAGGGCCTGCGCAAGCTCCCGGGAATCGGCGCCTACACGGCCGGTGCGATCGCGGCCATCGCGTTCGAGCGAGCGGAAGCCGCGGTCGACGGGAACGTCGAGCGGGTGCTGAGCCGGGTCTTCGCCGTGGAAGCGCCGCTACCCGGCAGCCGCCCGGAGATCCGCCGGCTGACGCAAGCCCTGGTGCCGCCCGACCGGCCGGGCGATTTCGCCCAGGCACTCATGGATCTCGGCGCGACGATCTGCACGCCCAAGCGCCCGGCCTGCGCGCTCTGCCCCTGGATGCTGCCCTGCCAGGCCCGGGCGCTCGGCACGCAGGACACGTTCCCGCGCAAGATCAAGCTGGCGAAAGGGGCGCTCCGCCGCGGCGCGGCCTTCGTGGCGATCCGCAGCGGCGACGAGGCTGTGCTGCTGCGGACGCGCGCGCCCGAAGGACTTCTGGGGAACATGGCCGAGCCGCCCGGCAGCGCCTGGGAGCCGGATTACGACGTGGCTTCGGCCCTGCTGGACGCGCCCCTCGACGCCCGATGGAAGCGCCTGCCGGGCCTCGTCCGCCACGGCTTCACGCATTTCCCGCTGGAGCTGACCGTGTTCTCGGCCCGGGTCGCGCTCTCGACCCCGACGCCCCCGGGAATGCGCTTCACCCCGCGCGCTGCGCTCGACGACGAGCCGCTGCCCGGCCTGATGCGGAAGGTGCTGGCCCACGCCTTCGATCCGAAGCCGGAGCCCGAGAAGAAGCCGCGCGGCCGCCCGAAGAAGGAACCGCCGCCGATGCCGCTGCTCGCGGCCATGGAGGCGCCGATCACGATGGAGGATCCGGAGCCGCGGCCGAGCGTGCGCGCAGTCCCCAAGCCCCGGCCGAAACCGGCGCCGGAGCCGCCGCCGGACACGGACGACTTTTTGGATGGCGAGCCCGAGGCGCCGCCGGCCCCGGTGCGCGCCCGGCTGCCGACGCGCCGGCCGAGCGCGGCGCGGCGTCGCTAGATGCAAAGGTAACGGGTTCCCAAAGGGCGAGCCCTTTGGTGGGGTTTGGGGCAAAGCCCCAAGCTATTCGCAGGGCTCCGCCCTGCACCCGCCAAAGGGCTGAGCCCTTTGGGAGCCCATGGCCGATACGGGGACGGCTCAGCCGTTCGCCATCGCCTGGCGCAGCCCGGCCCGATAACTGTCGATCACCACCGGCTTGCCGGAGCGCTCGACGTGCCAGAAGGTCCAGCCGTTGCAGGCCGGGAGGCCCTGGACCAGGGCGCCGATCTTGTGGATCGAGCCAATCACCAGGCCGTTGTCGAGCTGGCCGTCCGGACGCACCGTAGCGCGGAAACGGCGGCGCTCGTCGGTGACGATTTCACCCGGGCGGATATGCCCGGCCTCGATCACCGAAAGGAACGGCACCCGCGGCTCGGCGCGCTTCGTCGGCGCCACCATGAGGGCGGCCTTCGACAGCGGCTGGACGGCGGCGATCCGCTCCATCGCGGCCTTCGCGTAGGTGGCCTCGCGCTCGATGCCGATGAACCGGCGGCCGAGGCGCTTGGCGACGGCGCCGGTGGTGCCGGTGCCGAAGAACGGATCGAGCACCACGTCGCCGGGATTGGTCGCCGCCATCAGGGTCCGGGCGAGCAGGGCCTCGGGCTTCTGGGTCGGATGGACCTTATGGCCCTCCGCATCCTTCAGCCGCTCCTCGCCGGTGCAGAGCGGGATGAACCAGTCCGAACGCATCTGGAGGTCTTCGTTGCCCCCCTTCAGCGCGTCGTAATGGAAGGTGTAGCCCTTCGACTCCGCCGAGCGCGAGGCCCAGATCAGGGTCTCGTGAGCGTTGGTGAAGCGCTTGCCGCGGAAGTTCGGCATCGGGTTGGCCTTGCGCCAGACGATGTCGTTGAGGATCCAGTAACCGAGATCCTGCAACGCGCTCCCGACTCGGAAGATGTTGTGGTACGACCCGATCACCCAAAGGGTTGCGTTCGGCTTCATCACGCGCCGGCAGGCGGCGAGCCAGTCCCGGGTGAAGGCGTCGTAAGCCTCGAAGGTCGCGAACTTGTCCCAGTCGTCGTCGACCGCGTCGACACGGCTCTGGTCCGGACGCAGCAGGCCGGCATCGCCGAGCTGCAGGTTGTAGGGCGGGTCGGCGAAGACGCAGTCGACGCTGGACGCCGGCAGCGCGTTCATGGCCGCAATGCAATCCCCGACCAGCACTTGGTCGAGGGGGAGGGGACGCTGGACGGGTACGAGACCCATCCGTGGCGCCGACGCGGGCCGCCCGGCACGCGAGACCTGTTTCCGGGCGACGGCGTCGGCAACCACGGTACGCGGGGAAGCCATGGCAAACACCGGTTACGCGACTGACCGGCAGACCATGCGTCGGACACGGTAAAGGTCGCGTTGTCGAAATTGCCCGGCCGGCGTCCCGTTCTGGGGCTGCAGTTTTTGCCTACCGTGAACCCAACCAGTCATTCCGTAGTCGAGGCGTGTGTGTCGCACCGCGTTGACGCGTGCCGTCTCTTGCGCCGATCCGTCTTAACTGGCCGCCGAACCGTCGTTTAGCGCCCAATCCTTTTGCGATGCACGGAATGACACATGTCGGCCTCCGGCAGGGTCCGCCTCCACCTCAGCGGGATGCTGGGTCACGCCCGGCGCAAGCCTTGGGACAATAAGCCGATCTAAGGATCAACCTGCGGCCCGTCGATGCGACTTGCCGATTACCGCGCACGACAGTCGACGATACAAATTAAGTCGAGACCGAAAATATCCCGCAGTAAAACCCTAAGTCATCTTCATGACCAGGCAAAAACAGGCCAAAATGTGACCTGAACCCGCCTTGAAATCCCGCCATATTCCGGTCGATTTCTGAAACGACTGGCGCCGCCCCGGTAACAACAAGGGAATGCGGGAAGAATGACATCTGGTTTCGGTAAGTTCGTGGCCACCGTTGGAATGCTGTCTGCCATCGTCGGAACGACCCTCCCGGCTGCCGCCCAGAGCGGCGCGGCCTCCTGGTACGGGAGCGGCCATCGCACCGCGAACGGCGAGCGTTTCAACCCCAACGGACTGACCGCTGCCCATCGCAGCCTGCCGTTCGGAACCCGCGTCCGCGTCGAGAACCGCCGGACCGGTCGCTCGGTGGTGGTGCGGATCAACGATCGCGGCCCGTTCGTGCACGGCCGCATCATCGACCTCTCGCGGGGCTCGGCCCGTGCGCTCGGCATGGGCGGCACGAGCTACGTCTCGCTCCAGGTCCTCAACTGAGCATCCGGTGCTGACGGCTTCCAGGTCGAACACGTCCTGAAGCCCTGCGGCCTCCCGACGTTGTCTGCGGCATCGGGAGGCCCCATGTGCTGCGAAAGCAGCCCGGATCCAGCCGACCCATGCCCAAACCCCTGATCGTCGACATCCCGCACGACCTCGGCCGCGACGAGGCCAAGCGGCGCCTCGAGCACGGTACCGACCAGGCGCGAGCCTTCCTGGCCAAGAGCGGCGTTACGGTCGACCAGCTCGCCTGGACCGGCGACCGCCTCGATTTCGGCGTCTCGGCCATGACTCAGAAGATCGGCGGCACGATCGATGTCGGCGCCGAGAGCGTACGCCTCGAAGTGAAGCTGCCGTTCCTGCTCGCCCTGTTCGCCGAGAAGATCCAGAAGGTGGCGAGCAAGGAAGGCAATCTGCTGCTCACCAAGAAGTAGCGGCCCGGAACTCCGGCCTCAGGCCCTCGTTGCTGCCCGAACGGCGCGGAACAGCGCCGCGGGCCCTCTGGAGGAGAACCATGCCAGACTTCACCCTCGCCGATCCGGGCCAAGTCCCCGAGGTGCCGCCGCAGCCCACGCCGGCGCCCGACACCCCGTACGATCCGCCGCAGGCGCCGACGCAGCCGCCCGGCCCCGAAATCCCCGGCAACACCCCGGCCGAGGCGCCCGGCATTCAGCCGCCGGAGATTCCGGTCAACGATCCGGGTCCGCCGGAAATCAGCCCGCCCACCGGGCTGGCCAACCCGATTGCCTGAGGGACGGGGGCGCCGTTTGAACCGGACGCCTGGCACTGCCATAAGCCCGGCATGGCCGTTCCCCCACTTCTGACCCTCCAGGACGTTGCGCTCACCTTCGGCGGCACGCCGCTGATCAACCGCGCCGACCTGACCATCTCCCCCGGCGAGCGCACCTGCCTCGTCGGGCGGAACGGCTCGGGCAAGTCAACGCTCATGAAGATCGCCGCCGGCCTGGTCGAGCCGGACAAGGGACGGCTGTTCGTCCAGCCCGGCACCACGATCCGCTACCTCGCGCAGGAGCCGGATTTTTCGGGGTTCTCCAACACCCTGGACTTCGTCGAGGCCGGCCTGCCGCCGGGCGAATCCGCCCATCGCGCCAGATACTTGCTGGAAAGTCTCGGCATGACGGGGGCCGAGGATCCGAAAAAGCTCTCGGGCGGCGAGGGGCGGCGCGCGGCGCTGGCCCAGGCGCTCGCCCCCGAGCCCGACGTGCTGCTGCTCGACGAGCCGACCAACCATCTCGACCTGCCGGCGATCGAGTGGCTGGAAGCGGAGCTGCGCGGAACCCGGGCCGCGATGGTCCTGATCAGCCACGACCGGCGGTTTCTCTCCGCGTTATCGCGCGCCACGATCTGGCTGGATCGCGGAGAGACGCGAAGAATCGAGCAGGGCTTTTCGAATTTCGAAGCCTGGCGCGACGCATTCTTCGAAGAGGAGGAGCGGGACCAGCACAAGCTCGACCGCAAGATCGCCGCCGAGGAGCACTGGCTGCGCTACGGCGTCACGGCCCGCCGCAAGCGAAACGTCCGCCGCCTCGGCAACTTGCACGAGCTGCGCCAGAATCGCCGCGACGTCCGCCGCCCGGTGGGCAGCGTCAGCATGAACGCCTCCGATGCCGAATCCTCCGGCAGTCTCGTGGTCGAGGCCCGGGAGATCAGCAAATCCTACGGCGAGAGGACCATCGTTGACGGCTTGTCCCTGCGGGTGATGCGCAGCGACCGGCTGGGCATCGTCGGGGCCAACGGCGCCGGCAAGTCGACGCTGATCAACCTGCTGATGGGCCGGCTCGCCCCCGATTCGGGGCAGGTCGTGCTCGGCACCAACCTGATGCCGGTGGTGCTCGATCAGGCCCGGGCGACGCTGGAGCCCGGCATGACTGTCACCGAGGTGCTCACCGGCGGCAGCGGCGACAGCGTCACGGTGAACGGCCAGAGCCGCCACGTGGTCGGCTACCTCAAGGATTTTTTGTTCGCCCCCGAGCAGGCCCGGACCCCGGTCTCGGTGCTGTCCGGCGGCGAGCGCAACCGCCTGTTGATCGCCCGCGCATTGGCGCAACCGGCCAACCTCCTGGTGCTGGACGAGCCGACCAACGACCTCGATCTCGAGACCCTCGACCTGCTGCAGGAGATGCTCGGCGACTACCAGGGCACGCTGATCCTGGTGAGCCACGACCGCGACTTCCTCGACCGGGTGGCCAGCAGCGTGCTGGTCTCCGAGGGCGCCGGCCGCTGGGTCGAATATGCCGGCGGCTACAGCGACATGCTGGTCCAGCGCGGGCAGGGGGTCGAGGCGCGCACGGTCGCGCCCACGAAGAAGGAACCGCGCGAGCGGACGGCTTCGGCCGCCCAGCCGGCCGGAAAGCCGAAGCTCGGCTTCAAGGACCAGCACGAGCTGAAGACGCTCCCGGCCCGCATCGCGAAGCTGGAGGCGGCGATCGCCCAGCTCAAGACGATCCTCGACGATGCCGACCTCTACGCCCGCGACCCCGCCCGGTTCGACAAGGCCACCGCCATGCTGGCCCAGGCCGAGACCGAGCTGTCGCAGGCGGAGGATCGCTGGCTGGAGCTGGAGATGCTGCAAGCGGGGTGACGCCAGCCCTTGACATATTATAGGAAATATGTCTTATAAGTCCTCCGCGGGCACGATCCCGCGGGGCCGCAACGATCGCGAACCGACCGGAACGGATGATCGCATGACCGCCTACCAGACCCTCGAACAGCGCTTCTCCCGCCTCGCGGCCCTGGAAGGCGCGGCCGGGATCCTCGGCTGGGACGCGCAGACGCTGATGCCGGACGGGGCCGCGGAGGCGCGGGGCGACCAGCTGGCGATCCTGCGCGGGCTGGCCCACGAGATGCTAACGGCCCCCGAGGCGCGGGACGAGCTCGCCGCCGCCGAGCAGCAGGGCGGCCTGGATGCCTGGACGGCGGCCAACCTGCGGGAGATGCGGCGGGCCCAGGCGCATGCCGGCGCCGTGCCCCGGGATCTCGTGGAGGCCAGCTCCCGGGCCGTGTCCCGGTCCGAGATGGTCTGGCGCGAGGCGCGGCGGGACTCCGATTTCGCCCGGCTGGCGCCGTATCTCGCCGAGGTGCTGCGGCTCCAGCGGGAGATCGGGCAGGCCAAGGGCGCGGCGCTCGGGCTCGACCCCTACGACGCTCTGCTCGACAGCTACGATCCCGGCATGCGCCGCGCGGTGATCGACCCGCTGTTTGCCGACCTCACGAGCTGGCTGCCGGACCTGATCGCCCGCGCCCGGGCGATCCAGGATTCGCGCCCGGCGCCGCTGCCCCTGAAGGGGCCGTTCGACACGGGCACGCAGCGGGCGCTCGGCCTCAAGCTGATGACCGCGCTGGGCTTCGACTTCGCCCGCGGCCGGCTCGACATCAGCCTGCACCCGTTCTGCGGCGGCGCCACCGACGACGTGCGCATCACCACCCGCTACGACGAGGCCGATTTCGGCCGCGCCCTGATGGGCGTGCTGCACGAGACCGGCCACGCCCTCTACGAGCAGGGCCGCCCCGCCGCCTGGCGGCACCAGCCGGTCGGCGCAGCCCGGGGCATGAGCCTGCATGAGAGCCAGTCGCTCATCGTCGAGATGCAGGCCTGCCGCAGCCGAGAGTTCTTCACCTACCTGGCGCCGCTGCTCCGCGAGGCGTTCGGCCGGTCCGGGCCGGAGTGGTCGCCAGAGAACCTGCACGCCCTGAACACGCAGGTCCGGCCGGGCTTCATCCGGGTCGATGCCGACGAGGCGACCTACCCGGCCCATATCCTGCTGCGCTACCGGCTGGAGACCGCGATGATCGCGGGTGACCTCGCGGTCACCGATCTGCCCGGCGCCTTCAACGACGGCCTGCGCGACCTCCTCGGCCTCACCGTGCCGGACGACCGCCTCGGCTGCCTGCAGGACATCCACTGGCCGAGCGGGGCCTTCGGCTATTTCCCGACCTACACCCTGGGCGCGCTCGCCGCGGCCCAGCTGTTCCGGGCGGCGCGGACCGCGGAGCCGGCCCTGCCGGGCTGCCTCGCCGCGGGCGATTTCGCGCCGCTGCGCACCTGGCTGCGCGCCAACGTCCACGAGGTCGGCAGCCTGCTCGGGACGGATGATCTGTTGGTCCGGGCAACGGGAGCGCCCCTCGGGACGGCGGCGTTCCGGGCGCATCTGGAGGGGCGGTATCTGGGGGTTTGAGAGGTCCACCACGGCAAGGGCCGGAACCCAACGAGCACCTTTTCTCCGCGAGGACAGCGCGCCTTCTTTCAGCGGAGCGGGGCATTCAAGGGACGAAACGCCCTTGCCGCAGCAGTTGAAGGTTCACAAACCGCACGATCACCCGCCTCGTCATCCCGGGGCCACGCAGTGGAGCCCGGGATCCAGAACCACCGACCGTTGAAGGACTTGCACGGTCCGCGGTTCTGGATTGCCGCCTTTGGCGGCCCCTCCGGGTCCGGGCTCGCCTGCGGCGCCCCGGAATGACGGAGAGGTTTATCCTGCCACCGTTGTGACGGCGGTACCGAAGGAGGTTGACGGAAGGCCGCGCTCTTCGGTCAAAACCGCTTCCTACAGCTCCAACACATCCACCGCATCCCCCAACCGATCCCGGGCGATCTCGGCCACGTGGCGGTGGTGGGTGAACAGGATCGGCTGGACGCTGGCACCGATCTCCGCGAGCGCGTCGAGGCCGTAGCCGGTGCGGGCCTCGTCAAACGTTGAAAACAAATCGTCGCCGATGAACGGCGCCGGCTCGGCGCGGCCGGCGTAATCTTCCAGGTAGGCCAACCGCAGGGCGAGGTAGAGCTGGTCGCGGGTGCCCTCGCTGAGCGCCTCGATCCCGACCAGCCCGCCGCCGGCGCGCTGGCCGGCGAGCTTGGGCGTGTCGGCCTCGTCGTAGGTCTGGGCGAGGCCGGTGAAGGCGCCGCCGGTGAGGGCCAGGAACAGGGCACCGGCGCGGGCCACCAGGGGGTCCTGCTGGCCGGCCCGGTGCCGGGCCACCGCCTGGCCGAGCATCAGGCCGGCGAGCCGCAGCACCGCCCAGGAGCGGGACGCGGCCTGGAGGTCGGCTTCCGCCGCCTTGCGCTCGGCGGCGGCCAGCTCGGCGCCGCTGCCGCCTTCGAGCTCCGCCCGGCGCCTTTCGGCCCGGTCGCGGTCGGCGAAGATGACCTGGCCGCGCTCGGCCTGCTCCTCGGCCTCCATGGCGAGGCGCGCCAGCTCCGCCTCCACGGCTTCCGGGGGCAGGGCGTCGAGGCCGGCGCGGATCTCGGATTCGGGCAGGCCATCGGCGGCGCCCGCGAGGCTGCCGCGCAGCCGCAGGCGCTCGGCCCTGAGCATCTCCCGGGCGTTCAGCCGGCCGAATATGTCTTCGACTGCGGCCGTCGACGATCCGGCCAGATCCGGCATGGTGTCGGCGACCTGGCGGGTCAGGTCTGTCCGGGCGGCGTCGCGCAGGCCGACGGCGTGGCGCAGGGACGCTTCCGCCTCCTCCAGGCGGCGGTCCAGCTCGGCCCGGCGGGCCTCCCGGGCCTGGGCGGCGACAAGGCGGGCCTGCAGGATGCGGATCGCGCCGGTGGGCGGCGTGTCGGCGAGGTCCGGCGCCAGGGCCTCGACCAGGGCGAACGCTTTGCTCCGAAAGCCGTCCATATCGCGCCGGAGACCGGCGGCCCGACGCTGCAACTCAGCGCGGGCCGTCAGCCGGTCCGGCACCGTGCGCCAGGCTTCCAGCGCGCCCTCGGCCTCCTCGGGGCGGGCGGTGGCGGGCAGACCGAGGGGACGCAGCGCCTCCGCCCAGTCCGCCTGCCAGGCGGAGCGGCGTGACGCGGTCTCGGCCAAGGCGGCCTCCAACTTCTCCGCCGTCGCGGCGGCGGCGCGGAGGCGGCCGCCGGTCTCAAGATTGGCCTCCCAGCGGCTCGCCAGGGTGGCGACCCGGGCTTCGAGCCGTTCGAGGGCCTGGCCGATCTCGCCCTCCGGCTCCGGATCGAGCCCGGCGCGGGTGAACAGGTCGGCGAGCGGCGCTCGGGCGGATTCGATCCGGGCCTTCAGATGGTCCCGCTCGATCCGCTGCTCGGCCAGCTGCTGCTCCCCGTCGATCAGGCTCTCGGTCTCGGCGAGCCAGGCCGCCATCTCGGCCGGGGGCCCGGGGACGAGGCCGACGGGCTGCCAGGCCTCGCGCCAGGCGGCCTCGCCCTCGGCGATCTCGTCCGCGATCCCGGCGAGCACCTGTTCGGCCGCCGCCAGCGCCGCATCCTCGGCGGCGAGGCGGTCGAGATCGGCCGCGTGGGCCGCGACCCGTGCGGCGTCAGTGGCGCGCTCGTCGGCGAGGCGATCCGCCTCGAACAGGGCGCGCTCGTAGGTGGCCAGCGTGCCGGGCTCGGTGGTCCGGCCGGCCGCGAGGGCGTCGCGCAGGGGCGCGAAGGCGGCGTCGCGCGCGGCCCGCACGGACTCGAGCCGCTCCCGGGTGGCGATCGGCCGGCCGGCCTCGCGCTCGCGCAGGCGCGTGCGGGTGGCGTCGGCCTGGGCCCGCGCCGCGTCCCTGCGGTCGGTGGCGCGCTCCTGCTCGCGCCGCTTGCCGTCGAGCAGGCCGCGATAGCGCGCGATGGTGTCGGCGCTGGGCAGGGGCATGCGGGCGAGCGCGGCGGTGTCGGCCACCGGCGGCGACAGGCGCGCCGCCTGGTTGCGCAGCAGCGCCGTCTCCCGCCGGATCGCGGTGTCCAGCGCCTCGTGGGCGGCAAGGCGCTCGTGTAGCTTGGCGAGCGGCTTCAGGGCCTCGCGCAAAGGCGTCGGATCGTGGGTGGCGCCGGCGGCCTCGACCTCCCGGGACAGCCGATCACGCTCGGCCCGGGCCGCGGCGGCGTCCCGGGTGAGCTGGTCCTCGGCGGCGGCGAGCGTCCGGCCGTCGCGGAGCAGCCGCTCGACCCGGGCCCGGGCGGCGTCGGTGGGCTGGTCGGCCTCCAGGGCAGCGAGGTCCGGGGCGCCGATCCGGGCGCGCAGGCGCTCTAGGTCGAGCCCGACCTTGTGGGCGTCGCCCTCGATCCGGGGCAGGTCGGTGCCGCCCTTCTCGAATTCCTTGGTGCCGCTGAACGCCGCCAGGATCTCTTCGGCGCGCAGGATCAGGGCCGGCTCCACCGGCACGGACTCGGCCTCGCCCCGCGCCCGGGCGAGGGTGGCTTCGGCGCGGGCTGCCTCGGCCTCGGCCTTGCGGCAGCATTCAAGGGCGGCGCCCAGGCGCTCGATCCAGGCGGAATCCGCCTCGGCGAGGCCGGAATCCGCGGCGATGCGGTGATCCAGAGCGTCGATCTCGGCGACGATCGGCCGGGCGCGCTTCAGGCGTTCCAGCCGGGCGCGCTCGGTCGCGACGCGCTCGCGCTCGGCCCGGAGCGTGTCGAGCTGCTGGGCGGCGGCCGTGATCTCGTCGTTGAGCGCACGCCAATCCCCGGACCGGAGGCCCTTCTCGCGGATCGCCTTGCGGGCGGTCTCGTGCCGCTCCAGCGCCTGGTAGAAGGTCCGGTGCTTGGCCTGGCGGGGGGCGAAGATGCCCTCGGCCTCGGCGTCCAGGGCGGTCTGCAATTCGGTGAGGCCGCGCAAGCCCGATCCCGCCGCGAACAGGCTGGCGCCGACCTCGCCCTCGACATCGACCATCTCGCGCCCGCCCGCCCGCAGGCTGCCGGCGTCGAGGCCGAAGGCGCGGCAGAACACGGTGCGGGAGATGCCGCCGAGGAACGGCGCCAGGGCGTCGTCGGGCAGCGGCGCCTCGGCGGCGTCGATCAGCGTCCGGGTGTTGCCCTTGCGGCGGCGGAAGGCCAGGCGGCGCCCGTCAGCGGCCTCGACCTCGGCGCCGAGGCGCAGCAGCGGCATGTCGTGCAAGAAGGCGTAGCGGGTGGTCTTCTCGAAGCCGAACAGCAGGTCGGTGACCGCCGCGAGCGCCGTGCTCTTGCCGGCCTCGTTGGCCCCCAGCACCACGTGCAGGCGGGCCTCGGGCCGGAAGGTCACGGTCCGGTCGGTGAAGGCGCCGTAGCGCTCCAGGGCGAGGCGGATCAGCCGCATTTTGCGCGCCTCAGCAATGCCGGCCGCCGAGGCGGCCCAGGATCAGCGCCTCGGCCTCGGCGCAGAGCGCGTCGAACTCGGCCTCCAGATCGGCCTCCGCGGCGGCTGTGGCCGGCATGCGGGCGCCAATCTCGGCGAGCGCGGCCTTGGCCCGGCTGCGGAAATCCGGATCGCGGTCGAGATCGGCGAGCAGCGCGGCCGGGTCGATCGCCGCCCCGGAGGCCTCGACCGGCGCGCGGGGCCGGCGGGTCTCGATCTTCAGGCGCTCCAGCCAGATATCCTCGTGCAGCCGGTGGGCGGCGGCCTGGATCTCGGCGGTGACGTTTTCTCTGTCGGCCGAGAGCGCGTCATGGGCCGCGGTCGTGCCGGCGAGATGCACCCGGACCAGCACGAGGCGCTGGGCCGCGATCTCCGCCAGGGGCCGCAGGACGGTCTCCACACTCTCGAGGGCCGCGCGGGTGTCGGCGGCTTCGCTCAGGTCGACGGAGACCTGCTCGAACCGCGCCCGGTCGAGGGGCAAGCGGCTCAATCCGGTCACCCGCCCGTCGGCGACCTCCACCAGGACCGCGCCCTTCGCGCCGCATTCGCGCACGCTCCGGCCCTGGATGTTGCCGGGGAACACGATCCACGGGTCCCGGGACAGCTCGGCATACTCGTGGATGTGGCCCAGCGCCCAGTAATCGTAGCCCCGGGCGGTGAGGTCGGCGACCGAGCAGGGGGCGTAGGTCTCGTGCGCCGCGTGGCCGGTGCACGAGGTGTGGAGCACGCCGAGGTTGAACCAGCCGGGCAGGGCGGCCGGGTAGGTCAGCGACAGGTTCTCCTCCACGGCCCGGGCCTGGAAGCTTCGGCCGTGCACGGCGACCCGCAGGGATTCGAGGCGCAGCGTGTCCGCTCGGGCCGCCGGGAACACGTGCACCGAGGGCGGCAGGGTGATCGAGCGGGTGATCACGCTCTCGGCGTCGTGGTTGCCGCGCACCAGGATCGTCGGGATGCTGGCCCGGTCGAGGCGGGCCACCTGCCGGGCGAAGAACAGCCCGATCGTGTTGTCGGCCCAGTCGCCGTCATAGATGTCCCCGGCCACGACCACGAAGGCGACCTGCCGCTCGATCGCCTGGCTGACCAGATCCTCGAAGGCCTGCCGCCCGGCGGTGGCGAGGCGGCGGGCGAGCTCGGCGTCGCGGGTGGCGAGGCCCGAAAGCGGGCTGCCGAGATGCAGATCCGCCGCGTGGATGAAGCTGAAGCCCGACATCGGTCTCCGATGAGCGATCGGTGAGCCGGGGTCTTAGGCCGCCGGGGCGTGCGGCCTCAAGCGCCGACGGCGCATTGCTGCACAGGCACGGGGCGCGTGTGACGGTCTTGAGGGGTTGAACTCGGTCAGCAGGGCCGTGGGGATGTCTGAGAAGGTTGGTTTCCGGAATGTCAGCTTGCTGACGTGGATCTTGAAAAGCCGACGGTGCTCGAACGCAGACTTGAGCCGCCCGCCGGGCGTTTGCTCAGGCGAGCGCTGCAAGCTTAAGCGCATGGTCTCGTATGTTCGTGGGCCATGCCGTCATGTGGTCGGCAAAGCCTTCGGCATCCCCGGCGAAGAGCGCCCGGATTGCCTCCTCAAACCCAGGCAGATCGCCCGCCAACGCTGAGAGGAAGCGGTAGGCGGCCTCTCTCGCTGCCTTCATCCGGGTTTGCCCACCATCTACCCGCCGCGCTTCGTCGACGAGGCGCCTCAACGCTTGCGATGCACCGCCCGGCTGGGAGGCAAGCCACTCCCACTGACGGGGAAGCAGCGTCACCTCGCGAGCTATGACCCCGAGCTTTGGGCGACCACGGCTCCTTGGAGCACCATTGGGATCCGGTCGGCTCTCGACGGTGCTCGTGGCGTCTTCCGCATTCGCGCGTTCGGCGAACCGTGCGGTGATCTCCGCTTCGGTTCCACGCAGATCGAGGTCGATGACGGCACCCGACCTGTCGTCGAAGGTCAAGATCGGATCGCCTTCTTCCGCCGCCTGCGCTTTCACGGCGAGAGCCACGTCTATCAAGCGACCGCTGGCGAGGCGCCGCACGCCCACAAACGCGGTGAACGTCCTCATTTGGTCTTCTGGCATGGCACCTCCATCCTGACCGTCATAGCCAGAGCAAGCCCCTGTCGTCAATTTTACCCGGATGATATTGCGCGTAAGTATCACCTTCGATAGCGTCGCTGCCGATCTACGAGGGCATGTGATGAGAACCGAAGACCGAAAGGTGGCTGTGAACGCCTACAAGAAGCGGGAGGTCGAAGGCGGCATCTACGCCGTCCGCTGCGTGGCGTCCGGTGAGGTGTGGGTCGGTGGCGCGCCCGACCTCTCGAAGATCCAGAACCGCCTCTGGTTTACCCTCCGGCAGGGCACGAACACACACCGTTCGCTCCAGATTGCTTGGAATGCGCATGGAGCGGAGGCGTTCAGCTTCGAGCTCGTCGAGCGGTTGGATGCTGAAGAGATCGGATACGTCCGCGACCGGGTGATGAAGGAGCGTCTTGTCCTATGGTCAGAGCAGCTTCGGGCTGTCCGGATATGAGCACAGAACCCAGACCAGCACGTTTGACGGCCAACGGCGTCACCCTGGCTTATGACAGCTTCGGAGACGAGGCGGCCGAGACGATCCTTCTGATCGCGGGGCTCGGTACGCAGATGATCCGCTGGGCCGCCCCCTTCTGCCGCGAGTTGGTGACGCGCGGCTATCGTGTCGTGCGGTTCGACAACCGGGACACAGGACGCTCGACCCACTTTACCGAGCACGGCGCGATGGATTTCGCGGCCTTGGCCGCAATGCTTGCAGAGGGGCGACGGCCGGAACTCGCCTACGCGCTCGACGACATGGCCTCGGACGCGCTCGGCCTGCTCGATGCCCTGTCCATCCGCCGAGCCCACATCGTCGGCCGCTCGATGGGCGGCATGATCGCCCAGATCCTGGCGAGCGAGCACCCGTCCCGCGTTCTCTCGCTCACCTCGATCATGTCGGCCACGGGCAATCCGGTCATGCCGTCGGCCGAACCCGACGCCATGACGATGATGATGCGTCCCGCTCCCGATCCCGTCTTGGACGAGGCGGGCTTCCTCGATCACGGCGTCACCTTCGGACGCCGCATTGCTGGCACTGCTCATCCGTTCGACGAAGAGAGCTTCCGCGCTCTCCTCCGGGAGGAGGTTCGGCGAGGTCGTGCGCCGGGTGGGTTCGGACGACAGCTCGCGGCGGTTGGGGTAGCTGGCGACCGTCGCTCACGGCTTGCCGCGATCACGGCGCCGACACTCGTCATCCACGGGACGGACGATCCTCTCTTTCCTCCTGCCTGCGGCGAGGACACCGCAGCCTCGATCCCGGATGCGGAGATGATGTTGATCGCCGGGATGGGCCATGATCTGCCGCCATCCTTGTACCGAGCCATTGCCGATGCAATCGAGCGAACCGCTCGCCGTTCAACCATCTCGGCATCAGGAGGGTAGAAGAGCACCATCCCAAGGGTTCGAACGACCGCTTTCGAGAAGGCAGCAGCGCCATTTCTATGACGTTGTTGGTTCGCAAGCAGCCCCCCTCCACAAAAGCCGATTGGCTTCACCCCCGAGCGAACGCCCAAGCCTCCGGCGCGTTGAAGCGCGGCGGTGGCGGCGGGACCGCCCGGTGAGGTACGAGTCCGGCTCGATGAACAGCGTCACCCCTCCGGCCCGGTCCGGCCTCGCCGCGGCGCTCCCGATCCGGCCGGCGGACCACCCGCACGCGCCGTTCAAGATCGTGAGCTGGAACCTGCTGCGCCGCACCGGCGCGGCGGTGGACGACGTGGTCGCCCTGGTCGAACAGGAGAAGCCGGACCTGCTGCTGATGCAGGAGGCGACGCGGGGCATCGGCTTCCTGCGCGACCGGATCGGCGGCCATTACGCCTGGGCGCCGCTGCCCGGGCGGATCCACGGGCTCGCCATGTGGAGCCCGAAACCGTTCCCGAACGCGCCGCGGGTGATCACGCTCCCCGCCGGCGCCCTGGTGCACCGGGTCTGCCAAGTGCTCGATCTCGGCGAGTTCGGAATCGCCAACGTCCACCTGTCGCACGGGCAGATGCTGAACCGCCGCCAGCTGCGCCGCATCGTCGGCGAGCTGCCGCAGCGGGCGGCGGTGCTCGGCGACTACAACATCGTCGGCCCGGCGATGATCCCGGGTTTTCGCGATGTCGGCCCCCGCCGGCCGACCCACGCCATGGTCGAGGTGCTGCCGCTCCGGCTCGACCGCTGCCTCGCCCGCGGCCTGATCTGCCACGCGCACGCCGTGCTGCCGCGCGGACCCTCCGACCACCGGCCGATCGTGGTCCATCTCGGGCCGGCGCCGGAGGCACACGCCCCCGCGCGCTTCAAAGGTATGGCAGCAGCAGTCGCACGCCTGCGTCGCGCAAACGGATCGGCAATGCGCGTGCGGCGAGGTCCTCCCGGCTGAGACGCGCCTGCATCTTGCCGCGCATGAACGTGTCGAGCTGAGCCGCCAGATCCGGGTCGATGATCTCGACGTTCAACTCGAAATTGAGCCGGAAGCTGCGCATGTCCCAGTTGGCGCTGCCGACGAAGCACCAGACGTCGTCCACCACCATCGCCTTGGAGTGGTCGAAGGGCGGCTCGTCGAGCCAGACCCGCACGCCGGCCCGGAGCAGCGGGTCGAGATGGGCCCGCGTCGCCCAGTCGATGAACGGGTGATCGCTCACCCGGGGGATGATCACGTCCACGGTGATGCCCCGTGTCGCGGCCTGGGCGAGGGCGCCGGTGACCAGCTCGTCGGGCAGGAAGTAGGGGGTGACGAACCGGACGGTGCGGCGCGCGCAGGCGAGCGCCTGGAGGACGACCTGCTCGATCTTCTCCACGTCGGCGTCCGGCCCCGAGGTGACGACCCGGGCGATGCTGGTCCCCTCCGGTTCCAGGTCGGCGAACCAGGGCGCGGAATCCAGCATCTCGCCGTCGACGAAGGCCCAGTCGGCCGCGAAGGCCGCGGCGAGTTGCTCGACCACCGGTCCGCGGAGCCGGAAATGCGTGTCGCGGATCGGGTGCTCGGGCTTCAGCGCGACGCGGTTCGGCTGCGAGATGTTGAGGCCGCCCGTGAAGGCCACACGCCCGTCGATGATCAGTAGCTTCTTGTGCGAGCGCAGGTTGAGGAACGGCATCCGCCAGGGCAGGGCGGAGTGCATGAACAGGGCCGCCGGCACACCCAGCGCCGTCAGCCGGTGATAGACCGGCGCGCGAAAATAGCCGCCGCCGATCCCGTCGATGATGACCCGGACCTTGACGCCCCGGGCCTTCGCCTCGGCCAGGGCATCGCAGAACTCGCGGCCGGTCGCGTCGTCGCGAAAAATGTAGCTCGACAGGCCGATGCTGGCCGTCGCGGCGCGGATCGCCTCCAGCATGGCCGGGTAGCCGGTATCGCCGTTTCGGAACATCTGCACGTCGTTGCCCGCAAACGCCGGCAGGCCGGTGATCCGCCGGATCGCCCGATCGAGGGGCCAGAGGGTCTCCGGCACCACGGCGTCGTCGGTATCGGGGAGATGCGTCGCGTCGGAGGGTTTTGTGCGCAGCTTGCGGGCGCGCCGGGAGACCCGGTTGATGCCGAAGGTCAGGTACAGCGCGGTGCCGAAGATCGGCGACAGCCAAGCGAGACCGATCCACCCAACCGCGACGCTGACCCGGCGCTTGCGCAGCAGGGCGTGCAGGGTGACGCCGAGCGCCAGGGTGATGCCGATGAGCGCGGCGACATCCGCCCGCAACAGGGCGGTGGATTGCAGCCACCGATACAGCGCGTCTTCCAAGGTCTCGGCATCCGGTTCGCGTCAGACGGCGCCGGATATAGCCGATGGAAACGCCGGAGCGCGGATTTAATACGCCCGCAGGGCCGTCTGCGCGCCGGCATCCGCGGCGCCCACGGGCCGCGCGCAGCGATAGGGGCCGCTGCCGTCGAGGGCCGCGTACAGGATCCGGCCGCCATCGGCGATGCAGCGCGCCTTGGCCTCGGCATAGGGGCGGTGGAAGCTCCAGATCGTGATCATCGGCCCGACCGTGCCGAGGCAGATGCCGCCGAACAGCAGGGCGGCGGCCCAGGTCGCCCGGTCCGGCCGCGGACGCGGCGGCCGGGGCGGCGGCATGGCACCGACGAAGGCCAGCGTCAGTCCGAACAGGTCGATGCTGCTCATCAGCCGTTCCGTGGGGAGGCGCCGCGCCCGGCAGGACAGGACATCCCGTTATCCTAGGGCAGGACGGGCCCGGAACCTACGCATCCCGGCGCATGGGGCCTGCGTCGTATCGCGCGGGGCCCGCTCAAGGCTCCCAGCGCGGGGGCCGCTTGCCGATGAAGGCATCGATGCCCTCCTGGGCGTCGGCCATCAACATGTTCCGGGTCATGACCTCGGCGGCGTAGCCGTAGGCCTCCTCCAGGCCCATCTCGATCTGACGGCCGAACGCCGCCTTGCCAATTGCCACGACCCGCCGCGCCTTCCCGGCGATTTTTTGCGCCATCGCGGCCACCGCGCCCTCCAGCTCCGCGGCCGGCACGACGCGGTTGACGAGGCCGATCCGCAGCGCCTCCCGCGCGTCGATCGGCTCGCCGACCAGCAGCATCTCCAGGGCGGCCTTGCGCGACACCGCCCGCGACAGGGCGACCATCGGGGTGGAGCAGAACAGGCCGATCTGCACGCCCGGCGTGGCGAACCGGGCCTCCTCGGTACAGAGCGCGAGGTCGCAGGTGGCGACAAGCTGGCAGCCGGCCGCGGTGGCGATGCCGTGGACCTGGGCGATCACCGGCTGCGGCAGCCGCGTGAGGCTCAGCATCAGCCGGGCGCAGGTGCGGAACACCGCCTCCGTCGCCGCCCGGGAGGGATCGGCGCGCATCTCCTTCAGGTCGTGCCCGGCGCAGAAGGCCGGCCCCGCCCCGCGCAGGACCACGACGCGCACCGACGAATCCTCCCGGATCGCGTCGAGGGCATCCTGCAGCGCGTTCATGAGCGCCATCGAGAGGGCGTTGCGCGCCTGCGGACGGTTCAGCGTCAGGGTGGCGACACCGTCGGCATCGTGGCGCAGCAGGACGGGGGCGTCCGCGGGGCTGGGCGCGGCGAGGGCTGCGGACATGGCGACGTCTCCCGGTTCCGGCCCTTTGATCGTGCGGAGCCGGTTTATGGCCGGGAGGCTAGCATGCCGGTGGCGTGGTGCAGAAGGCCGACCTCAGCCCTGCTCAGCCAGAGCCAGATCGAGGCTGGCGAAATCCGCCCCCGGGCCGTTCCACCACACGCTCGGATAGGAGGCGAGGCGGCCCATCACGCCGGCATAGGCGTCGGCGAGAGCGGTATCGACGATCACCAGCGTGGCGCCTGTGAGAGCGAGGCTGTCTGCCAGCGCCTCGCCGCGGCGGCTGCCGTCGAGCGCGACGACCCGGACCCCGATCCGGGCCAGGCCGAGGCGCATCGCCTCCGCCTGAGCGAGGTCGCGGACCAGGAGGGCGACGGTCTCGCCGGGGCGCAGGCCTTCGCCGAAGGCCCAGTGGGCGACCCCGTTGGGGCAGATCGCCGGGGCGGCGCGCCGGTCGCCGGAGGCGAGGGCGAGCCCGGATCGGAGGCGCCGATCGGCATCACGCGCGACCGGCGTGGGGACGGGAATGTCTGCGACAGTGGAGTTCACGCCAAACATACGCTGCGAACCGCCTGGATCTGGATAAACGGTGGACCTTGGCGTGACGCGGGCGGGTTAACACTCTGTCTCACGTTCGCAGATCACCGGAACACTGGCCGCTTTTCACGGCTCCGGACGGCTGGGACTGCGCCTATGCCGAATCGATGATGAACGGCCGACCGCAATTTGCAGGCGAATTCGGTCGCATTGGCCCCCGGCGCGGGGCGGCCTATGTCCCGCGTGAGACGGGCGACCCGGAAGAGGTCGCGCCGACCGAGGAAACGCCGACCCATGCGCCAGATCGCCCCCGCCGCCCTCGCCCTGACCCTCGCGGCCCTTCCGGCGCAGGCGCAGATCCGGAACGCCCCGTCACCCCGCGCCCTGGAATTCGCCGCCTACATCTTCGCGGCCTCGAATGTCTGCGGCTACCGGATCGGCAACGAGGCGTTCGAGGGCCTCCTGGCCAAGCAGAACGTGCGGGTGGACGACGTCCAGCCGCGGGGGCCGTTCGGCAACCGGGTGCAGACCATGTTCACGCTGATGTCGAATCAGATGGCCCAGAACCGCGACCAGGCCTGCATCGCCGTGGCCGGCGAGTACGGGCCGGAGGGCGCGGTCGCCAAGAACGTCCTGCTGCCGGCCGGACAGACCACCGGTGCACCGCCCTCGGCGGAGCCCGCCAAGCCGGCCGAGACTGTCAAGCCGGCGCAGTGATCGACGGAGCCGCCCCTGATCGCGGCGCAAGACGGGACACGACGGAGGGGCGCACCTCGCCTTCACTAGCGCCCCTCCAACCCATCCCCTTCATCCGAGGTGCCCGGCGATCGAAGAGCGCTGTGCCTCGAAGGAGCCCTCCAGAGACCCCTGCGATCCCTGGAGGGCTCCTTCGAGGCCTCCGTTCCGCTTCGGCACCTCAGGATGAGGGGGATGGGTGGGATCGACCTGGCGGCGTGCGCGAACCGGTACATCCCTCACCGCGTCGCCACACGACCGCGTGGCATTGCGATCGTCCCCAGCCATGAATTTTTGATCCGACGCCCGCGCCGAGGCCGAACCGGCATCCGCTTGGGCGACGAGCGCCCTAGCCCAGACGCCACGCGATCGGTGGAACCCCGCGCTCAGCCAGCCAGCCATTGGCCCGTCCGAACGGGTCCGAGCCCGGGAAATCCCGGGCGCGGTTGAGCGGGGAGGGGTGTCCGCTCTCGAACACGCCGTGCCGGGCCGAATCGATCAGCGCCGTCCGAGCGCGGGCCTGGGCGCCCCAGAGCAGGAAAACGGCCGGCTCCGGCCGGGCCGAGACGGCGGCGACGGCCTCGTCGGTGAGCGCCGACCAGCCGTAGCGCAGATGCGCGCCTGCCTTACCGGCCTCCACGGTGAGCGCGCTGTTGAGCAGCAGCACGCCCTGCCGCGCCCAGGGCGTCAGGTCGCCGCCGGCGGATCGCTCGGAGCCGGCCTCCCCCAGGATCACCCGCAGGGAGGCCGGCAGCCGGCCCGCGCCCACATACGAGAAGGCGAGGCCGTTGGCGTCGCCCGGGGTTGGGTAGGGGTCCTGCCCAAGGATGACCGCGCGCACCGCCGGCAGCGGCGTCTCGGTGAGCGCCCGGAAAATGTCGGCGGGCGCCGGCAGGACGCGGGCGCCTTCGGCGATCCGGGCATCGACCCGGGCCGCGACCGCGTCGGCCGCCCCGCCGGTGAAGAACGGCAGCGCCAGCCACGGCGATCCGGAGGCGCGGAAGGCGGCCAGTGCGGCGGCCACGGGCGTGTCGGACATCGGATCTCGCGGTTGCGGGGCGGGGCCACGGTGGCTAGGGAGGAACGGTCGACCACGCATGGGCCGCCCGGTGCAGCATGTCGCAGCCGGCCTTCGCTGGGCGGCGCGGCACCCTACATGGGATTGCACCTGACACCGGGAAGCCTCCGGCCCAAGCGCGTGCGCCGGCTGCTGGGTATCTGAAGCCAGAAGAAGGACTCGGCGCGCGGCGCCGGAACGCTGCCATGAACGAACGCGTCGAACCCGCCGCGCTGGCGGAAGGCCGGCCCCTCGCAACCCTGGTCCCCGCCGCAGGCGGCTTCCCGGCCGACCACCCGAAGGTGGCCTGGGGCCGCGTCGGCGTCCTGCTGATGAACCTCGGCACGCCCGAGGGCACCAGCTACTGGCCGATGCGGCGCTATCTCAAGGAATTCCTGTCGGACCGGCGGGTCATCGAGGTGCCCCGGCTGATCTGGTGGCCGCTGCTCAACCTGATCATCCTGACCAAGCGCCCGGGGCCGAAGGGCCGCGACTACGCCAGCGTCTGGAACACCGACCGCAACGAAGGCCCGCTCAAGACCACCACCCGCGGCCAGAGCGAGCGCCTGCAGGCCGCGATGGGCGATTCCGTCGTGGTCGACTGGGCGATGCGCTACGGCAAGCCGGAGGTCGCCGACCGGCTCCAGGCGCTGCTCGACCAGGGCTGCGACCGGATCCTGCTGGTGCCGCTCTATCCGCAATACGCGGCGGCCACCTCGGCCACCGCCTGCGACCAGGCGTTCCGCGCGCTCATGGACATGCGCTGGCAGCCGACCGTGCGCGTGTCGCCGCCCTATCACGACGACCCGGTCTACATCGCCGCCATGGCCGATTCGATCCGCCAGGGCCTGGCCAAGCTCGACTTCGAGCCCGAGGTGATCCTGACCTCGTTCCACGGCGTGCCGCGCAGCTACCTGCTCAAGGGCGATCCTTACCATTGCCAGTGCCACAAGACCGGGCGCCTGATCCGTGAGGCGCTGGGGATGTCGCCGGAGCGGATGCGGGTGACGTTCCAATCACGCTTCGGCAACGAGGAATGGCTCAAGCCCTACACCGACGAGACCGTGACGGAGCTGGCGAAATCCGGCGTCAAGCGCATGGCGATTGTCGCCCCGGGCTTCACGGCCGATTGCCTGGAGACGCTGGAAGAACTCGATGGCGAGAACCGCCATTATTTCGAGGGCAACGGCGGCGAGCGCTTCGCCTACATCCCGTGCCTGAACGATTCCGATCTCGGCATGAAAGTCATCGAGCACGTGGTGCGCCGCGAGCTTCAGGGCTGGCTCTGACGCAAAACCGCCGGCGCGCCGCTTGCGGACGGCCCCGGCCGGCCTATCATCGTCCGAAGCTGGACAATTCTCAGATCCGGCGTCGGAGGATCACATGGCGTTCTTCATCGGGATCGCATGTCCCTGGCTGCTGATCGCGGTGCTCGATCGGATCGCCGAAGGCCGCCGCACGGCCGAACTCGCCACCCTCGGCGTCACGGCACCGGCGGCCCCCGCAAGCTCGGCGTACCTGCATCCCGACCGGCCGTATTGAGAGGCTGAGAAGGGTCGTGAAGCGGGCCGACCCGAGGCTCACGTCGAACAACCTTGGATTTTGACGCCTCTTCCAACCCACACCCTCATCCTGAGGTGCTGCGAAGCAGCCTCGAAGGAGGCTTCCAGAAGTCGCTGAGACATCTGGAGGGCTCCTTCGAGGCGTCCGCTGCGCGAACGCACCTCAGGATGAGGTCGCGGTTGGGAAATTCGTCCCTACCCGATCACGGCTTCTTCGTCTCCGGCGCCGGCTGAGCCGCAGCGGGCGCCGCGTCGGTGCGGTCGATCTTGGCCTCGGCGCGCAGCTTCAGGATCAGGTCCTGCTGGGCCTTGCGGACGAGGTGCTGGTCGATCTGCTCCTTCAGCTCGTCGAAGGTCGGCTGCGGCTTGGTGCGCTTCTCCTCGACCTTGATCACGTGCCAGCCGAACTGGCTCTTGACCGGGTCGGACACCTGGCCGGGCTTCATCGCGAAGGCGGCGTTGGCGAAATCCGGGACCATCCGCTCCTTGGTGAACCAGCCGAGATCGCCGCCCTCGGCCTTGGAGCCGGGATCCTTCGAAGTCTCGGCCGCGACCTTGGCGAAATCCTCGCCGCCCTTGATCCGGGCCGCGATCTTCTTCGCGTCGCCCTCGTTGTCCACGAGGATATGGCGCGCGTGCACCTCCTCTTCTGGCTTCATCAGCTTGACGGTCTGGTCGAAGATCGCGTGCTCGGCCTCGGGCGTCACCGCGCGCTTGGCCTCCTGCTCCAGGTAGTCGTCGAGCAGGAGCTTATCGCGGAAATAGGCGAGCTTGCGCTTGAACTCGGGCGAGTCGCCGATCTTGGCGGCCTCGGCGGCCTGCGCGCCGACCCGCAGGTCGACCATGTAATCCACCAGCAGGGACTTCTTCTGCGCCTCGTCCACCCCCGGGAGCGACAGGGCCGGGTCGTCGGACGCGATGGCGAGGTCGCCCTGCGTGATCGGCTTGCCGTTGACGCTCGCCACCACCGTATCGGGGCTCGGGGGGGCGGTGTTCGCCGCCGGCGTCGCGGTCTGGGCCGGGGCCGGCGCCGCCTGGGGGGCCTGCGCCAGCGCGATCCCGGGCATCGCGAGCATCAGGGCGAGCGCGCTCGCGCGCCGGAGGAGGGCGGGGTTCGGCATGCTGGCGTGGTCCTCGGCTAACGTCTCGGCGCCGCCCCGTTGAGGCCGGGCGGCGGGCCGCGGCACAGGTGGCGCGGGTCGCCCGAGAAGGCAAGCGCTGCCGTTTCACCGGCCCGAACCCCCGACGGATCGGAGGCCGCCTCTTTCAGGTGCGCCGGCCGATGTTTACCTCTATAAGCCCGGCCAACTCCGCCAAGGCCGGCCCGCCACGCTCACCCGTGGGCGGGCTCGCGCGTCCGCAGGTCAACGATGCTCGGCTCCATCGCCAAGAAGATTTTCGGCTCCTCCAACGACCGGCGCGTCAAGGGCTATCGCCCGCGCGTGGCGTTGATCAACGCGCTGGAACCGGAGATCCAGGCCCTGTCGGACGACGCGCTGCGGGCGCGGACCGACATGCTGAAGGCGGAACTCGCCGCCGGCAAGAGCCTCGACGACATCCTGGTCCCGGCCTTCGCCACGGTGCGGGAGGCGGCCAAGCGCGTCTTCGGCCAGCGCCATTTCGACGTGCAGCTGATCGGCGGCATGGTCCTGCACGAGGGCGCCATCGCCGAGATGAAGACCGGTGAGGGCAAGACCCTGGTGGCGACCCTGCCGGTCTACCTGAACGCCCTGGAGGGCAAGGGCGTCCACGTCGTCACGGTGAACGACTACCTCGCCGCCCGCGACGCGGAGTGGATGGGCCAGCTCTACCGGTTCCTGGGGCTGTCCGTCGGCACCATCGTGCACGGGCTCGACGACGAGCAGCGCAAGGCGGCCTATGCCTGCGACATCACCTACGGCACCAACAACGAGTACGGGTTCGACTATCTCCGCGACAACATGAAGTACGAGCTGTCGCAGCTCGCGCAGCGCGGACACAACTTCGCGATCGTCGACGAGGTCGACTCGATCCTGATCGACGAGGCGCGCACGCCGCTGATCATCTCGGGTCCGGTGGACGACCGGTCCGAGCTGTACGTGTCGGTCGACGCGATCCTGCCCCGGCTGGTGCGCGAGCATTACGACCTCGACGAGAAGCAGCGCACGGTCTCGCTCACCGAGTCCGGTAACGAGTTCGTGGAGGAGACCCTACGCGAAGTCGGCCTGCTCAAGGACGGCGACCTCTACGACGCCCACAACGTCAGCCTGGTCCACCACGTGAACCAGGCCCTGCGCGCCCACACCCTGTTCACCCGGGACAAGGATTACATCGTCAAGAACGACGAGGTGGTGATCATCGACGAGTTCACCGGCCGCATGATGCAGGGCCGGCGCTACTCGGAAGGCCTGCACCAGGCGCTCGAGGCCAAGGAGCGGGTGACGATCCAGCCCGAGAACCAGACGCTCGCCTCGATCACCTTCCAGAATTATTTCCGCCTTTACAACAAACTGGCGGGCATGACCGGCACGGCCTCCACCGAGGCCGACGAGTTCGCCGAGATCTACAAGCTCGACGTGGTCGATATCCCGACCAACAAGGAGGTCGAGCGCGTCGACGAGGACGACGAGGTCTACCGCACCGTCGGCGAGAAGTACGACGGCATCATCGCGGAGATCGACAAGGCGCATAGCCGCCACCAGCCAATCCTGGTCGGCACCGGCTCGATCGAGAAATCCGAGCACCTGGCCGAGATGCTGAAGAAGGCCGGCTACACCCTGCTCGACTATTCCGATCCGAACGCGCTCACCGACGTCTACAAGGCCGCCCGCGAGGGCCGGGTCACCAAGCGCTTCGCCGTGCTGAACGCCCGCTTCCACGAGCAGGAGGCCTATATCGTGGCCGAGGCGGGAGTACCCGGCGCGATCACCATCGCCACCAACATGGCCGGCCGCGGCACCGACATCAAACTCGGCGGCAATCTCGAGATGCGGATCGAGAAGGAGCTGAGCCAGCTCCCGGACGGGCCGGAGCGCGACGCCGCCATCGAGGCGATCAAGGCCGAAATCGCCGACAACCGCGCCAAGGTGCTGGCCTCGGGCGAGCCGGCGGACCCGGAAGCCGGCCGCAAGAAGGCCCTGCCGGGCGGCCTCTACATCATCGGCACCGAGCGCCACGAATCCCGGCGCATCGACAACCAGCTCCGCGGCCGCTCCGGCCGCCAGGGCGATCCCGGCCGCTCGAAGTTCTACCTGTCGCTTCAGGACGACCTGATGCGGATCTTCGGCTCCGACCGCATGGACGGGATGCTGCAGAAGCTCGGCCTGGAGCAGGGCGAGGCGATCATCCACCCCTGGATCAACAAGGCGATCGAGAAGGCGCAGCAGAAGGTCGAAGCGCGCAACTTCGACATGCGCAAGAACGTGCTGAAGTACGACAACGTCATGAACGACCAGCGCAAGGTCGTGTTCGAGCAGCGCCGGGACTTCATGGCCCAGGAGAGCGTACGCGAGACCGTGGACGAGATGCGCGAGGGCGTGATCGACGACCTCGTCGCCCGCTACATCCCGCAGAACGCCTATGCCGAGCAGTGGGACGTCGCGGCCTTACGCGAGCAGGTCCGGGAAGTGCTCAACCTCGACGCGCCGGTGGAGGATTGGGCCAAGGAGGAGGGCATCGCCGACGAGGAGATGCGCGAGCGCCTGCTCAAGGCCGCCGAGACCGCCTATGCCGAGCGGGCCGAGAAGAACGGCACCGAGATCACCGCCTATATCGAGAAGCAGGTCCTGCTTCAGACCCTGGACCACCTGTGGCGCGAGCACCTCGTGACCCTCGACCACCTGCGGCAGGTGATCGGCTGGCGCGGCTTCGCTCAGCGCGACCCGCTCAACGAGTACAAGTCCGAGGCGTTCGACCTGTTCAACAACCTGGTCACGGCCCTGCGCGAGCAGGTGACGGCGCAGCTCTCCCGCGTCGAGATCGTCCACCAGCAGCCCGACCAGCAGCAGGCCTTCCCGGGCGGCCCGCCGGAGCTGCCGCAGATGTTCGCTCAGCATCTCGATCCGGTCACCGGCGAGAACGAGATGGATTACGAGGGGCGCGGCTCGGGCAGCGATGGCGGCGGCGGTCCGGCCTACGGCTACGCCGCGCAGGGCCTGTCGGTGGACGGCGCCGTGCTGGAGCGCGACCCCAACGATTCCGCCACCTGGGGCCGGGTCGGGCGCAACGAGCCGTGCCCCTGCGGCTCGGGCAAGAAGTACAAGCACTGCCACGGCACCTTCCAGGCCTGAGGCGGCCTTCGGGATGGCCGCCCGCACGGTCTTCGTCGCCGGCGCCGGAACCGAGATCGGCAAGACCTACGTCACCGCGGCGCTGACCCGGCGCCTGCGGGGGCAGGGACGGCCGGTGCGGACGCTGAAGCCGCTCGCGAGCGGCGTGCCGCCGCTGAACGACCCGGCCTTCGCGGAGAGCGACACCGCCCGGCTGCTCGACGCGCAGGGCCTCGCCGTCGAGGACGACACGGTCGAGGCCTGCTCGCCCTGGCGGTTTGCGGCCCCGCTCGCCCCCGATCAGGCCGCCGTGCTGGAAGGCCGGTCCCTGGCGCTGGCCGACCTCGTCGGCTGGTGCCGGGCGCAGGTCGCCCGCACCGAGGGGACCCTGATCGTCGAGGGCGTCGGCGGGCTCATGAGCCCGATCACCGAGGCTGCGACCGGGCTCGACTGGCTCAAGGCGCTCGACGTGCCGACGCTCCTCGTCTCCGGCAGCTATCTCGGGGCGATCAGCCACGCGCTCACCGCCCGCGAGACCTTGCGCCTGCACGGCATCCCGCTCCTCGCCATCGCGGTGAGCGAGAGCGAGGGCGCGCCGGCGCCGCTCGCCACCGTCGCCGCGTCGATCGCCCGCCATGCCGGCGTGCCGGTGTTCGGCCTGCGGCGCGGCGAGGCCTGCCCGGAGGCGTTGGCCGATCTGGTGTGACCGGGGCGCGGGTCTCAACACGGCGTCGGTCTGATCGACTCGCCCAATATCCCACACCGTCATTGCGAGCGCAGCGAAGCAACCCAGGGATCCGCTACGATTGGAAACCGCGCGCCACGCTGGGTTGCTTCGCTGCGCTCGCAATGACGTGAGGGTCGATGGCGCACCCTTCGATAACAAGCGGATCCGGCCGCGTCGGCTTCCACTGAGACGAACGGCGCTCTACCTGTGCCGCCAGGGCGGTGAGTCCGATCCCGCGGGAGCCGTGTGTTGAGTCAGTCCCTTGCCCCCGCGGCGGCTCCGGGTTCCCCGGCCGGTGCCGGCGACGACGCCGCGTCCGAGAAGGGCCGGCTCAAGCCGACGCTGATCTTCGGCGCACTCGGCGTCGTCTACGGCGATATCGGCACCAGCCCGCTCTACGCCTTCAAGGAAGCCGTGAAGGCCGCCACCGCGGGCGGTGCCTCCGTGCCCGAAGCCGCCACCGGCGCGGTGTCGCTGATCCTGTGGTCGCTGATCCTGATCGTGTCGCTGAAATACGCGGTGCTGATCCTGCGCGCCGACAACAAGGGCGAGGGCGGCATCGTCGCCATGCTGGCCCTGCTCGGCGCCCGGCAGGCCCGGCACGGCACCTGGAAGGCAGCGCTGCTGGTGGTCGGGCTGATCGGCGCGGCCCTGCTCTACGGCGACGGCGCGATCACCCCGGCGATCTCGGTGCTGTCCGCCATCGAGGGGCTGAAGGTCGACGCGCCGACTCTCGGGCACTTCGTCGTGCCGATCACCATCGCGATCCTGGTCGCGCTGTTCGCCGTCCAGCACAAGGGCGTGGCGGCGATCGGCCGGGTGTTCGGCCCGGTGATGCTGGTGTGGTTCGTGGTGCTGGCGGCCCTCGGGGTCGCGGGCATCCTCGACAAGCCGGAGATCCTGGCGGCGCTGAACCCGCTGCGCGCCGTCGAGTTCATGCTGCATGCCGGCTGGCACGTGAGCTTCGCCATGCTGGGCGCAGCCTTCCTGGCGGTGACCGGCGGCGAGGCGATGTACGCCGATCTCGGCCATTTCGGCGCGATGCCGATCCGGGTGGCGTGGTTCGTCCTGGTGCTGCCGGCGCTGGTGCTCAACTATTTCGGGCAGGGCGCCCTGCTGCTCGCCTCGCCCGACGCGATCGAGAACCCGTTCTTCCGGCTCTGCCCGGATTGGGGCCACTACCCGCTGATCGCGCTGGCGACGCTCGCGACGATCATCGCCTCGCAGGCGATCATCTCCGGCGTGTTCTCCCTGACCCAGCAATCGGTCCAGCTCGGCTTCCTGCCGGCGATGCGCATCGTCCAGACGGCCAAGGAGGAGCGCGGCCAGATCTACGTGCCGATGGTGAACTGGCTGCTCGCCGCCGCGACCCTGGTGGCGGTGGTGATGTTCGGCTCCTCCGACGCGCTGGCCGGCGCCTACGGCATCGCGGTCTCGATGCTGATGGCCATCACCACCCTGCTCGCGGCGCTGATCGCGCTGCGCTGGGGCTACAACCCGATCCTGGTCTTCGCGGTCAACGGCCTGTTCCTCGCCATCGATACCGTGTTCTTCGCGGCCAACAGCGTGAAGATCCTGGAAGGCGGCTGGTTTCCCCTGGTGCTCGCCGGCCTCGTCGCGCTGATGATGCTGACCTGGAAGAAGGGCAACGAGCTGGTCGAGGAGGCGCGGGTCGCACTGCGGCTGCCGGAGGACGCCTTCCTGGCCGGGCTCCAGCACCGCGACCTGCTGCGCCTGCCCGGCACCGCGGCGTTCCTGTCGGCGGCCGAGCACGGGATCCCGCTCCACCTCTCGCGCTTCGTCGAGCGCAACCGCGCCCTGATGGAGCGGATCCTGATCATCACCGCCCTCTACGAGGAGACCCCCACGGTCCCGGTGGAGCAGCGCGCCCACGTGACGATCCTGGCGCCGGACTTCTACCGGGTGATCCTGCGCTACGGCTTCATGGAGGAGGCCTCGATCCCGGAGGGGCTGGCCTGCGCAGTCACCGCCCGCCACCTGCCGGCGAACGTCATCGAGGACATGACCGTGTTCGTCGGCCACGAGACCATCATCCCCAAGAACGACAAGCGCGGCATGGCGCCCTGGCGGGAGAACCTGTTCGCCTTCATGCAGCGCAACGCCGAGCGCACCGGCGCCTTCTTCGGCGTGCCGACGCGGCAGGTGGTCGAGGTCGGCACCGAGATCGAAATCTAGGGGAGCGGGGCGCTGCCTGGGCCCGCCCCGCAGCTTGGAACGCATAAAGACATGTTTATGTCTTGATTGCTTCGTATGCCGCGAAGTGGTACGGGCTGGCCCCGAACCGCAACGCGAACACACGGAGCCGCCGACTCATGGCCAAGGATTATATCGTCAAGGACATCGGGCTGGCCGATTACGGCCGCAAGGAGATCTCGATCGCCGAGACGGAGATGCCGGGCCTGATGGCGGTCCGCGAGGAGTACGGCGCCGCGCAGCCCCTGAAGGGCGCCAAGATCGCCGGCTCGCTCCACATGACGATCCAGACCGCCGTGCTGATCGAGACCCTGAAGGCGCTCGGCGCCGACATCCGCTGGGTCTCCTGCAACATCTACTCGACCCAGGACCACGCCGCCGCCGCCATCGCGGCCGCTGGCGTCCCGGTCTTCGCCGTCAAGGGCGAGACCTTGGAGGAGTACTGGGACTACACCTCGCGCCTGTTCGACTGGCATGACGGCGGCGTGCCGAACATGATCCTCGACGACGGCGGCGACGCCACCATGTTCGTCCATCTGGGCCTGCGCGCCGAGAACGGCGACACCGCCTTCCTCGACAAGCCCGAGAGCGAGGAGGAAGAGGTCTTCTTCGCGCTGCTCAAGAAGAAGCTCAGCCAGAAGCCGAAGGGCTGGTTCGCCGGCCTCGCCGACAGCATCAAGGGCGTCTCCGAGGAGACCACCACGGGCGTCCACCGCCTGTACGTGCTCGCCAAGGAGGGCAAGCTGCTCTTCCCGGCGATCAACGTGAACGACTCGGTCACCAAGTCGAAGTTCGACAACCTCTACGGCTGCAAGGAGTCGCTGGTCGACGGCATCCGCCGCGGCACCGACGTGATGATGGCCGGCAAGGTCGCCATGGTCGCGGGCTTCGGCGACGTCGGCAAGGGCTCGGCCGCGTCGCTCCGCAACGCCGGTTGCCGCGTGCTCGTGTCGGAGATCGACCCGATCTGCGCGCTCCAGGCCGCCATGGAGGGCTACGAGGTCGTGACCATGGAGGATGCCGCCCCGCGCGCCGACATCTTCGTCACCGCCACGGGCAACAAGGACATCATCACCCTCGACCACATGCGGTCGATGAAGGACCGGGCGATCGTCTGCAACATCGGCCACTTCGACAATGAGATTCAGGTCGCCGGCCTGAAGAACCTCAAGTGGTCGAACATCAAGCCGCAGGTGGACGAGATCACCTTCGCGGACGGCCACCGCATCATCCTCCTGTCGGAGGGCCGCCTGGTGAACCTCGGCAACGCCACGGGCCACCCGTCCTTTGTGATGTCGGCCTCGTTCACCAACCAGACGCTGGCCCAGATCGAGCTCTGGACCAACCCGGGCAAGTACCAGAAGCAGGTCTACACCCTGCCCAAGACCCTCGACGAGAAGGTCGCCGCCCTGCACCTGGAGAAAATCGGCGTGAAGCTCTCGAAGCTGCGCCCCGATCAGGCCGCCTATATCGGCGTCTCCGAGTCCGGCCCGTTCAAGTCCGAGCATTACCGCTACTGAGCCGGTAACCGCCCCGGTTCGGCGCCCGCGTCGAACTGGGGGTTGAAGTCCCGACCGGCGCGATTGCGACCGGTACGGTCCTGGCTTAGCCAACGACCTAGACAAGAGGGCCCGGCGCACTGCGTCGGGCCCTTTCGTTTGTCAAGCCGGTTTGGCGCAACCGCACTGTGTCTTCTAAGTGTCGTTAACGGATGATTGTGAGCGGCAGGCGTATAGCCACGCTTCGTTCCCCTTACGGGTCGATTCCGCCGCACGGTAAGGTGCGGGCGAATCTTTGATCGGTGGGTCCGCGACGGTTCGAGAGAATCAGCTGCGGGAACGGTGCGTTCTGCGCCGTGCGGTTGCACGCGCGTTCGGATCGTCAGGGTGGGGGCAGGGCTATCATGGGTGTCGGTCGTGCCGCGCACGTTCGAATTTGCGTGGGTACGCTCACATTGACCGCGGCGAGCGCTGCGCTCGCCGAACTGCCCGAGACTGCCGCCGCGCATGCGCCGCGCGAGATGCACAGCGTCGCCGCCCTGGCGATCTTCGGCGGCTTGGTCGCCTTCGCGGTGATCCTGTCGCTGCTCCACCTCTACGAGCGCGGGCGCTGGACCCGCCGGGAGCGCGAACTCGCCGGCGCCCTCGACGTGCTGCGCGGCGCCCATGACCGCGCCGAGATGCTACTCAACGCCGAGCGCCAGATCATCGTCACCTGGGATCGGCGCAGCGAGCCGGTGGTCGAGGGCGATATCAGCCTGGCGATCTATGGCGAGCGGCCGACCTCGGGCTATGCCCGGCGGGTGCTGGCCTTCGGCACCTGGTTGGTCGCCTCGGATGCCGCCGCGGTCGAGGCCGCGGTCGAGACCCTGCGGGCACGCGGCACGAGCTTCACCCTCAGCCTGCGCACCCAGACCGGGCGCAGCATCGACGCCCACGGGCAGGCGGTCGCCGGCCGCGCACTCCTGCGCCTGCGCGAAACCAGCCAGGAGCGCTGCGAGATCGCCGACCTGCGCGCGACCCTGGACGAGACCCGCCGCGGCCTCTCGGCCCTGGCCGGCCTGCTCGACGCGATCCCGCAGCCGGTCTGGCGGCGCAACCGCGAGGGCGGCCTGAGCTGGGTCAACGCCGCCTACGTGGCGGCCGTCGAGGCCGAGACCCGCGAGGCGGCACTGGATGGCGGCATCGAGCTGTTCGACCGTCCGGCCCGCGAGGCGATCATCCGCGACGAGGCGGCGCGCTCCGCCGGCCTGACCCGGAGCGTCCCGCGTCTCTCGGCCGTCGTCGCCGGCAGCCGGCGGATGCTCGACGTGTTCGAGGCCACCCTGGATAGCGGCCGCGTCGGGATCGCCATCGACGTGTCCGAGTTGGAGAGCGTCCGCGCCGACCTGCAGCGCCAGATGAACGCCAACGTCCGCACCCTCGACCAATTGCCGACCGCCGTGGCGATGTTCGACGTGTCGCAGCGGCTGATCTTCCACAACGCCGCCTACCGCCAGCTCTGGGACCTCGATCAGGCCTTCCTCGACAGCCGTCCCGCCGACGGCGAGATCCTCGATCACCTCCGGGCCGAGCGGAAGCTTGAGGAGCACGCGGATTTCCGCGGCTGGAAGCAGGGGGTTCTGGCCGCCTACCGGGCCGCCGAGGCCAACCAGAGCTGGTGGTACCTGCCGGACGGACGGACGCTCCGGGTGGTCGCCGACCCGAACCCGCAGGGCGGCCTGACCTACCTGTTCGACGACGTCTCCGACAGCTTGAACGCCGAAACCCGCTACATCGCCCTGCGCCGCCTCCAGGCCGAGACCCTCGACACCCTGGCCGAGCCGGTGGCGGTGTTCGGCGCCGACGGGCGCATGACCCTCGCCAATCGGGCCTTCTGCACCGTCTGGCAACTCGATCCGGCAACCGTGGAGGAGCGGCCCCACGTCGATGCCGTCATCGAGGCCTGCCGACACCTGGCGCCGGCCGAGGAGCCGTGGCTCGACATCCGCGACGCCGTGGTCGGTCTCGAATCGCGCACCGCCCGGTCCTGCCGCCTGGCGGTGGTGGACGGCACCGTCCTCGATTGCGCCGCGCAGCCGCTGCCCGAGGGCGCGACCCTGCTGACCCTGATCGACGTCACCGCCAGCGTGAACGTCGAGCGGGCGCTGACCGAGAAGAACGACGCGCTGGAGAAAGCCGCGCAGCTGCGCGACACCTTCGTGCACCACGTGTCCTACGAGCTGCGCTCGCCGCTCACCAACATCATCGGCTTCACCCAACTGCTCGGCGACGAGACGGTCGGAGCGCTCAACGACCGGCAGCGCGAGTATTCCGACCACATCATGCGCTCCTCGGCGGCGCTGCTCGTGATCATCAACGACATTCTCGACCTCGCCTCGATCGATGCCGGCTCTCTGGAGCTTCAGCGGGAGGAGGTCGACGTCCAGTCCACCATCGAAGCTGCCGTGCGCGGCATCGAGGACCGGCTGGCCGAATCCCACATCACCCTCGCCCTGGACGTGCCGGAGGATATCGGCAGCGTCCATGCGGACGGGAAGCGGGTCCGCCAGATCCTGTTCAACCTGCTCTCGAACGCCGTCGGCTTCTCGGATGCCGGGCAGCGCGTCGAGGTCCGCGCCCGCCGGGAGGCGCACGACCTGATCCTGAGCGTGCGCGACCACGGCCGCGGCATGCCGCCGGAGATCGCTGATTCGGTCTTCAACCGCTTCGAGAGCCACACCCTGGGCACCCGCCATCGCGGGGTCGGGCTGGGCCTGTCGATCGTGCGGTCCTTCGTCGAACTCCATGGTGGGCGGGTCCATCTGGAAACCGCACCCGGGGCCGGGACCCAGGTGACCTGTACCTTCCCGCTTTTCCCTACTGAGGGGCCGCGCCTCGATCAGCACGAGATGAGCCGGCCCTTCACCGCCCCGCCCGCGGCCGCGATGCGCAAGCCGGGCTTCGCGCTTCACTGACGGCAACATCGCCGGGCTTGATTAATCCCCCGGCCGGGCTCAGCAGGGCGCATGTCCCAAAAAGATCGTTCCGGCTGGGCCGTCTTCGGCATCGGCGATTTCCGCCTGTTCGGCTCGGCCCGCTTCCTGACGGGCCTCGCCTACCAGATGCAGGCGGTGGCGATCGGCTGGTTCGTCTACGACCTGACCCATTCCGCCCTGGCCCTCGGCCTCGTCGGGCTGGCGGGTTTTCTGCCCGCGGTGATCTGCGCGCTGATCACCGGCCATGTGGCGGATGCCTATGACCGCCGCTTGGTGGGTGCCGCGGCCTTCGGGCTCCAGAGCCTAGCAAGCTTCGGCCTCCTCGCCTACGCGCTGGCCGGCTTCCAGGCGGTCTGGCCGATCTACGCCCTGGTGATCGTCGTCGGCACAGCCCGGGCCTTCGCCAACCCCGCCCTGCAGGCGCTGCTGCCGACCCTGGTGCCGGGGCCGCAATTCGGCTCGGCCATCGCCTGGAACGCCTCGCTCTGGCAGAGCGCGTCGGTGATGGGTCCGGCGCTCGGCGGCCTACTCTACGCCCTCGGGCCCGCGGTGGTGTTCGGCGGCGCGGCGGCGAGCTTCGCGCTGGCGAGCCTCCTGACCGGGCTGATCCGCTTCCGGCCCGCGGCGGTGACCGAGCGGCCCCCGATCACCTGGGCGGCGCTGTCGGCGGGCATCGGCTACATCCGCTCGCAGCCGGTGGTGCTGGGCGCCATCAGCCTCGACCTATTCACCGTCTTGCTCGGCGGCGCGACGGCGCTCCTGCCGATCTATGCCGGCGAAGTGCTGCATGTCGGCCCCCTCGGCCTTGGGGCGCTCCGCAGCATGCCGGCCTTCGGAGCCGTCACCATGGCAGTCCTGCTGGCCTATCGCCCGCTCCGGCGCCATGCCGGGGTGCGGATGCTCCGGGCGTGCGCCGTGTTCGGCGCGGCGACGGTGGTATTCGGCCTCTCGACCTCGCTGCCCCTGTCGATGGCCTGTCTGTTCGTCACCGGCGCGGCCGACATGATCTCGGTCTATGTCCGCCAGACCTTCGTGCAGGGCGAGACCCCGGATGCCATGCGCGGCCGGGTCTCGGCGGTGAACACGGTGTTCATCGGCGCCTCGAACGAACTCGGCGAGTTCGAATCCGGCGTGCTCGCCGCCGCGATTGGGGCGGTCGCGGCGGTGGTGGCCGGCGGCGCCGCGACCGTTGCCGTCGCGCTGCTCTGGGGCCGGTTTTTTCCGGCCCTGCGGGCGCGGGACTGGTTGCTGGTGCAGGGATAATATCCAGTCCATCATTTCTCAGGCACGGCTCGGCATCCAGCAGGATTTTCCAGGCCTGTGGGTGGGTCCGGCGACGTCGCGTTCAATTATCCATTTTGCGCCTCAGGCCAATCGGAAAATGGATAACTTATTTCCAATCATAGACTTAGATGATATGCATTGCGCCCTGAACGTCTGCGGGGACGGGCACCATGCTTACAGGGAACTCGACGACGAACAGGCCCGGCAACTCATCAACGCCGAGCAGGTCTTCGATGCCTATCGCGCGGCGCGATCAACCTTGCAGAGCCGATTTGCCGGTTCGATGGCTTGGAAATCCGTCGTGGGGCGCAGTTACCTCTATCGTTTCAAGGATGGCGTCTGGAAATCCCTCGGTCCTCGCTCGGAGGAGACGGAGGCTATTCACCAACGCTTCGTCGATGGCCGTTCGCACGCGAAAATGCGCAGCACTTCGCTCGCAGAACGGCTGAACAGGATCGCGGCCGTTAACCGAGCACAGCGGCTTGGCCGGATGCCGGTGATCGCCGCCCGGATCCTGCGGGCTCTGTCCGACGCCCGTCTGACGGAACCGGTGGTCGCCACCGTCGGCACCAATGCGCTGTTCGCCTATGAGCGGATGGCCGGCGTGCAGATCGACCAGGCGGTCCTCGAAACAGCCGATTTCGACCTGCTGTACGATGCGCGGGCCAGCCTGAAACTCATCGTGCCCGAGGTCGCAGCCTCCGAAATCGTCGGCCTTCTCAGGAAGGTCGATCACTCCTTCGAGGTCATGGGCAAGCGCGGGTTTCGTGCGGCAAACCGCGACGGCTACATCGTCGATCTGATCACGCCCGCTGCGAAGGACCCCATACGCCCAAGCGACGTAAAGCCGATCGGGCGCGATCCCGACGATCTCGTCGCCGTCGAGATTTTTGGTCTGGCCTGGCTCGTGAACAGTCCCAAGGTCCGGGTCACGGTGCTCGATCTGCGCGGCTACCCGGCCGAGATGACCGTGCCCGATCCGCGCGCCTTCGCGCTCCACAAGGCCTGGCTGTCGGAGAGACCGGATCGGAATCCCGAGAAGCGCCGCCGCGACGCAGCACAGGCCAAGCTTATTGCCGGACTCATCGCCCGCTACCTGCCGCATCTCGGTTTCGACGATCCCGTCCTCGGGGCTCTGCCGAAAGCACTGCGGGATCAGGCCGCGACGCTCACCCCTGCCGTCACGGGACGCGAAACGAACGAGGCCCTGGAGCCCGACTGGTAGCCGAGCTCCAAAATCCCAAAAAAAATCAGCGCCCCGCCAGCAGCGGCGACCAGGTCGGGTCGGAGGCGTAGGAGGGCGTCGGGATCGACTGCTCCACCTTGCCGGTGATGTCGACCATGAACAGCTTGCCGCCGCCCTGGCCGCCCGGGTCGCGGAAGAACAGCACGTACTGGCCGTTCGGCGCGAAGGTCGGCCCCTCGTTGTGGTAGCCCTCGGTCAGGACGCGCTCGCCGGTGCCGTCGGGCTTCGACACGCAGATGGCGAAGCCGCCGTTGCGCTGGCGCGTGTAGGCGATCAGGTCGCCGCGCGGCGACCAGGCCGGCTGCGAGGCCGAGCCGGTGCCGAAGGTGATGCGGTGCGGGTTCGAGCCGTCCGCGCCCATCACGTAGACCTGCTGCGAACCGCCGCGATCCGATTCGAACGCGATCTGCGAACCGTCCGGGGCGTAGGTCGGCGAGGTATCGATCGCCATGCCGTTGGTGACCGAGTGCTGGGCTTTTGAGGCGATGTCCATCGTCACGATATCGGCGTTGCCGCCCTGCTGGACGCTCATCACCAGGCGACGGCCGTCCGGCGAGAAGCGCGGGCTGGCGCTCATCGAATCGACGTTGCCGAGCGCCTGGCGGGCGCCGGTCTCGAGGTTGATCACCTGGACCCGCGGCTGGTGCCCGGTGGCCTGGGACATGAACGCGATGTCCTGCGTGGCCGGCGAGTAGCGCGGCGCGACGATCGACGTCTCGCCGCTGGTGATCGCCCGGACGTTGGCGCCGTCTTGGTCCATCACCATCAGGCGCTTGCGCCGGTTCTCCTTGGGGCCGCTCTCGTCCACGAAGGCGATGCGGCTGTCGAACCAGGGGCCGAGGCCGGTGATCTTGGTGTAGACCGCGTCCGAGATCAGGTGGCCGGTGCGCCGGGCGTTGGCGGTGTCCGTGCCGTATTGCTGGCCGGTCATCTGCTGACCGGAGGTCACGTCCCAGAGGCGGAACTCGACCTTCAGCTTACCCGAGGCGTCGCGCGAGACGCGGCCCGTGACCAGACCCTGGACACCGGTGGCCCGCCATTTCTCGAAGTTCGGCGCGGCGTCGAAGTTCGGCTGCTCGGGGAAGCGGGCGTGGTCGAGGGGCGTGAAGTAGCCTGAGCGGCGCAGGTTGTTGGTCACCACGCCGGAGACGAGGCCGCCGAGGCTCGGGTCGCCGCCGAAATCCGCGATCGCGATCGGCAACGGCTGGAAGTTGCCGCCGCCGATGCGCAGCTGCAGCTGCGCCTGGGCCGGCGCCGCGAAGCCGAGGGCGACCGTCAGCAGCGCCAGAAACGCGACGATGGGCGCGATCAGGCGCGCGGCTGGGGGCGCCGGAAGGCGCCCGGCGGAGGAAGTGCTGTGCATGGGTCGGATCCGAAGTGGCGATCAGACGGGGAGGCTGTTGATGGCAGGCTGCGCGGAAAGCGACCTCAGGTCGCCGTGAATTCGAACTCCGCGTTGATGGCCTTCCAGTCGTTGTAATACGGCGCGTAGGTGGCCGGTATGTTGTACGGCGCACAGCGGCGGACCGCCCGGAGCGCAGCTTGCGCGATCGACTGGTCGACGCCGCTGGTGCCGCCGCGCATGATCCGCGGCTCGGTGCTGAGCGAGCCGTTCGGGTTCAGGCGGATGTCGAGCACCGGCAGGACCACCCCCTGGGCGGCGCCGGGGGGCGCCGAGTAGCAGCGCTCGATCTGCTGCTGCAGCAGCCCGACCAGGGCGTCGCGCAGGGACGGCGACAGGCGCTGCGCGGTGCCGGTCGCGGCGCCCAGGGCCGCGACCTTCTGCACCGTATGGCCGGTGGCGCCGGTGGATTGCGACGGCGCCTTCGAGGCCAGCACCGAGCGGATGTCGCCGGCGTTGAACTTGTCGGCGAGCTCGGCCTGCTTGCGCGCCTTGGCTTCGCCGTCGGCCTTGGCCTTCGCGTCCGCCATCGCCTTGGCCTTCGCCTTGGCGGCAGCCTCGGCCTTGGCAGCGGCCTCCGCCTTCTCGTGCGCGGCCTTGGCCTCGGCCATCTCCTTCTGACGCTCGGCTTCCGCCTCGGCCTTGGCTTCCGCGGCCTTCCGGGCGGCTTCGCGGGCAGCCTCGGCCTTGGCGGCATCCGCCTTCGCCTTGGCTTCGGCCTTCGCGGCCGCAGCCTTCGCGGCTGCAGCGGCAGCTTCAGCCTCCTGCCGCTCGATCAGCTTGTCGAGCTGCTCGCGCTTCTCGGCTTCGGCCTTCGCGGCCGCCTTCGCCTCGGCCTTGGCCGCAAAAGCCTTCTCGGCGGCAGCCGCCTTGTCGGCTGCAGCTTTCTCGGCGGCCTTTTCCGCGGCCTTGGCGGCGGCCTTCTCGGCCTCGCGCTTTTCCTCGGCGGCCTTGGCGGCTTTCGCCACCTCCTGCGGATCCGGCTCGGCGCGCAGGGGCATCTCCTCCGCGTTGGCGAGCTTCATCTCGGCCGTGCGCTTGGGCGCGGTCGGCGCGTCGGTCTTGGCGTTCTCGGGCTCGCGATCTTCGACCTTCTCGGCCTGGCGATCGGCCCGCGGCTGGGCGTTCGTCATCGGATTGTCGGCCTGGCGCTCGCCCTTGGTGATCTCGGAGAACTGGTTCTCGGTGATCACCTCGACGGGCACGCCCTCCTGCGCCTCGGGCAGGGCCGGGGCCGCCACGCTGAACAGCGCGAAGGCCAGCAGCGCCACGTGGGTGCCGGCGGAGATCCAGACACCCGGTTCCTTGCGGTCGAAGTGGAACTCCACGGTCCAGGCCCTACTGATGCTCAGGCTCGGTCACGAGGGCGACCTTCTTGAAGCCGCCACCGGTCACGATCGCCATCACCTGCGCGACGCGGCCGTAATCGACCCGCTTGTCGCCGCGCACGAACACGCGCTCCTCGGTGCCGGTCTTGGCGGTCTCGAGCAGCTTCGGGATGATCGTCTCGTCGGTCAGCTCGTCCTCGCCGAGGAAGACCTGGCCGGTCTGCCGGATCGAGATCGTCACCGGCTTCACGTCGGAATTGAGCGGCGACGCCTTGGATTGCGGCAGATCGAGGGGCACGCCCACCGTCATCATCGGCGCCGCGACCATGAAGATGATCAGCAGAACCAGGACGACGTCGATGAACGGCGTCATGTTGATCTCGTTGATCGGACCGCCGCGCCGGCCCCTGCGCCGCCGCCGCTTGCCGCCGTGGGATGCCCCCGCCGCCATGCTCATGGATCAATCTCCTGGATCGGCGCGGTCAGGCGGCGAGCGAGAGGCGCTCGTCGATCTGGCGGGAGAGGATCGCGGAGAACTCGTCGGCGAAACCCTCCAGCCGCGATTGCGACTTCGAGACCTCGGCCTGGAGCTTATTGTAGGCGAGCACCGCCGGGATCGCGGCGAACAGGCCGATCGCGGTGGCGAACAGGGCCTCGGCGATGCCGGGGGCGACGACGGCGAGCGAGGTGTTCTTGGAAGCCGCGATCGAGGTGAAGGCGGTCATGATGCCCCAGACCGTGCCGAACAGGCCGATATACGGGCCGGCCGAGCCGATCGAGGCGAGGAACAGCAGACGCGATTCGAGCCGCTCGACCTCGCGCTGGATGGTGACGTCGAGCTGCTTCTCGATGCGCTGCGACAGGGACTGGACCTGACGGCCCGAGCCCTCGAACGAGCGCTTCCACTCACGCATGGCGGCCACGAACACCGCCGCCAGCCCGGTGGCCGGGCGGTCGTTGAACGAGCGGAACAGTTCTTCCAGGGAGCGGCCGGACCAGAACGCGTCCTCGAACGCATCCATCTCGGCCTTGGTGCGGCGGAACAGCAGCGTCTTGTCGACGATGATCGACCAGCACCAGATCGACGCGCTGAGCAGCCCGACCATCACGATCTTCACGACGAAGTGGGCTTGCAGGAACAGCCCGAGCAGCGTCATGTCGGCAACAGGCGCGGCCTGCATCGCGTCGGCTGGGTTCATCCGTCGAGGTCTCCTGCTCCGGATCGCGATGCGCCGGGCGAGGCCCGCGTCCGCCGGATCCGTGAGCGATATCAATGCTATCGTCCGCGAATCTGTCGAAAGTAAGGGCCGTCTTCGCGCCGAAACACGCCGGCTTGCATCGACTCCGTTAAGGGCGCGATAGGGTTAAGGATCGGTTTCGTTCCGGGCGATCCCAAGGCATTCCGAAGTATCGGCTGCGCGAGTCGCTTGGGAGGCTGGACCTCGCGAAACCGACGCCCTTATTCTCGTGGCGTCAGAGTGCCGCGCGCACCGCGAGTCTCAGTACAGGAAGCGCCATGACCCTGCCCGTCCCGAGCCTTCACGGCCTGCTGCCCGCCGAGCCGGCCCGATTCCTCGGTTGGTCCTGTATCGCCGATCCGGTCATTGCCGGCGCCCTCGCGCGCTCGGGCTTCGACGCCGTGCTGCTCGACCAGCAGCATGGCGCGCACGACTACCACTCGTGTTGCGCGGCGATCACCGAGGTGGCGCTCGCGGGCAAGCCGAGCCTGGTCCGGATCCCGGTAGGCGACTTCGCCATGGCGTCGCGGATGCTGGATGCCGGCGCCTCGGGCATCGTCGCGCCGATGATCAACAGCGTAGCGGATGCGCGGGCGCTGGCCGCCGCCACCAAGTACCCGCCGGTCGGCCAGCGGAGCTGGGGGCCGGACCGCGCCATGTGGATGTCGGGCCAGAGCGACGCGTCCGAGTATCTTGCGGGCGCCAACGCCCGGGCCTTGACGATCGCCATGTGCGAGACATCGGAGGCGATCGACGCGCTGGAGCCGATCCTGGCCCTGCCGGGCATCGACGGCATTCTGGTCGGGCCCGCGGACCTGTCGATCGCCCTGTCCAAGGGGACGGCCATCGACCCGGCCGGTGCGGCGGTCACGGCCGCCCTCGGCGAGATCGTGCGCAAGACCCGGGCGGCCGGCAAGCTGCCCTGCGCCTTCTCACCGTCGCCGCTGCGGGCCCGGGAGATGGTCGCCATGGGCTTCCAGCTGGTCTCGGTGGAGTACGACGCGATGACCATCGTCAACGCCTTCGCCAAGCTCCTGCGCGACGCGGACCCGACGCGGGTCGCCTAGGTTTCGCCAGGCGCCAGCAGGCGCCGCAGGGCCTCCGGCAACCGGATGGCGCGGCCGTCGCGCACGCAGGCCACCGTGACCTCGGCGGCGACGAGCAGTTCGTCGCCCCGGCGGACCTCCTGGGCGAGCTGCATCGAGGCGCCGCGCAGCTGCTGCGTGCGGGTCACGACGGTGAGCTGGTCGTCCATGCGGGCGGGGCGGATGAAATCGAGCGTCATGCGCCGGACCACGAAGACCAGGCCGTGCGCCTCGCGGTGCAGATCGGATTGGTCGCCCGCCAAGCCGCGCAGCAGCTCGGTCCGGCCGCGCTCCAGGAAGCGCAGGTAGCTCGCGTGGTAGACGAAGCCCGAAAAATCGGTGTCCTCGTAATAGACCCGCACGGCCAGCCGATGGGGGGCGGCCATGTCGGCTGTCGGCGCATCGTCGGAAGAGTTCGGTCCGCTCATCGGCGTCGTCTACGGCATCGTGCGGAAGCGGGGAAACCCGACCGCTGAAACAGTCGCGCCGGCTTGCGGCTCGGCCTGTGCTCGACACGACGAGGGCCGCCCTGGGGCGGCCCTCGCGTGGTCAGGTCTGGGCTGACGGATCAGCCGCCGATGCGGGCGGCCAGGCTCGCCGAGTGGGCATGCTCATCGGCGATGTAGGGCAGCGCCTCGCTGGCGAAGCGACGGCCCTGGGCGCTGTCGCCCTGCTTGGCGTAGGCATCGTACAGCGACAGGGTCTGGGCGTCGGACCGGGCCTGCTGGTCGATATAGGCGCGGTCGAAGGACCGGCCGTTCGGAGCCGACTGGAGCTGCGCCAAACGGGCCTGGCCGCGCTCGCCAAGGGCGACGCGACGACCCGGCTCGGTCGGGCTGTTGTCGACGATGCCGACCGCGCCCAGCGCGCCGCCGACGATGCTGGTGCCGAGGTTGGCCGCGATGGTCACCGGGGCCAGCACGAAGCCGACGGGGTTGCTCAGGTCCGTCTTGATGCCCTGGTTGTCCGAGACCACCGTGCCGTTGCGCGACAGGGAGGTGTTCGGCGGCAGCAGGGCCTCGGTGGTGGCCTTGCGCTCGACCAAGACGCGGTTGGCGTAGTTCCGGACCCGCGGGTTGCGCGACCGCTCGAGGGCGATGCGGCTCGCCTCGATGCTGGTCGCATCCGAACGCAGCGCCTCGGCGCGGAATGCGGGGGTCTCGGTGGCGGCAGCGCCGACGCCCTGCTGCTGGTTGGCGAAGGGCAGGATCCGGATCGGCAGCGCGTCCTGGGCGAAAGCCGGCGTCGAGAGCGCAGCGGCGGAAAGGCCGAGGACGGCGAGTGTGATGTTCTTCATGTTGGAAGATAGTCCCTGGTGTTCTTATTGATGGCTCAAAGATGTGTCGGGATTTCGTAGCCTGAACCACAGTCCCGCAATCCTGCCAGCGCCACGCAATCTGGCGCGGTCGTCATCACAACTGCCGCGTTTTGAGGCTGTTCCGCCGCTATGATCGCGTTTGCGTGAGCGGTTGCGGCACGCGACTACGCAAAAGCTTGGCGTTCGCGCCGGGGGCGGCTGGTCCGAAACCCGAATATGCTGAGGTGCTTGGCTCTTGTGCAGCGCACATGTCTAGCGAGCTCGGCTACGGAGGTGGGCGCAGTTGTCCATGAACCAGGCGTGAACCAGCCCCGTCTCGACCGCATGGAGGTTAGCCGGAGATCGTTCAGGAGGCGTCGCCGTCGTCGAACAGGCCGTCCCGTTCGCGCCGCGGCTCGGCGAAGCCCATGTGCCGGAACGCGTGCTTGGTGAGGACGCGGCCGCGCGGCGTGCGCTGCACGAAGCCGCGCTGGATCAGATACGGCTCGATGATGTCCTCGATGGCGTCGCGCGGCTCGGACAGCGCCGCCCCGATCGTCTCGATCCCCACCGGGCCGCCGCCGAACGAGGTCGCGATCAGCGTCAGGTACTTGCGGTCCATCACGTCGAGGCCGACCGAATCCACGTCGAGCAGCTTCAGCGCCCGGTCGGCGATGGCGCGCGTCACGGTCTCGGCTTCGGCCACGATGGCGAAGTCCCGCACCCGTCGCAGCAGCCGGCCGGCGATGCGCGGCGTGCCGCGCGCCCGCCGGGCGATCTCGTTGGCGCCCTCGTCGGACATGCCGATCCCGAGCACCCGGGCGCCGCGGGCCACGATCTTCTCAAGCTCGTCGATCTCGTAGAATTCGAGCCGGATCGGGATGCCGAACCGGTCGCGCAGCGGCGTCGTCAGCAGCCCCGCCCGGGTGGTCGCCCCCACCAGAGTGAATTTCGGCAGCTCGATCTTCACCGAGCGCGCCGCCGGCCCCTCGCCGATGATCAGGTCGAGCTGGTAATCCTCCATGGCCGGATAGAGGATCTCTTCCACGGCCGGGTTGAGCCGGTGGATCTCGTCGATGAAGAGCACGTCGCGCTCTTCGAGATTGGTCAGCTGCGCGGCGAGGTCACCGGCCTTGGCGATGACCGGGCCGGAGGTCGAACGAAAGTTCACCCCGAGCTCACGCGCCACGATCTGGGCCAGCGTGGTCTTGCCCAGCCCCGGCGGCCCCACGAACAGCACATGGTCGAGGGCCTGGCCGGTCATCTTGGCCGCCTCGATGAAGATCTGCATGTTGGCGCGCGCCGCCTTCTGCCCGACGAACTCGGCCAGGCTCAGCGGCCGGATCGTCTGGTCCACGTCCTCGGCGCGCTTCTCCGGCGTCAGGAGCACGTTGGTCGGGGGCTTCGGCTTGCTCATGGACCTTCGCTCGTGGACCGGCTCGCCCGCTGGTTTTAGGGGTCCACGGGAGCCGTCGCGTCCGGGCCGCTTCTCCTAATACGCGGCGGCTGCGAAGTCTAAGCGGGTCGCGCGGCCTGTGCCGCAGCACACCGTCACGCCCGCCGGCCGCCGGTCCCGTGCCGAGAACCGCCGCAATCGATGAAACCGAATTGCTGCGCCGCGCATTCCACTGGCAACTCCGCAAACTCGGCCGCAGGGCACGCTTCCACCATGACCATCCGATCGACCGCAGCCGGCGCGGCCAGCGCCCTCTTGCTCCTCGCCAGCCTCGCAAATGCCCAGGCCGCGCCGGGCGCGACCGAGACCAAGGTGGCCGAGGCCGCACCGCCGCAGGTCCACCCGGTCGCCGCCGTCGAGCGCGACGACGAGGCCAGCTGCAGCCGCGCGCGGCGGCGGCTGTGGATCGAGGGTGAGGGCTGGGTGGTACGCCGGATCACGACCTGCCGCTGAAACTGTGGGGGAGGGCGCCCATACGCAGTCACCGCGGCTGGCGACCCGGAACGGCCGGTGATCGTGTCGGTTACCCAGGATCGTTCCTGACGCGTTCCTCCCGTCGAGTCTCGGAGCCGGCCGCATGATCTCCCGGACACTGCTCACGCTCTCCGCCCTCCTCTTGGCCGCACCGGCCTCTGCGCAGGGCGTCTATCCCTACGGGCAGGTGACGACGAGCGAGGCCGACTTCGCCGGCCCGTTCGTGCGCGGCACCTATATCGGCGCCCCCCTGACCCGCGTGCCGCGTCCGACCGAGATCGTGCCCTCGGCCTGGAGCTACGGGACCTACGGGATCCCGACCGTCACGGGCATCGCCGCGCCGCCGGCCCAGCTGCCGAGCATCACGGTCATCAACGCCACCGGTCCGGCGCCCCGGCCCACGCGCGAGCGGCGGACCGAGCGGGTCTCGGACAGCCGCGTCGCCGGCGCGCAGGTCATCACGGTCCAGGTTCCCCGGCGCTGAACGCGGCGAACCAGTCGGCATAGGGCGTGTTCCGAACGAGGTGGCGGTTCAGGTCCGGCGCGCCGTCGTTCCACCAGACCGGGCCGCGCTCGCCGAGCGCCGTCTTGGCCGCGTCGACCTCGCCCCGGGCGGCTTTCATCGCGGCGGCGGCCTCCGGCTCGCCCGCCCGCTCGGAGGCCTTGGCCGCCTTCACGGCCCGGCGCCCATCCATCAGCCGGGCCACCAGCGTCGCGCGATGCTCCGGCGACAGGTGAGGATTGGCGCGCCGCCACAAGCGGTTACGGACCACGATATAGCGCAAGTCGGGCGTGGTGATGACCTCGCTCATGCTGGAATTCGGCTCCGGTGTTGGGTCGAAGTTAAGTCTTGCCCCTTAGACCCCAGATATCGGGTCCGGGTCATGCCATGCAGATCGTCGTCGTCGATTCGAGCCGCGTCGTCCTCCAGATCATCGCCTCCCTGATCGAGCCGCGCGGTCACACGGTGCACGCGTTCACGGATTCCGCCCAGGCGCTGCAATACCTCGCCGCGACCCCGTCGGTCCGGGTCCTGATCACCAGTGTCGAGGTCCGGCCGCTCTGCGGGCTCGAACTCTGCTGGTCCGCCCGCCTCCTCGCGGAAGAACGCCGGCCGCTGCACGTCATCACCATGTCGTCCGCCCGCAACGTCCGCAGCCTCGCCGAGGCCCTCGACAGCGGCGCCGACGACTTCATCGAGAAGCCGCCGAGCGCCGAGGAGCTGAACGCCCGGCTGCGCGCGGCCGAACGCCTGATCACCATGCAGGAGGCGTTGATCCGGCTGGCCGAGACCGATCCGCTCACCGGGGTCTACAACCGGCGCGCCTTCTTCGACCGGGCGCGTCTCGCCGCGGAGCAGGGCGGCCGCCCAGGCCGGATCTCGGCGATCCTGGCCGACATCGACCACTTCAAGCGGATCAACGACGAGCACGGTCACGATATCGGCGATGTCGCCATCAAGGCCGTGGCCGAACTGATCGCCAGCGACGGCATCGGCGGCCGCCTGGGCGGCGAGGAGTTCGGCATCGTGCTCCCGGGCTGCAGCCTCGATGAGGCGACCGCCCAGGCCGAGCGTCTGCGGGCGCGTGTCCAGGCTCTACGCATCCGCGGCAGCAAACATGCGATCGGCCTGACCTGCAGCTTCGGCGTCAGCACCTGGATCGAGGCCGACGACGTCAACGCCCTGATCAAGCGGGCCGATCTCGCGCTCTATGCCGCCAAGGATGGCGGGCGTAACCGTGTCGTGCCGTACCGGGGCGGCGCCGCTTTGGCCGTCGCAAGCTGAGACGGCCAAGCCGCCCCAGCGTGGGACGCGCATGCGCAGCATGGTTAAAGACCGCGCTCCATATTGGCACATCAGTTCGTGCGATGAAGACAGAAATCGACCGAATCCGCGAATATAAAGCTTAATATTCACCCCAAACTCGTGGAATGGATCTTGGAACTACGCATCCGATCCCGGCCCCTTTGTATCGCCGGGAGACGAAAGGTGCGAGGTCATGAGTACGGCCGTTGGCGTCCTGATCCTGGATGAACCGCAGGACCTGAGCGCGACTGTTCGCGCCACTCTGGAGCATATGCCGGAGTTTCACACGATCGGCGTCGAAGACTTGGACCGGGCCGATGCCGGATCCGCGGTCGCGTTGATCTTCCTCGACGAGATCCGGCTGGCGGATGGGATCGCACGCCTCGTCGGCCTCAAGGAGCGGCAGCCGAACCTGCGCACGCTCGTGGCCTTCGGGGCGCTCACCGCCGACGATCTGCGGGCGCTGCTCGCTGCGGGCGCCGATGCCTTCGTGGCACGCTCGAAGTCGCCGCGGGAGTTGGGCGCGGCCCTGTTGGCGCTCGCCGAGGGCTCGGACTGTCTCGTGCCGCCGGAGCAGCAGGCCGTGGTGCCGGGGGAACAGGGCGACGCGCTCGGACTCACGCCGCGCGAGGCGGAGGTGCTGCGCTTCCTCAGCTCGGGCTTCAGCAACAAGGAAGTTGCCCGCCGCCTGGCGCTCAGCGTCCGGACGGTGGAGACCCACCGGCTCAACCTACGCCGCAAGACCCAGACCGGGCGGCTGAAGGACCTGGTCTCGCTGGCGCGCCAGCTCGGCCTGGCCCCCGTGGTCGACAGCGACCAGAACCGCCGCGGCGGCGGCTCCGGCAATCAGTCCCGGCACTGACCGGGATACCGGGCAGCCCCGGCGGGGCTGCCCCCCTTCGCCCTTTCCCGGGCGCATGCAGCGTGAGCGGAATGCGATCCGGGACCCAGCACGAGACGACGCGTAGCGTCCTCTTTGTGTCTCGATCGTGCCGCTTGCGCGGCCCTTTCTGCGCTGGGTCCCGGATCACCTTCCACTAACGTTCCAGGTGTCCGGGAAAGGGGCACGCTTCATACGACTACGGGTTACACAGGTTAGAATTTTCATCTCTCCCCGGCGCGGAAAGCTCAGTCTTGTTCTTCAAGTGAAGGCCTCACCGATGCCGCCACGCGCCGTCATCCCGGGGCCGCACAGCGGAGCCCGGGATCCAGAGCCGCCGACGTGCCAAGATCTTGCACCGACGGCGTTTCTGGATTCCGGGCTCGCCTGCGACGCCCCGGAATGACGGCGCGGGTCATCAGGTATGGGGCATCAATCCTCAGGAGATGAATCTTCCAACCTGTGTAGCCCCTAGCTTCATACGCTGAGGACATCGAGGCCGAATGCAGCGCATGCGGCTTCCGCTTGAATCGGTCGGACACGCGTCCGGCAGCGTCAGGGCGCGCCGTTACAAGACCGTGTCAAGCCGCGCCGACTTGCGCCCCGGTGCGGGACCGCGAACGCCCGGACGGTTTTTTCCCGCTCGCCAACGACTTGGCCGCCGCCTTGGCCCGGGACACCACCTTCTTCGCCGTGCTCCGTTTGCGGGCCTGAGACGCAGCGGGTTTGACCTTCTTGCCGGCCAGGGCGTCGCCCTCCGACGCAGCCAGTCGCGCCTGGAGCAGCCCGAGCACCGCGGCCTCCTCGGAGCGGAGCTTGCCGAGGTCCTGGCTCAGCTCGGTCTCGACCGCATCCTTCACCTGCAGCAGGAGATCGCCCTCCAGGTAGCAGTCGAGGATCTGGGGGTGGATGTAGCATTTGCGGCAGATCGTCGGCGTGTTGCCGAGCCGGCCGGCGACGCTCTCGATCGCCGTCCGGACGTTGCGCTTGGCACCGGCCTCGCTGTCGAAGCTCTCGAACTCCCGCAGGGCCAGGGCCGCCAGGACCGTGCCGGCCCAGGTCCGGAAATCCTTGGCGGTGAAATCCTCGCCGGTGATCTCGCGCAGATACGTATTCACGTCCGACGAGGTCACGTCGCGCTGGACGCCGTCGGCGTCGATATATTGGAACAGCTCCTGCCCGGGCAGGTCCTGGCAGGCCTTCACGATCCGGGCGACGCGCCGGTCCTTCAGCGACACGTCCCAGGTCTTGCCGCTCTTGCCCTTGAACCGGAACGACAGTTCCGCGCCCGCGATCCGGACATGGGGATCGCGCAGGGTGGTCAGGCCGTAGCTCTTGTTGGTGCGGGCATAATCGTCGTTGCCGACGCGGATCAGCGTGGTCTCGAGCAGGTGGACCACAGTGGCCAGCACCTTCTCCCGGCACAGGCCCGGACGCTTCATGTCGGCATCGACGCGCTGACGGATGCCCGGCAGGGCGTCCGCGAAGGCCATGATCCGCGAGAACTTGTTGGCCTCGCGCGCCTGCCGGAAATCGGGATGGTAACGGTACTGCTTGCGGCCCTTGGCGTCTCGGCCGGTGGCCTGGATATGGCCGCTGCTGCGGGCGCAGATCCAGACATCGGTGTAGGCCGGCGGGATCGCCAGGGCGCGGATGCGGGCGAGGATCCGCTTGTCCCGCACCGGCGCCCCCTTCGCGTCGAGATACCGAAAACCCGTGCCGCTGCGCTTGCGCGTCAGGCCCGGCCGGCTGTCGTCGACATAGACGAGGCCCGCCTCTTCGGCCGCCGCACGCAGGCTTCCGCCGTTCTGATCCGTCTCGACTTCCGCCATCGCCGCCCCTCCCGGATACGCCGCCGGGGTACCGCCCGGCGAGAAGGCGCTGATCAACCGGCGGCGGCCGACCGCCGTTCCGGATCTGCGCATCCGCCGCAGCCTGACGCGGAGCATGCTAGAGGGACGGCATGGATTCCGAACCCGCCCGCGAAACCCGTCCCACGCCCATGCGAAGCCTCGTCTTCGTCGTCACCGAGGATTGGTTCTTCGCCTCGCATTTCCTGCCGATGGCCCGGGCCGCGATCGGCATGGGGCTCGCGGTCACTGTCGTCACCCGGGTCCGGGCGCACCGCGCCATCATCGAGGCGACGGGGGCGCGCGTCGTGCCGCTGGAGGCGGAGCGGGCGAGCCTCAACCCGATGGCGGCGGGCTACGCCGCCGGGCAGCTCGCCGGGATCCTGAAGGCGTTGAACGCCGACATCGTCCACTGCATCGCGTTGCGCAGCATCCTGGTCGGCGGGACCGCCGCCGCCATGGCCGGCATCCCGGCGCGGGTCTACGCGCTGACCGGCCTCGGCCTCGTCGGCGCCCGCAGTGACCGGATTGGGCGCGCGGCCCGGCTCGGGCTGAAAGCGCTGATCCGCGGGCCGCTGGCCTCGGGGCGCACCCGCTTCCTGTTCGAGAATCCGGACGACGCCCTGGCGCTCGGCCTCGACCCGTCTGAGCAATCCGTCACGGTGATCGGCGGGGCGGGGGTCGATTGCGCTGCGTTCCAGCCGCGGCCGCTGCCAGAGATGCCGCCGCTCAAGGTCGCCGTGGTGGCGCGCATGCTCTGGTCGAAGGGCATCGACGTGGCGGTCGAGGCGACCCGCCTGGCCCGGGCCCGGGGCGCGGCCGTGGAGCTTGCCCTGTTCGGCGCACCAGACCTATCGAACCGCCGCTCCATCGACGCCGCGACCCTGCGCGACTGGAGCCGGGACGGCGTCGCCTGGCACGGCCCGACCGAGGACGTGGCCGCCGTCTGGGCAAGCCAGCACGTCGCCTGCCTGCCGTCCCGGGGCGGGGAGGGGCTTCCGCGCAGCCTGCTCGAAGCCGGCGCCTGCGGCCGGGCGCTGGTCACCACCGACGTCCCGGGCTGCCGCAGTCTGGTGCGCGACGGGATCGAGGGCCTGCTCGTGCCCCCCGGCGACGCGCCGGCCCTGGCCGACGCGCTGGTCCGCCTGAGCGGCGATCCCGCCCTGGTGGCGAGCCTCGGCGCCGCCGCCCGGACCCGGATCGAGGCGGGCGGCTTCACCGAGGCCGCGGTGACCGATCAGGTCTGCGCCGTCTGGCGCGACCTGCTGGACGCCTGATCATGCGCGCCCCGGACGATCCGCGCGGCTTCATCGCGGCCCATACCCGGCTGCTGCCGGTTCCCTACGCGCCGGAGATCCAGCTCCACGTCGCCGACGAGGCGACCGCGCTCTGGCAGAAGACCGAGGACGAATTGCAGGAAATCGGGCTGCCGCCGCCGTTCTGGGCCTTCGCCTGGGCCGGCGGGCAGGCGCTGGCCCGCTACATCCTTGATCATCCCGAGATCGCGCGCGGGCGCCGCGCCGTGGATTTCGCCTCGGGCTCGGGCCTCGTGGCGATCGCCGCAGCCCGGGCGGGCGCGCAACACGTCGTCGCCAGCGATCTCGACGCGTTCGCGGTGGCGGCGATCGGCCTCAACGCCGCCGCCAACGGCGTCGGCGGCCTGATCCAACCGGTCGCGACCAACCTCCTCGGCACGGTGCCAGAGGCTGATCTCGTCTTCGCCGCCGACGTATTCTACGAGCGCGACCTCGCCGAGGCGGTCACCGCCTGGCTCACCGACCTGCAGGCAAGCGGGCGCACGGTGCTGATCGGCGATCCCGGGCGCACCTACCTGCCGCGGGCTCGTCTCGAATGCCTGGCGAGCTACGCGGTGCCGGTCTCCCGCGCGCTGGAGGATGCCGAGATCAAGCAGAGCCACGTCTGGCGATTGCACGGCTGAGAGAATGGCCCGGCCGTGACGCGTCCAATCGCTCCGGGCGGTGCTGCGAGGCTTCATCCGCGGCCGGAATGCGTTACGTTGCTGCCGGACCGTGATGTACGGGGGTACATCGCTGCGAGTCGCCCTCCGGCGCTCGGCAGGCTCGAATTTTTGCGCGTCCCGCCGGGCGCAGGCAGCGGCGGAGTCATTCCAGTGAGCGTCAAGTCGTGAGCGTCAACCCGAGCCTGCCCCGTGTCGTCGCCTTCTCCGGGAGCGCCAAGCGCCCCTCGCGGACCCGCGATCTCGTGGAGGCGGTCGGCGCCGAGCTGGGGCGCCTGCGCCGGATCGACCTCACGGTCTACGACCTGATCGATGCCGGGCCGGGCATCGGCGTGGCGCTGCGTGAGGATCTGCCCCTGCCGGCCGCGCACCTGATCGAGGCGATCGAGGGGGCGGATGCCCTGATCGTCGGAACGCCGGTCTACCAGGGCGGTTATGCCGGGCTGTTCAAGCACGTCTTCGACTTCGTCGATCCGGCGCGGATGGCGGGCATGCCGGTGGCGCTCACCGCCACGGGCGGCGGCCTGCGCCACGCTCTGGTGGTGGAGCACGGTCTGCGGCCCCTGTTCGGCTTCTTCGCCGCCCATGTGGCGCCGACTTCGGTCTATGCCGGCCCCGAGGACATGGCCGACGGCCGCATCACCGACGCGACGGTGGCCGCCCGGCTCGCCACCGCGGCGGTGGAGCTGGCCGCCCTGCTCGACGTGGCCCGGGCGATCGACGCCGGCGCTGCCGCGTGAGGCGGGTGCAACCGGCGCTTGCAGTAAGTTTGATGTGTCCGACGACGATAAAATGGGATTGTTCTAAAACTTGATCTAACGTGGGATTGGTCCGGCACCGTCGGTCTGCTTAGATCCACGGTGAACGACGCCCATCCGCGAGGGATCATGGCAGGCTCAACCGTCACGGCCGGCAAGCAGGCGGGAACGCCGCTGCCCGCCACCTACGTCACGGCCTCGGGCCTGCCGCGCTACCATCCGGTCTCGCAGGCGCTGCACTGGGTGACGGCCGCTCTGGCCCTGGCGGTTCTGCCGCTGGCCTGGGTGGCGGTGAGCCTGCCGCCGGCGCCCCTCAAGGGCAACATCTTCGTGCTGCACAAGTCGGTGGGGCTGACGATCCTGGCGATCGTGGTCCTGCGGATCGTCTGGCGGATGATCCGGCCGGCGCCGCCCGATCCCCAGGCGCCGCGGCTGCTGACCCTGATCGGCCGGGTCAACCACTGGCTGCTCTACGCAATCTTCCTGATCATGCCGATCAGCGGCTACCTGCTCAGTGCGCTGTCGGGACGGGACACGCCGTATTTCTGGCTGTTCACCGTCCCGGGCCTGACCAAGGACGAGGGCCCGCAGAAGATCGCCGAATCGATCCACCTCGTCGGACAGTGGTTCGTCTACGCCCTGGTGCTGCTCCACATTGCCGGCACGGTCTGGCACCTCGTGATCCGCCGGGACGGCCTGCTGGAGCGGATGCTCCCGGTCCAGGACGGCCGCGGCTCCCGGTAGTTCAGTCGACCCGGCGCAGCACGAAGGTGGTGCCGACCTCCGGCTCGCGCCGCCAGCGCCCGTCATCGGTGGGCACGAGATCGATGGTGTGGCCGCGCTTGGCGGTGAGCGTCATGCGGCCGTTGGCGTAGCGCCAGCGGACCGGATCGAACACCTCCAGGCCGCCATCGTGGCAGCCCGGGACGACGTGGACGCCGCCGCCGGACCCGTCGAGGGTGATCCGGCAGGTGTCGCGCTCCTGGAACCGGTCGAGGGCGTAGACCCCCGGCGCAGGACCGGGCGCCGCCGTGGCGGTCGCGGTCGGGCTGCGCTGCAATTCGGCCGGCACCGCCGGCGCCGTCTGGAACGCGGACGGCGCGGGTGCGGTCTCGATCCCGGCGATGTCGGGGGCCGCCGAAGCGGCCGGACGCATTGCCGCGATGTCGAGGGGCACCAGGCTGTAGGTCTCGCCGCCCTCGGTCTTGGCGACGAGGCTGCGCTGGTCCGGCCGCCGGACGAATTCGAGGATCGGGCGGACGTTCCGGTCGACGAGGCGCACGCCCCGATCGCTGAACAGCCAGCCGGCGACCCCGCCGACGATCGGCAGGGCGCGCCGGCAGCCGGCCGGGAAGCTGATCCGCTGCCCGGCCTCACCGACCTCGCTCCGCAGGGTCATCACGCAGCGCCGGTTGGTGCCGTCGCGCGACAGGTCCCAGGTCCCGGGCACCTCGGTGAGCCGTTCGGGCAGGCTCGGCGGGGCCGGGGGCGCTGCCGGAGTCAGCGTCGGAGGCGCGGCCAGCGTCCCCGGGTCCAGGAGGCTCGGCTCGGGCGCCGTCGCGGGGGCGGCGAAGTCCTGCTGCGCCGCCACCGGCCGCGGGATCAGGGCCAGGGCAGCGAGCAGCGCGGCCAGTGCGGGTCTCACGCGGGCGGGCTCCAGGGTGTCTCGGAAACGGGGGTCAGCGGGCCGCGCCCCTCGAACCACGACAGGACGTTGTCGACGACGAGCTGCGCCATCGCCGTGCGGGTATGCTCGGAGGCGGAGCCGACATGCGGCAGCAGCACGGTGTTGTCGAGGGCGGCGAGCTCAGCCGGCACGTGCGGCTCGTTCTCGAACACGTCGAGGCCGGCCCCCAGGATCGTGCCCGCCCGGAGCGCTGCGATCAAAGCGGCCTCTTCGACGAGGCTGCCGCGGGCGACGTTGATCAGGATGCCCTCCGGGCCCAGCGCCTCAAGGATGGACGCATCCACCAGGCCGCGGGTGTCGTCGCCCCCGGGCGCGACCACGATCAGGATATGGACCGCCCGCGCCATACCGATCAGGCTGTCGTGGAAGGTGTAGGACACGTCGGCCTTCCGGCTGCGGCCGTGATAGTCGATCGCGACCCCGAAGCTCTCCAGGCGATGGGCGATCGCCTTCCCGATCCGGCCAAGGCCCAGGATGCCGACCCGCCGCCCGCGCAGCGAAGCGGTCAACGGGAACGGCGCCTTCGGCCAATGGCCTTCGCGCAGGTAGCGGTCGGCCTGCGGCAGCCGCCGCACGGTCGCCAGAACCAGGCCGACGGCGAGGTCGGCGACCTCGTCGGTGAGCACGTCCGGGGTGTTGGTGACGACGATCCCGCGCCGATGCGCCTCGACGGCGTCGACGGCGTCGTAGCCCACGCCGAAATTCGCGATCAGTTCGAGCTTCGGCAGCTTGTCCATCAGGGCGGCGTCGACCTGGCCGCCGACGCAGAGACCGCGGATCCGCGGGCCGATCTCGGCGAGCAGTGCCTCCGGGTCCGCGGCGCCCGCGAGCCGGTGCACGGTGAAGCGCCCCTCGAAGGCGGCCTCGACCAGCGGGTGCATCTTCTTGAGGAACAGGATCTCGGGCGGCGCTTCGGACATCCCACACTCCCTTGTTTTTGAACGACCGCCGATGCGGCCGGTCATGCTCGCTTCGGCATAGGGCCAGTGCCCGGTGCGGCGCCAGCCACGCTCAGCCTCCGGCCGTGACATCGGGGGCCAAGCGCCGAGCGGCCAATTGACAGGGCGGGGACTTGCCTCTTCCGAAAACCGCGCGCGATGCCTACTAAGGAACCCGCATTATCGCGAGAGCTCTGCACCGATCCCATCCGAAGACGAAAACCGATGACCAGCCCGCGCACCCTCTACGACAAGATCTGGGACGACCACGTCGTCGATGTCCAGCCGGATGGCACCAGCCTCCTCTACATCGACCGGCACCTCGTTCACGAAGTCACGAGCCCGCAGGCGTTCGAGGGTCTACGCGTGGCCGGCCGCAAAGTCCGGCATCCGGAGAAGACGCTGGCGGTGGTGGACCACAACGTCCAGACCACCGACCGCTCGAAGGGCATCGACGATCCCGAGAGCCGCACACAGCTCGAGGCGCTCGCCGAGAACGTGCGCGACTTCGGCATCGAGTTCTACGACGCCCTCGACCGGCGCCAGGGCATCGTCCACATCATCGGCCCGGAGCAGGGTTTTACGCTCCCCGGCCAGACGATCGTGTGCGGCGACTCGCACACCTCGACGCACGGCGCCTTCGGGGCGCTGGCCCACGGCATTGGCACCTCGGAGGTCGAGCACGTCCTCGCCACCCAGACGCTGGTGCAGAAGAAGGCCAGGAACATGCGCGTCACGGTGGACGGCGCGCTGCCGGCCGGCGTCGGCGCCAAGGACATCATCCTGGCGATCATCGGCGAGATCGGCACCGCGGGCGGCACCGGCCACGTGATCGAGTATGCCGGCGAGGCGATCCGCGCCCTCTCGATGGAGGGCCGGATGACGATCTGCAACATGTCGATCGAGGGCGGCGCCCGCGCCGGCCTGGTGGCGCCGGACGCCACCACCTACGCCTACGTGAAGGACCGCCCGAAGGCCCCCAAGGGCGCGGCCTTCGACAAGGCCCGGGCCTACTGGGAGAGCCTGCTCACCGACGAGGGCGCGTTCTTCGACCGCGAGGTCCGCCTCGATGCCGCGAGCCTGCCGCCGATCGTCAGCTGGGGCACGAGCCCGGAGGACGTGATCTCGGTGCAGGGACGCGTGCCGGATCCGGCCGCGATCGCCGACGAGAACAAGCGGCAGTCGAAGGAGAAGGCGCTGGCCTATATGGGCCTGACCCCCGGCACCCCGATCACCGACATCACCCTGGACCGGGTGTTCATCGGCTCCTGCACCAACGGCCGGATCGAGGACCTGCGGGTCGTCGCCCAGATGGTCGAGGGCCGCAAGGTGCACGAGAGCGTCTCGGCCATGGTGGTGCCGGGCTCCGGCCTCGTGAAGGCGCAGGCCGAAGCCGAGGGCATCGACCGGGTGCTGAAGGCCGCGGGCTTCGACTGGCGCGAGCCGGGCTGCTCCATGTGCCTCGGGATGAACGCCGACCGGCTCAACCCGCTGGAGCGTTGCGCCTCGACGTCGAACCGCAACTTCGAGGGCCGCCAGGGCCATCGCGGGCGCACGCACTTGGTCTCGCCCGCCATGGCGGCGGCGGCGGCGGTCGCCGGCCGCTTCGTCGACATCCGGGACTGGCCGCAGGGCTGAGGCCAGAAAGCCAGAAATCCCGATTGACGGACCCCGTCCGTCCGAATAAACGAAGCCGTCGCCGACCGCAGGGTCGGCGGCAAGCCCAGGTGGCGGAATTGGTAGACGCGCTGGTTTCAGGTACCAGTCTTGCAAGAGGTGAAGGTTCGAGTCCTTTCCTGGGCACCAATCGCTGAAATCGGACCGGATTTCACAGCGGTTTCCCCCTAAAAGTCCCATCGGTTCTCAGAGCCTCGAACAGTGGGACTTTACCTGACCCCCGACGTTCTCAATCGATCCAGTGCCTGGCACCGCAGCCGAGTTGCTTCCGCCGATCTGTGCGGATCTCGCGCTTAGGCATCTTGGACGTTCTCCAACGCGACATCGCCCTGATCTGATGCTCGGTCGCGTCCGGAGCGGAATTTGCGCGCCGGTCAGGCGGGCCGGCTTGGCGCGCGGCGCCGGGCAGGACCCAGCGAGCAGTCCGGCCGCAAGCCTTTGGAGCGTGGCGCGCGCTCCGGCACTCCGGTCTGCAACGGCATAGATTTATTCCGCGGCGCCACGTGCGCGACGGCACGTCATAGCGTGACACCCATCCCCATCTCTGTCTGACGCAAGAAAAAATGGGCCGGACAATCCGGACTGTACTGCGTTTAAGGGTACAAACGACGTTATGAAGATCCGTATTGCCGTCGTCGCCACCGCTCTCGTCCTCGGCATCGCTCCAATCTCGTCCACTATGGCCTTCGACGGCTCCGCCCGGTGGCGCCACGCGCCCGACGAGGTCGAGACCACGGGTTCGCTCGGTGCTCCCTTCGGCAGCCGCTATGACCGGAACCCGATCACCTGCTCCCAGAGCTCTGCGGCCGAAGGCAACGCCAACCAGCAGAATTTCCCGGTCAAGCAGTACGGCCAGACCGCGGGCGGCAACCGCTGCTGATTACCGGTCCCGGTCGAGACCGTGCAGCTCAGGCTGTTCTCCTACGCGATGATCGTGGTGTTCGCCTGCAGCCTCCTGGCGACGGCCCTTGGCTCGGCCGCCGTGCTTCTGGGGCCGTGACGCAGACGATCCGATAGACGGACGGCGGGGTGAGAGCCCCGCCCTTTTTTTGGGACGCATCGGTCGCGATCCCTCGCGTTGGTCCCGTCCGCCCCCCTCGGCCGCCGATCGAAGTCGCCATCGGGTCCGTGTCGGCCGATACGGCGCAGTCCCGCTCCCATTCCAGCTTCGCGCCACCAAGACCTGTCATGGGATCGCCGCCCGCCGTCTATCCGGGGTCGGCAGCCCGTCGTACGGGGGAACGACCGCACCCTGGAGAGACCCTGACCCCGCTTGGATCAGGTGTCGCAGCACGCCGGAAGGTGGATCACGGGATGACGAAGTTCTCTACGACGCTCGCGGCCGCCCTGCTCATGGCGGCGTCTCCCGGCCAGACCACGGAGGCTCAAGCCCAGGCGCATGCCGACGAGGGCGATCTCGCCGAGAAGATCGTCGGGACCTGGGAACTCGTCTCCTACCAAGTCGAGGACAAGGCGACCGGGGCGCTGATCGACGCGATGGGCAGCGCGCCGCGGGGCCGGGTGATCTTCACCCAGGACGGCTGGGTCGCGTTCAACCTTGAAGGCACCGACCGCAAGCCGGCCGAGACCGACGCCGACCGCGCCGCGCTGATGAAGACGCTGGTCGCTTATATCGGCCGCTACCGGATCGAGGGCGACCAGTGGATCACCCAGGTCCAGACCGCCTGGGCGCCGGAATGGGTCAACACCGAGCAGCGGCGCTCGATCAAGCTCCACGGCGACGAGGCGGATGTGATGACGCCCTGGCGTATCATGCCGAACTGGGATGCCGGCCGGCTCTCGCGCAGCATCATCCGCTTCCGGCGCGCCCGATAGCGGTCTGTCCCCGGCGGGGCGTCCGATTGTCCAACACCGTAGATTGTTCTTTCAGACCTCATCCTCTAAGACGCGGGCATCGACCCGCTGGGCCAAGTCGGCCAGCGTGTTTTCGCCTTCGGCGGTCGCCGAACTCCGTGCGGCCTCCAAATCCGACCCTGGCTCTATTCGGCGTTGCCATTCCGAACCCGGCCGTTGGTTGATAATAGACGATTCGATCCGGAATTCGAGTTCTGGAAACTACTTTCGTCGGCGGCCCTCAAGCCGCTCCGACCGATAGACAAAAACGCGATCGCATAAGAACGATCGATCACGCACAATGTACCGCATCACCTGCGGGGGGAACGTTCTGGAAGGCTGGACGCGCGGGTCTCCCGATCGTGTCGATCCGACGCCTTCAGGACCGGAGCGTGCCAGCCGCGCTGTCCCGGTCCGCAAACGATGAGATGTGGCGATGCGTGCCGACGACACCAACAAGCCCCGGTCCGGGATCTCCACGCAGGACAGGCTTGCCTTCAGCCGCCGGCAGCTCCTCGGCACCGCGGCCACCGGGCTCGCGGCCGCCTCGCTGCCGACCTCGCTGGCCTTCGCGGACAGCGCCGACGGCAAGGTCGACGTGCTGCTGATCGGCGGCGGCATCATGAGCGCCACCCTCGGCGTGTGGCTCAACCAACTCGAGCCGACCTGGTCGATCCAGATGGTCGAGCGCCTGGACCAGGTCGCCCTGGAAAGCTCCAACGGCTGGAACAATGCCGGCACCGGCCACTCGGCCCTGGCGGAGCTGAACTACACCCCCGAGAAGAAGAACGGCCAGGTCGAGATCGCCAAGGCGGTGGAGATCAACGAGGCCTTCCAGGTGACGCGCCAGTTCCTGGCCTCCCTGGTCAAGACCGGTGTGCTGAAGAACCCCCATTCCTTCATCAACTACACCCCGCACATGAGCTTCGTCTGGGGTGACGACAACATCACCTACCTGAAGAAGCGCTGGGAGGCCCTGAAGGCCAGCCCGCTCTTTGCCGGCATGGAATACTCGACCGATCCGGAGCAGCTCAAGACCTGGGTGCCCCTGATGATGGACGGGCGCGACCCGAAGCAGAAGGTCGCCGCCACCTGGACGCCGCTCGGCACCGACGTCGAGTGGGGCGAGGTCACCCGCCAGTACGTCGCCCATCTGCAGGGCCAGCCGACCTTCAAGCTGAACCTCTCGACCGAGGTCGAGGGCATCACCAAGAACGCGGATGGCTCCTGGCGGGTCACCTCCCGCAACACCAAGGACGGGTCGCGGCGCAGCGTCGACGCCAAGTTCGTGTTCATCGGCGCCGGCGGCGGCGCCCTGCACCTGCTGCAGAAGTCGGGCATCCCGGAGGGCGAGGATTACGCGGGCTTCCCGGTCGGCGGCTCGTTCCTGATCAACGAGAACCCGGACGTCGCGACGCTCCACCTCGCCAAGGCCTACGGCAAGGCATCGGTGGGCTCCCCGCCGATGTCGGTGCCGCACCTGGACACCCGAGTGCTCGGCGGCAAGCGCGTGATCCTGTTCGGACCGTTCGCGACCTTCTCGACCAAGTTCCTGAAGGAGGGCTCGTATCTCGACCTCCTCAGCTCGACCACCACCAGCAACATCTGGCCGATGGTCCGGGTCGGAATCGACGAGTACCCCCTGGTCGAGTACCTGGCCGGCCAGCTCATGCTGTCGGATGACGACCGGATCGCGGCCCTGCGCGAGTACTTCCCGAAGGCCAAGAAGGAGGAGTGGCGCCTCTGGCAGGCGGGTCAGCGCGTGCAGATCATCAAGCGCGACACGAACAAGGGCGGCGTGCTGAAGCTCGGCACCGAGATCGTCAACGCCAAGGACGGCAGCATCGCCGCCCTGCTCGGGGCCTCCCCGGGCGCCTCGACGGCGGCGCCGATCATGCTGCAGGTCCTGGAGAAGGTGTTCGCCAAGAACGTCGCCACGCCCGAATGGCAGGCCAAGATCAAGCAGATCGTCCCGAGCTACGGCACCAAGCTCAACGACGATCCGGATCGGGTCGCCGAGGAATGGGCCTATACCAGCGAGCAGCTGCAGCTGCCGGCGCCCCCGCAGATCGACAAGGCGGCGCTCAAGGCCGTCCCGACCAGCAGCACGGTGCTGAACAGCAGCAACACCACCGTCCCGGCGCCGGTCCACGACCTAGCCCCCTGAGCCGCCACGATCCCGGGTCTCGCTTCCTTGGAGTGAGGCCCGGGATCGGCTCCGGTCGAACCGCTCAGGCGGATCGAACCGCGGCCGCGCGGCTGGCGAGGTGGAGCCAGCCGAAATCCACTGGATACCCGAGGCCGTGGAGCATCTTGACCCGCTTCCACGAGGCCGAGCGGGCCGAGGCCTCGTCCTGGCCGGCCTCGATCTCCGCGGCTTCCATCTCCTGAAGCTCCCGGGTCAATTCCTCGCGCAGCCCCGTCGCCTTCATGGCGCCGAGCGCCGCCGTGAAGGCCTGTTCGGTGACCCGCACCTGATCGCAAATCTGACGCACGCTCATCAGTCCTGAGCCCTCTCGCGCAACCGTTTGACTGCCGTCTTGCAGTCGTCGGATCCTAGCATCCGGGTTTGCAGCGGGAGATGTACGTCTTTGGTACAGACAGATTTACTGTCCGATGTAGTAAATCCCGAGCCCTACCGCAGGGGGAGCGAGCCAAGGCGGCGCGTGGCGCGAAACGAGCGGCGCCACCGCCGCTTGCGTCCGAAGGTCCGACGCGGATCGATGATGCCGGCGGCGAGGTCATCCTTCTGGATGAGCCGGGGCTGCACGGCGGCTCCGATCGCGACCAGAGCGGCCGATCCGACCAACGCGACGATCGCGGCGCCCCAGAACAGGCTCTCGAACATCTGGTCCTTCCGATCGGCGAGTCCTCACATAGGCGTGAAGTCTGATCGAAATTGCGGCGGAATCTAGACTGCGCCAGTTATTTTGCACACTTATCAATATCCGCCGGAATATCCTGCGCAAGAACAGCGATTTCGACAGCCGCCATCGCCAAGGACGATCAGTCTTCGCTGATTGCGCCCACGGTCCGAGAGTCGTGTTCCGACAAAATTGGGCGCCGCGATTCCGGGTCAGGCGATACCGAGAAACACCGCCAAGGCTCGGGTCACGGCCAGCATGGCTTCCGCTTCGAGATGGCCGATCGTCGGGCCGATCCGGTCGCACTTCACCGACATCGCGTTGTCGATCATGACCTGAGACGGCTTGCGCAATCCGTTGGACGGCGTCGGCGCGATATCGGTCCGGATCAGGGGCGCGTCCACCAGGGTCCCGGATATCAGCAGGACCGTGACCGTCCCGGTCTGATCGAACAGATCGGACTGGATGACGAGGGCCGGGCGCGGCTTGCCGAAGTCACCAGTCAGCGCGATCGTGACCAGACCCCCGCGCTTCACGCCTCGCCCTCGGGGTCGAGATCATCGTGGGCCGCGTCCAGGATGGCGCTGAGATCCTGATCGGCCGCGTCGGCCGCGGCCACCGCCTGCGCTTGGCGCCGGCATTCCTCGGCAAATCCAGGCCGGCGGGTATCGGGAACCCAGATCTGGATCGGCCGCAGGCCGGCGGCACGCAGCGCATCGCGGCGCTTCTGGACGCGCTGGCGGATGGGTGCGGGCATGACGTCATCCTTCCGATCTCGTTACATGTAACATAGATCGGCTGGCACGAGCGGAAAAGACGACGGGTGATGCGTCGGTGCTCCTCACCCGGATCGCGACCCCGAATGCGGCGCCCTGGAACGGATCTTTCGATCGCAGCCATAAAGCCGCCCCGCAGGCACGCCAGAGAATCCCGGACGCCGCAGACCGGCTGAACGGACCGCCTTGGGGTGTGCGATTTACGACTCGTTCATCCTCTAGGTGTCCCCTGGTCCCAGCCGGACGCCGATCCAGGCCTCCGGCGGAACGGGACTTTCACGATGGGCGAGGGCCCCATCCGCAGGACAGCATGCGAAACAGGGAACCGGAAGCGATGCCGCGCGAGACCGAGACGACGACCCAAGAGCCGATCCAAGCCACGACCCAAGAACCGATCATGGAGCTCTGGCGGATCCTGGCCCTCGCGCTGATCGTCGCCGCCGGGATGCTGTTCGTTCACCTGGTGGTACCGGAAGAGGCCGAAGCCTCCGGCGAGCCCGCGAGCGCCGTCACAATCGTCCGGTAGTCGGCTCGCTCGGCCAGTCAGGGAAGCCTCGGCCAGAGGTTCGCCGGGTCCAGGGACGCGGCATCGCCGGCGACATCCGCCGGCGTCAGCCCGATCAGCACGGCGGCGGCCAGGATCGCAGCGGCCAGGACCAGGACGATCGCCACGCGCTCGGGATCGATCCGTGCCGATTGCAGCACGGCACACCCAATCGTGAAGGTCGCGGCCTCGGTCAGCGGCAGGATCGGCACTGGCCCCATGCCAGACGACGCGGCCTACTCGGTCCCCGCCTGTCTGAGGCCGGCCGAGTCCAGGGCGGTCGTGGCGGCCCGCATATCGCGCCGGGCCTGCGCGATCGCCGCCGCCTTCGCGTCGCCCTGCGCGTTGAGCGCCTCCAGGAAGGCGATCCAATCCGCCCGCGCCTGGCTCGGGATCTCCCCGTCGAGCTTCTGCCGGAGCTGCGCGACCCGGCCATCCGGGGTGGCGGCGGACGGCGCGGATTGGTCGGTGTCGTAGACGCCGACCGCGCACATCTGGTCGCCGGCCTTCGTGTAGTACGTGGTCTTGGGTTCCTCGATCGTGCTGCCGGGCTTCGGGAACAGATAGTGGATCACCGCGATCTGCCCGGGCTTGGCGGTATCCAGCATCGTCTGGATGAAGTGGTTGCCGGTCTTGTCGTGCAGGTCGCGAACGTCGTGCCCCTTCAGGATCGGGTTGGGATGGGCGCTCATGACGCCATCCGGTGCGACGCAGAACACGTAGGTGTCGGCGGTGCGGAAGCCGTTCGTCCCCGTGGTGAATTCGGTCAGCGCCTTGGCGGAATCGGCTTGAAGAGCCCGGCCGACGCGCCCGAGCATCCAGGAGGCGAAGCCATTCGGGCTCGGATCGTCGCAGGAGGTCGGAGCCTCACCGTCGCCGCAAGCCAGGGCGACCGTACCCGGCTGCACGGCGCACATCAGTGATGCTGCCAGCAGCGCTGCCCGCAGAGCCATGCGACGCCCCCGAAATCAATATAGTCACTTCGATAACGGGGATAGAAAACCGGATCGATTGATTATGCAAGCGCGCATTATTGTCGCCGCGGACCGGACAGGCCACGACGCAGCGGTGGGCGAGGCGCAGCCGCATGGAGCGCCGGACCCGCGACCGGGTCCGGGCGGCCTACTGCATCGGAAGCGGCAGCGCCTCGACGGCGATCTCGCCGATCCCGCGGGCGGCGAGCGAGGCGCGCAGCGGCGCGGTCAGGCAGGTCCCGGCCGTGAAGGCGCCGTGCACGGCCCCGTCATGGTCGGCATCGCGCCGGGCCGGGCCGATCAGCTGGACCACCCGCCGGGCGATGGCCGGGGCCGGATCGATCCAAGTCACCGGCCACGGCGCGAGGGCTTCGAGGCGCGGGAGCAGCAGCGGATAATGCGTGCAGGCGAGGCAGACCACGTCGGTGCGCCGACCGTCCGCATCCGCGACGAAGCAGGGCGCGATCTCGGCGGCCAGGGCCGCGTCGTCGATCGGCGTCCCGGCGAGTTCGGCCTCGGCGAAGCCTGCGAGGTTCGGCGAGCCGACCAGGGTGACCGCGCACGCGCCGGCATAGGTCGCAATCAGGTCGTGCGTGTAGGAGCGCGCCACCGTGCCGGGGGTGGCCAGCAGGGAGATCAGGCCCGAGCGCGTCGCCGCGGCGGCCGGCTTGATCGGCGGTACCACGCCGATGAACGGGGTCGCGAAGCGCTGGCGCAGGGCCGGCAGGACCAGGGTCGAGGCGGTGTTGCAGGCGATCACGACCAGATCGGGCCGGTGCGTCGCGACGAGTTGCTCCATCACGGCGAGCACCCGGGCAACCAGGGCCGCCTCGCCGAGCCGGCCATACGGGAAGGCGGCATCGTCGCCGGCATAGACGTAGCGCCCGTCGGGGCGGGCGCGGCGCACGGCATCGAGGACGGTGAGGCCGCCCAGCCCTGAGTCGAACACTAGGATGGTCGGCTCCGGCGACACACGGAACGCCGCGGCGGACAAGCTGGCCCCGGCCATCAGATCAATCCGCATGGAAATTCTGGACTCCGCACTCAGCGCATCGAGTCTCGATGCCGAGGGTTAAAAGCTCCTCACTGCGGCGCAAAAAAGACCCGCCCATTCCAGTTCTCCCCGTTAACCGCGCCGGCTGCACCGGCGAATGAGCGGATCGGACTGGGCGGCGGCAGAATCACTAGCGGAGGTTGTCTGACCACGGCGGGGACATATCTTCTGCGACCAAGCTGGGCGTCGATAAGACGATCCCAGGAGAGATGCGAATAAGGGAAGATCCGCATGGCAGCCACGGCGGCACTTCGCTCCGGCGACACGCGCGCGCAAACGGTAGCGGCTTTCCCGCCGCCGCCCGTAACGGCACGGCCGATCGATCGCGCCGCCTGGATCGCGGCCTTTCGCTTCGTCCGCAGCGAGACCGAGCGCCGGGCCGCGCCGCTCTCCGCGGAGGACCAGCAGGTCCAGTCGATGGCCGATGCCAGCCCAACCAAGTGGCACCGGGCGCATGTGACGTGGTTCTTCGAGCAGTTCCTGCTGCGCGAGCACCTGCCGGGCTACGCCATCTACGACGAGCGCCTCCACTACCTGTTCAACTCGTATTACGTCGCCGCCGGCCCACGGCAGCCGCGCATCCAGCGCGGCATGATCACCCGGCCGACCATGGACGAGGTGACAGCCTACCGGGCGCATATCGATCGGGCGGTCGAGTCGCTGCTCGGCCAGGCCGCGGAGGGTGCCCTGGAGGCCGTGCTGCCGATCCTCGAGATCGGGCTCTACCATGAGCAGCAGCATCAGGAGCTTTTGCTCACCGATATCCTGCATGCCTTCGCTCAGAACCCGCTTGGGCCGGTCTACGACGCCGCGTGGCGTTTCCCGGCCGCCGCAGGGCACGAGGGACAAGCCCAGCTCGCCCGGGGCATCGCCTGGATCGGGCACGCGGGCGACGGTTTCTCGTTCGACAACGAATCGCCCCGCCACGAAGCGCTGATCCTGCCGGGCCGGATCGACAAGGCACTGGTAACCAACCGCGAATGGCTCGAATTCATGGAGGCCGGCGGCTACGCCAAGCCGGAGCTGTGGCTCTCGGACGGCTGGTATGCCGGCCAGGCCGAGGGCTGGGAGGCGCCGGGCTACTGGCGCCGGGACGGGGACGGCTGGGCGACGATGACGCTCGGCGGCATCCGCCCCGTGGAGCTCGACGCGCCGGTCACCCATATCAGCTACTACGAGGCCGACGCCTACGCACGCTGGGCCGGCCGCACCCTGCCGACCGAGTTCGAGTGGGAGGTCGCGGCCCGGGACGGTGCCCTGCCGGACGCGTTCGGCCTCGTCTGGCAATGGACCCGGAGCGCCTACGTCGCCTATCCGGGCTACCGGCCGTTGCCGGGGGCCCTGGGCGAATACAACGGCAAGTTCATGGTTAGCCAGTTCGTGTTGCGCGGCTCGTCCGTCGCCACGCCCGAGGGCCATGCCCGGCTGCCGTACCGCAACTTCTTCTATCCGCACCAGCGCTGGCAGTTCACCGGCCTGCGCCTCGCCGACGCCGCCTGACGCGCCCCGGAGCCTCCCTTGACCGTCAAGCCCAGCTTTTCCGACGCGACCCCGGTCGCCCTGGACACGCCCGAACTGGCCTTCTTGGCCGACGTGCGGGACGGCCTGTCCCGCACGCAGAAGGCGCTCTCGCCGAAATACTTTTACGATTCCGCCGGCTCCGACTTGTTCGAGGCGATCACGCGGCTGCCGGAATATTACCCGACCCGCACCGAGGTCGGCATCCTCGACCGCAGCGGCCCGGAGATGGCCGCCTTGCTGCCCGCCAAGGCCGCGCTGGTCGAATTCGGCAGCGGTTCGACCAACAAGCTGCGCCGCCTGCTGCGCCACCTCGACAAGCTCGCCGCCTACGTGCCGGTGGACGTCTCCGGCGAGTTCCTGCGCGCGCAGGCGGAGGTCCTGAGCGGCGACTTCCCGCATCTTCGGGTTGAGCCGGTAGTCGCAGACTTCACCCGCGACTTCGACCTGCCCGAGAGCCTTGCCGGCATGCCGCGCGCCGGCTTCTTCCCGGGCTCGACCATCGGCAACTTCGAGCCGAGTGAGGCCGAGGAACTGCTGCGGCGGTTCGGTCGGATCCTCGGGAAAGGCGCCCACATGATCGTGGGCGTCGACCTCGTGAAGGACGCCGCGATCCTGGAGCGGGCCTACGACGATGCCGCCGGCATCACCGCGGCGTTCAACCTCAACCTGCTGACCCGGATCAACCGGGAGCTCGCCGGCCGCTTCGACCTTGGCGCCTTCTCCCATCGGGCCGTGTTCAACCCGCAAGCCTCGCGGATCGAGATGCACCTCGTCTCGGAGGGCGCGCAGGACGTGGGGATCGGCTCCGACACGATCGGGTTCGCGGACGGCGAGACGATCCACACCGAGAGCAGCTACAAGTACACGGTCGAGACCTTCCGGGCCCTCGTCGAACGGGCCGGCTGGACCTGGATCCAGGTCTGGACCGATCCGGAGGGGCTGTTCTCCGTCCACGCGCTGCGGCAGGACTGAGAGCGGCGCCGCGGATCGGCGCGTGGGGTGAGGACGCCCGGATGCGTTTCAACCCACGCTGGTTCTACCTCGTCGCCCCCGGGCTCGGCGCCCTGGCCGGCCTGCTCTACGGATCGGTCTTCGCAGTCGGTCCGCTGCTCGGCTCGGCGATCCGCGGCGCGATCATCGGCACGCCGATCCTGCTCTACGAGCGCCGGCTCCTGCTCCCGCGGATGCGCGAGCGGGTGCGCCAGATGGCGACGCCGCTGTTCCTGCTCGCCACCATGGCGCTCTACATTTTCATGATCGTGGTCGGCAACGCCGCCGCCAGCACGGTGCTGAACCGCCTGTTCCACTTCATGTACAGCGAGCGGAACGCGATGCTGATGTCGCAATCCGGCGTGCTCTACGCCCTCGGCATCTCGGCTTTTACGGTGTTCGTGTTCCGGGTGCGGGACCTGATCGGCCCGGGTGTCTTCGCCAACCTGCTGATCGGCCGCTACCATCGCCCGATCAGCGAGGAGCGGATTTTTCTGTTCCTCGACGTGACCGGTTCGACCCGCTTCGCCGACCGGCACGGCGACCGGGCGGCGCAGGCCTATCTCGGGCAGGTGTTCAACGCCCTGGCCCTGCCGGTCTCGCGCTCGCGCGGCGCGATCGACGACTATATTGGCGACATGGCGCTGGTTACCTGGACGATCGAGCGGGGGATCCGGGATGCGGCCTGCCTGCGCTGCGTCTTCGATTTCGCCGCGCGGCTCGCCGAGGAGTCCGAGGCCTGGACGCAGCGCTTCGGCCAGGTCCCGGAATTCCGCGCCGCCCTGCATTGCGGCCCGGTGGTCACGGCCGAGGTCGGGCTGGAACGGCACAAGATCGCGTATTTCGGCGACGTCGTGAACACCACCGCCCGGCTGGAGAGCCTATCCAAGAGCCTCGGCGTGCATGTGCTGGTCTCGGCCGACCTTCTGGACCGGATCGGCCCGCTGCCCCCCGATCTCGTGACCGAGGATCTCGGCGCCCACGCCCTGCGGGGCCGCGACGCGCCCTTGGCGGTGGCGGCGATCCGAAAACGCCTCTAACGCGTCGTGCCGGATATCGGAACCGGCACGACGCGCTAGCTTTTTGATTGGCATCGTCTTTTTCCGAAAGCCGGCGGCCACCTTTCGGGACGATGCTTTAGGCGCCCAGCACCTTCAGCACGTCCCGGGCGGCGCGCTCGCCATCGAGGGTGGCGCCGCCCACCGTCATCGCGCCGCCGCCGGCCAAGGCTTCGCCGGCGAAGAACACGCGCTCGCCCACCGGATCGCGTAGGCGGTCCCGGGCGTCCGCATGGCCGGGGGCGACGATCGAGTACGAGCCGAAGGCATGCGGGTCGGTCCACCAGCCGGCGAGACGCCCGGCCTGGACCGCACCTTTCGCCTTCGATCCCAGGATCGTACCGAGCCGCTCGGTGGCCAGCGCCACGGCCGCCGGCTCGCCCGCGCGGCACAGGTCTCGGGCGAGGTCGCCGCCGAGATTGGCAACCGCGAGGGGGCGGCCGAACGGCCCCATCTCGAAATACACGGTCGGGCCGCCGGTGATCACCGACACCGCGTCGCCTAGAGCCGCCGGATCGACCTTCGCAGGGTCGAGGCGCAGACCGATCTTGGTGTAGGCGCCCATCTGGAGGCCATCGAGGGCCGCCTCGGTGGGATTGGGCGGGCGCGGCGTGAACCGGATCGCGCCGGATTTGAGCACGCCCACCGGTACAGTGACGATGACCGCCGCCGCCGCGAGGGTGCCGCCCTCGGTCTCGACCCGGACGGTTTTTTCGGACCAGTCGATCGCCCGCACCGGACAGCTCAGCCGTACCGGAAGGTCAGCAAAGCGACGCGCCACGAGGTCGCCGTAGCCGTCGACCCAGAGGTCGGTACCGGACCAGAGCCGGTCGTAATCGACCGCCGAGACCCGTTCGGGATCCTCGCCGAGCGACAGCCGGCTCAGTCCGGCCGCGGCCAGCTCGGCATTCGGGCCGCCGGACCGGGCCGCCTCGGCCAGCGAGAGGTCGCCCCCCTTCGGCGCCAGCAGGGCGTCGAGCCCGGAGAAGCCGGCACGTCGGTTCGCGTTCTCGGCCTCGGTCGCGGGCCGGCCGTCGATCGTCAGCGTGCGCGCCCAGCCGCCCTCTTGGGCGAAGCGCACGCCCGCCGCCCGGGCGATGGGCGCCCAAGGGTTACGCTCGGCCCAGTGAATATACTCGGCGCCGGCGTCGAAGCGGCAATCCGGGCCGAGCGCCCGGTCGGTGAAGGCGCGGCCGCCGATCCGGTCCCGCGCCTCGATAAGGGTGAAGCTCCGGCCGGCCGCCCGAAGCGTCGCGGCCGCCGCCAGGCCAGCGGCACCGGCGCCGACGACGACCACCGTTCCGTCGCGCGCCGTTGCGCGCAGGGCAGGGGCCGTCAGGAGCGCGGAGGCCAGGATCGCTCGTCGGGTCGGTGTCATCGCGTCCCGCCCAGGTCCCGTGGTCCGTCGTTGGACGATGCCCCCCTTCAGCGACCCGTCGGCTGCTCGCTAGCCGCGGGCGCCCTGGCTGTTGGAGCGCTTCTCCATCATCGTCTTGACCTGCATCATCTGGTCCCAGACCACACCCGGCGAGGTCCCGAAGAAGTCGAAGGTCGCGTAGACGCCCCAATAGAGGCCGAAGCAGATCAGCGGCACCAGCACCCAGGCCAGCACCTCCTCGCCCCGGCGGCGGCGCTGCCGACGACGGCGGCGCTCCTCGCGCCGGGTCAATTTCTGGGGGGGCGCAGGATGCGCAACGGGGGACAGAGGCCCCTCGTGCAAGTCTTCTGTCATCAGGCGCCTCCTCGCCGCGGCGCGTTCGCGTCGCGGCGGTCATAGACCGGCAGGGCTGTGTCCGGAAGCCTGCCGGCCGGCCAGCGTGCCTTATGCGCGCACGAGTGGCACCTTCGGCACGGTGCGGATCCCACCGCCGGAACCGCCGCCCTCACCGCCGCCCTCACCGCCGCCACCCTTGTCGTCCTTCGGGGCCTTCTTGCGCGTGGCCGTGCGGGGCTTGGCCCGCTTGTGCCGCTTGGCCGCGTTGGTGACATCCGCCTCCGGCTTGGGCGTGACCGGCCCGGCCGGGAACTCGAAGCCGAGGCTGTCCTTGGCGCCGGCCTTGGCTTCCTCGTCCTCGGGCTTGCGCACCACGACCTTGACGGCGCCGCCATCCTTGAGCTTGCCGAACAAGACCTCGTCGGCGAGCGGCGTCTTGATGGTCGACTGGATCAGACGCGCCATCGGGCGGGCGCCCATCGCGTCGTCGTAGCCATGCTCCACCAACCACTCCCGAGCCTCGTCCGACAGCTCGATGGTGACGTTGCGGTCGGCGAGCTGCGCCTCGAGCTGGAGGACGAACTTGTCGACGACCTTGGCCACGACCTCCTTGGGCAGGTGGCCGAACGAAATGATCGCGTCGAGGCGGTTGCGGAATTCCGGCGCGAACAGCTTGTTGATCGCCTCGACATCGTCACCGGTGCGCTTCGTCTGTGTGAAGCCGTAGGCCGACTTCGCCAGGTCCGAGGCACCCGCGTTGGTCGTCATGATGATGATGACGTTGCGGAAATCGACCTGCTTGCCGTTGTGGTCGGTCAGCTTACCGTGGTCCATCACCTGCAGCAGGATGTTGAACAGGTCCGGGTGGGCCTTCTCGATCTCGTCGAGCAGCAGCACGCAATGCGGGTGCTGGTCGATCCCATCGGTGAGCAACCCGCCCTGGTCGAAGCCGACATAGCCGGGGGGCGCGCCGATCAGGCGGCTGACCGTGTGGCGCTCCATGTATTCCGACATGTCGAACCGCAGCATCTCGACGCCCAGAGAGGACGCCAGTTGCTTGGCCGCCTCGGTCTTGCCGACGCCGGTCGGTCCCGCGAACAGGTACGAGCCGATCGGCTTGTCCGGATCGCGCAGGCCCGCCCGGGCGAGCTTGATCGCCGAGGTCAGCGCCTCGATGGCGCTCGGCTGGCCGTAGACCACCCGCTTCAAATTCTCGGTGAGGTGCTGGAGCACCACCGCGTCGTCCTTCGAGACGGTCTTCGGTGGGATGCGGGCCATCGTGGCGATGGTCGCCTCGATCTCCTTAATCCCAATGGTGCGCTTGCGGCGCGCCTCCGGCACCAGCATCTGCGAGGCGCCGGTCTCGTCGATCACGTCGATCGCCTTGTCGGGCAGCTTGCGGTCGTTGATGTAGCGGGCCGACAGCTCCACCGCGGCCTTCACGGCCTCGGTCGTGTACTTGAGCTTGTGGAACTCCTCGAAATACGGGCGCAGGCCCTTCACGATCTCGATCGTGTCCGGGATCGACGGCTCGTTGACGTCGATCTTCTGGAACCGGCGCACCAGGGCCCGGTCCTTCTCGAAGTACTGGCGGTACTCCTTGTAGGTGGTCGAGCCGATGCAGCGGAGCGTGCCGGAGGCCAGCGCCGGCTTCAGCAGGTTCGACGCGTCCATGGCGCCGCCCGAGGTCGCACCGGCGCCGATCACCGTGTGGATCTCGTCGATGAACATGATCGCGTTCGGGTGCGCCTCGATCTCCTTCATCACCTGCTTGAGGCGCTCCTCGAAGTCGCCCCGGTAGCGGGTGCCAGCGAGCAGCGTGCCCATGTCGAGGGAGAACACGGTGGCGTCCGCCAGAACCTCCGGCACCTCGTGCTGGATGATCTTGCGCGCCAGCCCCTCGGCGATCGCGGTCTTGCCGACGCCGGGGTCGCCCACCAGCAGTGGGTTGTTCTTCTGCCGACGGCAGAGCACCTGGATCGTACGCTCGACCTCGGAGTGACGGCCGATCAGCGGGTCGATCTTGCCGTCCCGGGCCTTCTTGTTGAGGTTGACGCAGTAGGCGTCGAGCGCGTCGCCCTTCTTCTTGGCGCCGCCGCGGGGATCGCCCTCGTCGCTCGGACGCTCGGGGGTGCCTTCCTCCTCGGCGCCGCGCACCGGCTTCGCCTCGGAGGCGCCGGGGCGTTTGGCGATGCCGTGGCTGATGTAGTTCACCGCGTCGTAGCGGGTCATGTCCTGCTCTTGCAGGAAGTAGGCGGCGTGGCTCTCGCGCTCGGCGAAGATCGCCACCAGCACGTTGGCGCCCGTCACCTCCTCGCGGCCCGAGGACTGGACGTGGATCACCGCCCGCTGGATCACCCGCTGGAAGCCCGCCGTCGGCTTGGCATCCTGGCGTCCGTCACCGGTCAGGTTCGACAATTCCGTGTCGACATAATCGACCAAGCTGCGCTTGAGCGTGTCGATCTCGACGTTGCAGGCGCGCATGACCGCGGCCGCATCCTGGTCGTCCACGAGGGCGAGCAGGAGGTGCTCCAGCGTCGCGTATTCGTGCCGTCGCTCGCCGGCGAGCGCCAGGGCTCGATGGAGGGCTTGTTCTAGGCTGCGTGAGAAGCTTGGCAAAGCTGGCCTCTGTGTGGGTGCCTACCGCGAACGGCGCCTATTTCTTTTCCATAACGCACTGGAGAGGATGTTGGTGTTTGCGCGCGAAGTCCATGACCTGCGTCACCTTGGTCTCCGCCACCTCGTAGGTGAAGACCCCACACTCGCCGACCCCATTCTGATGCACGTGCATCATGATGTGGTAGGCGTCCTCATGGCTCTTGTTGAAGAAGCGCTCGACGACCAGCACGACGAATTCCATCGGCGTATAGTCATCGTTCAGAAGCAGTACCCGGTAGAGGCTGGGCTTCTTCGTCTTCGGCTTGGTCCGGGTGATGATCGCGGTGTTGGACCGGTCGTCGCCGCCCGGCGCGCGCGACCCGGAGGCCGTGACCGCGGGCTGCGCCGGCTGGTGGAACGTCATCGTGGCGGTGCCCTGCAGGGGAACCTGTGTCATGTGCGTCGAACCGATCCCTCGATTGGAGCGGGCGTCGCCGTCCCCCAATCCGATCCTGTCATGACCCTGCCGGGAGCGGCGTCTGGGTCAGCGGACATTAATCTACAGACCGTGAGGCGACTTCGCCAGACGCCTGCGCGCACTTGTCCGCCCCGCAAAGCTTGTGCCCGGCGCATCGCTGTCGCCCGGCTTCTTCGGCCGGGGGGCGGGCAGGGCGATGGGCTCGCCTGACCGGAGGGGATGCGGGCGTCACGCATCGCACGACTCGGCCGGGATGGCGGCGGGACACTCCTCGCCGTGCCGGCTTCCGATAGTCAGACCTCGCCTTGGGCAGGCCGCGACGTGCTCCCTCTCCCGTGCGGGAGAGGGTTGGGGTGAGGGATCAGGTTTCTCCGGAGAGGTCGCCCCCCTCACCCTGTCCCTCTCCCGCACGGGAGAGGGGACCCGCGCCACATCCGGCATCGTGCAGATAGGGGATGACGGCTGCCGCGCCAAAAATCCGACCCCCGACATGGGGCCCAATATGGCGATTGCGTGGGCCGCGGGGCGGGCGGGGGATCGCTGCATGGCCGGCCTCCTTGGCGCCGCCGGGCCAGCCTGACGCGACCGACACGGATGGCGAAACCGGGTTTTTGCAGAGATTGTGCGCCGCCTCCGCCATCGTCAAGCGGCGCCCGGACCGACAGGATTCGGAAGTCGCGGGCATCGCATTAACGGGCCTGTAACTGCACCCGCCTAATTCTCAAACGATGCAGCGGGGCCACGCGATCAGCGCCGGCCCGCACCAGAGAGACGACCGGCCGTTGCCGGTCCCGCGAGGCAATCAGGCGTGATGCGTAGCGTTGTAGGCCGCTTTCGGACGACCCCCGCGCTGCCGGCCGCCATTCCGGCCGCCCTGGCAGCCGCCGCGGTTCTGACCGCCCTGGCGGCACCGGCCGAGGCCCGGCGGGGCCGGCATCACCATCACCACGCGTCCGGGGGCGGCTACAACCCGCCCTACGCCGCCATGGTGGTGGACGTGAAGAGCGGGAAGACGCTGCACGCGGTCAACGAGGACGCGCTGCGCCACCCGGCCTCGATCACCAAGGTGATGACGCTCTACATGCTGTTCGAGCAGATGGAGCGCGGCAAGTTCGCCCTCGATTCCGACCTGACCATCTCGGCCCACGCCGCTGCCCAGGCGCCGTCGAAGCTCGGCCTGCGCCCCGGCCAGACGATCTCGGTCGAGGACGCCATCAAGGCGATCGTCACCAAATCGGCCAACGACGTGGCCTGCGCCATCGGCGAGAACATCGCCGGCTCCGAGGAGCGCTTCGCCCAGATGATGACCGCCAAGGCGCATGCGCTGGGCATGAGCCGGACCCGCTACGCCAACGCGTCGGGCCTGCCGGATCCCGACCAGCTCACCACCGCCCGCGACCTGACCGTGCTGGCCCGGGCCATCCAGGACCGGTTCCCGCACTATTACCGCTACTTCCAGACCCGGTCCTTCGCGTTCCGCGGCCGGGTGATCGGCAACCACAACCACCTGCTCGGCAACGTCCAGGGCGTGGACGGGATCAAGACCGGCTACACCCGGGATTCCGGCTTCAACCTGATGACCGCGGCGAAATCCGAGGGCCGCCAGATCGTGGCGATCGTGCTCGGCGGCAAGTCGGGCGGCAGCCGCGACCGGATCATGGCCGACCTCGTCCGCTCCAGCCTGCCCCGGGCCTATGCCGGCCTCCGCCAGGCGCCGCCGGTCACCGAAGTTGCCGAGCGGGCCCGGCCCGCCGTGGTGGCGGATGCAGTCTCGCGCACCCGCACGCAGGTCGCCTCGGCCGACGACGAGGATGTCGAGACCACCGGCACCACCGGCGAGCCCCTGGACATCACGCCCTCGCGGGCCACCACGACGCCGGGCGGAACCTGGAAGCCGGGTCCCCAGGGCGTTTCACAATCGCTGCCGAAGGCGGCCCAGGCCTATGCCGGCACCAGCAGCGCGCAGGCGCCGTTCCCGGGCGCGTCCAAGACCGTGGCCCGGATGGCCTCCTCGGAGCGCGACGAGCCGCCCAAGGCCGTCACCGGAAGCCGCGTCGTCCCCACCGCCTGGGTGATCCAGCTCGGCGCCATGGACGACGAGACCAAGGCCCGCGCGATGCTCTCGGAGGCCCGCGCCAAGGCCGGGGGCAGCCTGTCAAAGGCGGCGCCCTACACGGTCAAGGTCGAGCATGGCGGGACCACGCTCTACCGCGCCCGCTTCTCGGGTTTTTCGGAGCAGGATGCGGCGCAGGATGCCTGCACCTCTCTGAAGCGCAGCGGCTTCAGCTGCTTCGCAACCCGCAGCTGAGCAGCCTCGACAACCAGCGTCGCGCCCACAAGGTGCGCCGGTACGGCGGAGCCGCGGCTGTGTTTGCCCGCGGCTGCGAATCAGTAAGTATCTGACAACGCGCGTGGAGTTCAGCGATGTCGGTTCAAAAGCCTGTCTCGGGCCGCGTTGACCCGCGCCGCCCGCTCGGCACTTCCGCCCTGGTCGGGGTGGGTGAGCTTCATCAGAGACCTGTGGGCCGTCCGGACCTGCTCAGCGGACGCCCCGCGCTGAAGCCCCAGGATCTGGTACGCCTCCTCCTGCGTCATCGACCCTGGATGCGTCGGGCGTCCCGGCCGCGGGTCGCGATCGCGCTCAGCGTCTACACGCCAGCCGGGCGCCCGGCGGTCGAGATACGGCTCTAGCAGGGCCGCGCCCTCGGGATCGCTCTGGCGGCAGGTGGCGAGCAGTTCGGCCACGACCGCCACCGGCAGGGCATCGAGCCAGGCCCCGGCCCGGGGTCCGGCGATCACCCGGCCTTCGCCAAAACTGCCGTCCGAGCGCCGGCGGATCTCGATCAGCGCCGTCCGGTGCCGGCGGCCGCGATCGACCCAGGGCTTGAGGATCGGAGTGAGGCGCGCATTCATCGCCGCCTGCCCCTCGATCATCCAGACACCGCCGAGGCCGAGCAGGGCCGCCAGAACGAAGTTGCCGTGCAGCAGCAGGAACCCGGCCGCCCCGAGGGCCAGGACGCCGCCGATCTTTTCAGGCCGGATCGCGCCCACCATCGCGGTCACGCTCTTGCCGAAGGCGCGCCCGAGCCGGCCGCCGAAGCCGTCGCCGTTCTTCGAGAGCCACCAGAGCGTCAGGCAGGCCAGAAGGGCCGCAAACAACACCATCACTTATCGCCGCGTGCCGAACTCGGCACCGACGCGGCCGCCGATCTGTACCGTCGTCCCGTCCCCGAGATCGTAGAAACCGCGCCGGGGCGTCGTCGGCTTGTGGGCCGGAACGTCGCATCCGGGTCGCGGCGGCAGGCGGACGCCCTCGGGCAGGTCCTCCGGGCAGAGGCGGGAGCGCACCGGCTGCTCGGCCGCCGACGCGGCGCCGGCGGCGATCAGGAACAGGGACGCAAGGACGGACAGGCGCGTCACCGGCGGTTCTCCGCGACATCCGCGGTGGTGATCCGGATCTGACGGATCCGGCCGTCGCGCTCGACCTTCAGGGTCACGGGCGCGCCGAGGCCGGCCTCCTCGATCGCCGCCGTCAGGTCGGCCAAGCGATGGACCGGCTGGTCGTTGGCGCCGACGATCACGTCGCCGATGTCGCCGGTCTGCGGATCGACGCCGCGCAGGCCGGCCTGGGCCGCCGGGGATCCGGGCAGGACCCGCAGCACCACGACGCCGTCGATCCCGAGCCGGGCGGCGGCGGCCTCCTGGGCGGCGATGATGCCGATGCCGGGATTGCGCACCCGGCCGACCCGGATCAGCTCCGGGACGACGCGGTTGACCACGTCCACGGGGATCGCGAAGCCGATCCCGGCGCTGGCCCCCGAGGGCGACACGATGGCGGTGTTGACCCCGATCAGCCGCCCGGCGGAGTCGAGCAACGGGCCGCCGGAATTGCCGGGGTTGATCGCCGCATCGGTCTGGATGACTCCGGAGAGTTCGCGGCCGGCGCTGGTCGGCATTCGTCGGCGCACCGCGCTGATCACGCCGGTGGTCAGAGTGTGGTCGAGGCCGAACGGGTTGCCGATGGCGAAGGTCGATTGGCCGACCTTGAGATCCGCCGAGGATCCGATCGCCAGCGGTGGTGGCATCTTGGTCACACGTCCGAGCCGTAGCACCGCCAGATCGTAGGACGGCGCCAGCCCGACCAGGGTCGCCGAGACCACCTCACCGTCGCTCATCCGGACCGAGACCGAGCCGCCCGACTGCGCGGCATTCTGCACCACATGCGTATTGGTGACGACGTGTCCGGCGCCGTCCCAGACGAAGCCGGTGCCGGTCTGGGTACCGCTCTGCTCCCCGCCCTCGTCGTCCGGGTCGAGCAGGTCGCGCCCGGTGGCGGCACTCTGCGCGAAGACGTGGACCACGGAGGGGCTCGCCCGCTCGAACAGCGCGATCGTGGTCGTTTCGGACTGGGCCAGATCGCCGCGGGCAGCCACCACCCGGGGCGCCTCGGCCGAGTAGAGCAGCGGCTGCAGGTAGGGCTGGGCGACGTAGAGCGCCAGCAGGACCAGGACCGCGGCGAGCACGAAGCGCACGGTACGATCCGGCAAGGGTCTGTCTCCAATCAGGGCCCGGATGCGGGCGCGGGCCTTAAGTGCGCGTTCAGGATCAGGGCGTCAACACAGACAGAGCGCCGTCGCCGACTGGCCCCAGACGTGTTCTGGCGCACGTCGGAGACTGGCGCACTTGGCTAACGGAATGGTCATCAATCGATGGCCACAATTCTCGCAAGTTCACGGCGGATCAGTCACGGCCGGTTTGAGCATGGAACACGGTACTGCGTCTTATCCTACGTACTAGGACTCAATGCTGGTGCCTGAAATGCCCAAATTGATCGCAAAGCTGCCGCAGAGATGCTTGCATTGACGCTCAGCCTTTCAGTCCCCGCAGCAGGCCGGCTCGTCCGGGCTGCGGGACTCTGAACGGTCCCAAACGGTTCGGAAGGACACGACATCATGGAAACCGAAGCTCTGGAACGCCCGGCCGATCTCACGATCTGGCGCACGGCCCCGGCGAGCACCCCGCTCGCGCAGCCCGAGCGGTACGGCACCCTGCGCGAGGCGATCGCCGCCGCCGCCGGTGCCTTGACCGATCCGGCCAAGCAGCCCTGGATCATCACCGAAGAGGGCGAGATCCTCTCCCCGAACTGGATCCGCACCTACCTGAACTGAGCGGTTTCAGCGGATTCTGAAGTGGCGTTGCGCGAAGAGGATCGACCTGCGGGGGTCCTCGCAGCGCAGAGCCCCGCCGATCGGCGGCGCCGTGACAATTGCCGAACGGTCGTGCCACGCGCATCGCTAGACGGCGATGCGATCGACCGAGGTGCCAAGGTCACGTCGCCCGTGCGCCAAGGCCGTTCCTATGCTAGACGAAAGGGGCCTGAAGCTGCGCTTTGGGGAAGCCTCGTCTTGAGAACGCGAGCCGCGTCCGTGACCGCCGTTGCCTTCGACACCTTGCGGTTTGTCCGCACGCTCCGCGACAAGGCCAAGATGTCCTCGGAGCAGGCCGAGGGTCTGGCCGACGCCATCGCCGAGGCGATCCAGAACGATCTGGCGACCAAGACCGACATCGCCGCGGTCCGGACGGACATCGAGGCGCTGCGGCTCGCCAACAGGGCCGATCTCGCCGACACGAAGGCCGAGCTCATCAAGTGGATGATCGGCGCGATCGGGTTCCAGGCGCTCGTGATCGTCGGCGGCATCGTAGCCCTGGCGCGGGGCCTGCACTGAGCGAACCCGTTCGCATCTTCGGAACAGCGGGGATACCGGGGATCGCGGCCCGCCTCGTCCGGCTGCCCCGCCGGCTCACTCCGCAGCGTCGGAGCGGCGGAAGCCCTCGATCCCGACCTGGTCCGGGTTGATCGCGTGCAGCGCCCGCCGGGCCGCCTCGAGGGGGTGCTCGGCCTCGATCCGCACCGACGTCAGATCCGGGCTCTTGTAGACGGTGACGATGGTGTCCATCACCTCGGTCAACGTCGTGCGCTTATCCTCGGGGGCGGCGATCAGCAGCTGCAGCCCCCAGGCGCGGTAGAGATCGACCAGCGCCTGGCTGTTGCGCACGTCGAGCTTCGAGAACGCCTCATCGAGCAGGCAGAGCCCCAGCCCCGGATTCTCGTCGCCGGGCCGGTCGCCGGGGTAATAGGCGCTCGCCAGCGAGGCCGCGATCGCCACGTAGAACGGCGCCTGCGCCTCGCCGCCGGAGCCGCGCAGCGCCCGCGCCGACATGGTCGTGCGGTTGCCGGCCGCGTCCTTCATGCCGATCTCGTAGACGAAATAGTTGCGGTAATCGGCGAGCCGGGCCGCATCCTCCTGGCCGGCGATCAGCGCGGTGATCTCTTCGAGCGCCGCCGCCATCGGCCCCTCGGTCTCGCCCGCCAGAAGCGCCTGCGCGGCCTCCGGCGAGCGGGCGGTCTCGGTGGCGAGCGCGTGGACGGCGGCGTAGCGCCGGTCCACCGCCGCCTCGAACGCGTAGGTCTGGCCGGTGAAGCTGCGCGCCGAGAGCCGCTCATTCAGGGCGGCGAGCCTGGCATGGACCCGCTCGAACCGGTCGGCCAGGCGGGTCAGCAGGTCCTCGGTCATGAGCCGGCGCATCTCGACCTCGGCCCGCTCGGCCTGGGCGCGGTAGCGGCGCAGCTCGTGGCCCTCCACGGCCTCGTATTCCTTGCGGACCCAGGCGTAGCCGTCGATCGCCGGGGCGTCGCCGGCATTCAGCGGGTTCTCGACCCGCCAAGCCGAGCAGGCCTCGGTCAGCTCGCGCTCGGCGACACGGCCGTGGGAGCGGGCCGCCTCGGCGGCCTCCCGGGCGAGCCCGCGCTCGGTGGCGGCCCGCGTGCCGGCGGCCTTGGCGTCGAGGCCCGCGAGCGCGTGCCGCGCCTCGGCGATCACCGCGACGCTGAACGGTTCGGAGCGGGCGAGGCGCACCCGCGCCGCGTCGCCGCCCATGAGTTGCCGGAGGGCCGAGCGCCTTGCCGAGAGCGCAGCCCGGGCCGCCTCGCGCACGGTCCCGAGACGCGCGCGCAGCGCCGCCTCGTCGGCGAGCAGGCGGTCGAGCTTCGGCTCCAGCTCTTCCGACAATTCCCGCAGGTAACCGACCCGCTCGGTGGTCAGCGCGGCGATCTCGGCGGTGAGGCCGGCATTGTCGCGCTTCTCGATGCCCTCGCGCTCGGTCTGGAGGGTGCGCCGCCGTCCTTCGAGCCCGTCGAGCTCGCCCCGCAGGGCGTCGATATCGTCGAGGCCGCGACTGATCCGGGCCCGCACCGCCGCGGCAGTGCGGGCGGCCTCGCGCAGGACCGCCGCCTCGCCGCGCAGCCGCCTTGCCTCGGCGACCGCGGCCTCGTGCGCCCGGCGGCTGTCGACCGTGGGGCCGCGATGGCCGCGGGTCATCAGCAGATCGACGTTGCGGGTGACCGAATAGGCCATGCCGGCGGTGGTCCGGCCGCTCGGCGCCACGGCGCGGGACAGGCGGGCCAGCTCGGCATCGTCCCGAGCGAGGTCGTAGCCCCCGAGCCGCACCCCCAAAAACGCCTCAGCGTGCGGGTCGCTGGTCTCGATCACGGTGAGCGGCCCGTCATCGTAGCGGCGCGGCCGCTGCTTGGCGGTGTCGGTGGTCTTGACCAGGATGCAGCGGTGGAACCGGTCGCGGCCCGACTGGAGAACGCCGAGCGCCTCGCTCAGCCGGTCGGGGGAAACCACCAGGGCTTCGCGGGCGCGGCCGAGCAGGCCTTCCAGTGCCGGCCCCCAGGTCGGATCGACGATTTCGGCCAGTTCGCAGATCGGCAGCGCGTCGATGCCGCGCCGCTCAAGCTCGCCGCGGAACGCCACCGTGTCCGAGGACAGGCGCGCCGCCGGGCCGGCTCCGGTGCGCGGCGCGGTGCGCTCGGCCTCGCTCTCCTGGGCGCGGGCCTTGAGCGCCGCATCCTCGGCGGCCCGCTCCAGGGCCTCGTCGAACTCGGGCAGGCGCGCCAGCCCGTCGATCAGCTCGGCCAGGGGCCCGTCCGGCCGCAGGATTTCTTCGGGCGAGGATTCCCGGCGCAGGCCTGCCCGGGCGCAGGATTCGGCGAGCCGCGCCGCCGGCGGGCAGGCCTGGCGCAGGATCGGGGCGACCGGCTGGAGCTTGCCCATCTGGCCGACGATTCCGACGAGGTCGGAAATCCGCGCGACCAGCTCCTTTCGGTCCCGCTCCAGCATCGACAGGCCGAGCGTCGAGGCGGCGAGCCGGCCCTCCGCGGCGCTGCCGGCGAGCAGGGCCTTCTTCTCGGCGATCTCGCCGTCGATCTCGCGCACGTGCCCGCGGCTCGCCGCGACCCGCTCCCGGGCGATCCGCAGGATGTCGGCGCCCTCGTTCAAGCGCAGCCGGACCGCGGTGAGGTCGAGGCTGCGGCGGCGCAGCTCGGCGCAGGCGGCGCGGAATTCGTGGTTGGCGGCAGCCAGCACCGCCTCGCTCCAGGCATCGTAGCGATCGCGCAGGCGGCGCAGGCGGGTGAGCCGGCTCTCCAGCTCGCCGATCGTCTCCAGCAGCCGGCGCCAATTGGCGATGGAGAGCCGCACCCGCTCCACATCCAGCGGTTCCGGATCGAGCACGAAGGCGCGCACGAAGGCGCTGGTGTCGAAGATCGGCTTGAACGCCACCGCGTTGGCGAAGCTGCGCAGGAAGTGCCGGGGCTCGGGGGAGGGCGCGCCCTCCCGCAGGGTCGCCAGGATGTCCGCGGTGAAGCGCTCGCCGGAGGTCCGATACTCGGTGAAGCTCGCCGCCCGGGCGCGCAGATCCGCGGCGATCTCGCTCCACGGCGCCGTGAAGCTGCCCCCCGGGGCGGTGCGGGCGTAATCGGCGATCTCGAACCGGTGCCCGACCGCGATGAAGCGCGACAGCACGGTCTCGCGTGGCTCCACGGCCCGGGCCGCCAGCGCCAGCCCGACCGTGACGGTGCGGCCCGAGGCCGGGTTCTCGAACACCAGGGCCAGCACGGTCTCGCAGGATTCCCGCGTCGGCCGGCCGCCCTCGGCCGGATCGCTGATCCAGCCGAGGCAATAGTCGCGCACCGTGCGGGCACTGCGCCCGGAAGCCGAGGCGTTCAGCGCCAGCCGGCTGGCATTGTTGCCGGCCAGCACCGTGCCGACCGCGTCGAAGATCGTGGACTTGCCGGCCCCGGTCGGCCCGACCAGGGCGGCGGCGCCCCGCAGGCGGATCTGCTCCCGCCGGATCAGGTACCAGTTCGAGATGGCGATATCGGTGAGGACGTACACGATGTCGGAAGGCCGGGCCGCTGCAGGGAAACGCGCGGCCCAGTTGGCCGGGTTCGGCCGCGCATGCAAGCTTCGGCCTTCGCAGCGCTGCGTTGTCACCGCGACCACGATTCACGACTTGTCAGACAATTTCGCACCTGTATCGTCCCCGCCCGGGGGGATTGATAAAAACCATGCGCGCCAGCCTGAAGCTCAAATTGAGCGGCCTATTCGCTTTGCTCCTCCTGGCCGCAGCGCTTCAGGGGGGATTCGCGATCCATAAGATGGTCGCCCTCGACCGGCAGCTCGAAGCGCTGCTCGACCACGCGGTCCTGTCGATGAACGAGGCGCAGGCCATCGAGGCTCTGGTGATCCGGACGCGGCTCGCCCAGGTCCGCTTCGTCACCGCGGCGGCCGAGACCGAGCGGCAGCTCACCGTGAAGGAGGTCGACGGGCTGATCCGGGAGCGGAACGTCAAGGTCGAAGCCTACCGGGCACTGATCGCCTCGCCCGACGAGAAGGCCCGGTTCGACGACCTGCTCGCCAAGCTCAAGGTGCAGCACTACGACTGGGAGCGCCTGCGCGGCTTCGCCCTCGACCAGCGCGAACCGGCAATGGCGTATTTCCGCGGCAGCATGAACGGCCATTACGTCGCCGCCGCCGGGGCCGCGCACGCGCTCGCCGAGATGAACATCAAGGCCGGCGACGAGGCCGGACGGAGCGCGCGTCAGAGCCAGGCGGAGGCGGTCCGCTCGACCATGATCATGCTCGGCGTCACGCTGCTGCTCGCGCTGGGCGCGACTCTGTACAGCTTCGTGGGCGTGTCGCGGCCGATCACCGTCATGACCCAGGCCATGCGCCGCCTCGCCGACGGCGACACGCAGGCAGAGATCCCCTATGCGGCCAGGCGGGACGAGATCGGCGCCATGTCGGCCACCGTGGCGGTGTTCAAGCAGAACCTGCTGCATACCCGCGCCCTCGAGGCCGAGGCCGTCCGGGCCCGCGCCGAATCCGAGACCCAGCGCCGAGAGGCGACGCGGACGCTCGCCGACCGGTTCGAGGGCGCCATCGGCGGCATCGTCGGCTCGGTCACTGCGGCGGCGACCCGGTTGCAGGTAACGGCCGAAAGCCTGAGCGCGACGGCAACGCAGACAGCCGGCCAGTCGACCAGTGCGGCCGCGGCAGCCGAACAGGCCTCCACGAACGTGACCACCGTGGCTGTGGCGGCCGAGGAGCTGGGTTCGACCGTGGACGAGATCGGGCGGCAGGTCGGATCCTCGGCGGATCTGGCCCAGACCGCCGTCCGCGAGGCGGCCGCAACCGCGCAGCTGGTTCAGGCGCTCAGCGCCGGGGCGAACCGGGTCGGCGAGGTCGTCTCGCTGATTGCGTCGATCGCCGACCAGACCAACCTGCTGGCCCTCAATGCCACCATCGAGGCGGCGCGGGCCGGGGAGGCGGGGCGCGGCTTCGCGGTGGTCGCCACCGAGGTCAAGGCGCTCGCCGCCCAGACCGCCCGGGCCACCGCCGAGATTTCCGCGCAGATCGCCCAGATCCAGGGCTCCACCGGCGAGGCGGTGCGGGCGATCGACGGCATCGCGTCCCGCATCCGCGAGATCAGCGGCATGGCGACCGCGATCGCCGCCGCCGTGGAGGAGCAGGGGGCGGCGACCCAGGAAATCGTCCGCAACGTCACCCAGGCCGCCACCGGCACCGAGGCCGTCACCGCCAACGTCACCGGCGTGGCCGGTGCCGCCGAGGCTACCGGGAGCGCGGCCGGGCAAGTGCTGGATTCGGCCTCCGAGCTGGCGCGGCAAGCGGCGCAGCTCGGCGAAGAGGTGGAGCACTTTTTGGCGACGGTGCGGGCGGCCTGAGGTGCCGCGCCGTCATTGCGAGCGCAGCGAAGCAACCCAGGGCGGCGCGCGATCCCCGAGGGTGGCGCTTTTTCTGGGTTGCTTCGCTGCGCTCGCAAGGACGGAAAGGGCTGGTTTCAGAGTTCCCCCGCCTCGGACCACGCCCGCAGGCGCTCCAGCCAGGCGTCGGAGGCCAGCACCGCCAAGCCCGGCAGCAGCGACAGCGGCGTCACCCGCTCGACCCGGTCGCGCTCGCCCATCCGGAGGCCGCCGCGGCGGGCGTAGAGGCGCAGGATGTCGGCGAGGCGGCCCTCCTCGGGGGGATCGTTGCGCGCCACCGCGCGGATTTTTTCCACGATCTCGTCGGTGGTGCACTCGACGATCCCGTCCGTACCGGCGCGGTTGTCGCGCAGGCCCTCCTCGTAGAGAAGCCGGAGCGCCAGCAGCACTAGGGTCTCGTCCTTGCGCAGGCGCTCGGAGGCGATGTCGTGCCGGGGCGCGTCCGCGGCCGGGCTCAGCGACACCATCTGGTCGCGGTGCGAGACCGTGAGCGCGTAGCCGAGGCAGGCGAAGTAGTCGGCAAAGAACGGCGCGTAGTGCCGGGCGAGCTCGTAAGAGCGGCCGATGCCGGGCGTGTCGGCGTAGATCACCTGCCCCTTGAGCATCACCTGGAGGGCGCGGCACAGTTCCTCGGCGTCGGGGGCGCGGGCGCCGGGCGGCGGCGGCTCGTCGCCGTCGATGATCGCGCGAAATCCCTCAAGCACCGACGCGACGCTCCAACACGAAATCCGGGCAGTCCAGCCAGCCGTTGGCCAGCCGCTCGGGCAGCCGGACCACGGCGTAGCGGTCGCGCAGCCGCGCATCGAACAGCACGTCGATCTCGCGCAGGCGCTGGAACACCACGAAATCGTCCACGCCCTCGATCCTGATCTGCGAGCCCCGCAGCGACACGGCCTTGCCGAGCCGCGCCTCGACGAAGGCCGTCATGGTCTCCGGCGTCACGGTGGTGCGGCGGCGGAACTCCGCCTTGGCGGCCGCGAAGGCATCGACCGCGGGGTCGTCATCGACATCCGGCAGCGGCTCGACATCGATGGCGCTGCGGCGGGCGCGGGGCGTCTGCAGGTGGGCCTGGCCGATCGGCGGCCGCAGCAACGACACCCCCGGGGGCACGTCGGGCGTCACCTCGGCGGCGCCGACGGCCCGCAGCATCGCAGCCGTGCGCTCGATCCCCGTGGGATCCGGCCGGTCCATGGCGTGGAGCGCGGCGCCGATCCGCCGCTCCAGGCGCGCCACGACGGCGTCGACCGCGTCGAGATGGTTGTCGAGCCCCTCGAACACCGAGAGGATCTGGGCGAGATCCGCCCGGACCGCCCGCTGGGCGGTGTCGAGATCCGGGCTGCGGCCCTCGCGGATCAGGCCCTCGGCCAGCGCCCGCACCGTGAGGGCGTCGCGCAGGGCCCGGCCGGCCTCGCGGACCACGCTGGCCCGGAACCGGAACGGGTTGAAGCGGGTGTGCAGGGTCCGGTAATCGCTGATCAGGTGGCGCTCGACAAAATCCTCGAAGAACAGCCGGAAGGTCTTGGCCCGGTCGGGCTCGCGCAGGATCCGCTCCTCGACCTTGCGCATGCCGGCGGCGAGGCCACGCACATGCGCCAGGAAGGCGGCGGACGCCCGGGCGGCGTTGGACAGCGCCTCGGACCGGCTGCCCGGATCGGACACGGCGCTCTCCAGGCCGCCCAGCACCTCCAGCACGGCGCCGCCATAGGAGCGGGTCTCGCCACGCTCCAGGCGCGACAGCTCTTCGAGGAGGAGGCGCGCCTCGGGGTCGAACTCGACCACCGGCACGTAGCGCTCGCGGCGCTCGATCAGCCAGCCGGTCTCGAGGAGCCGGCGGTAGAGCGCGGTGCGGCGCTCGGCCGGGTCGGCGGAAATCGGCTCGTCGCCGAGAATTTCCGGGTCACTCCAGCCGGCGGCGAAATCGCCGATCTCGGCGAGCAATTCGGCCTTGCGCACCGGCTCCGCCCCGAGGACGCGCCGGTGCAGGTGCAGCAGCAGGGCCGCGTTGAAGCCCCGGCTCGGCGAGGCCAGGGGCTTGAACAGCTCGTCGGGCAGCTGCGCGAACAGCATTCTTTTGGGACTTTCGCTGTCGCGCAGCCTAAAATCTTACTTCGCGCCGAGGAGTTCGACGTCGAAGATCAGGGTGGCATTCGGCGGGATCACACCGCCGGCGCCGCGGGCGCCGTAGCCGAGCTCCGGCGGGATGATCAGGGTGCGCTTGCCCCCGGTCTTCATCGTGGCGACGCCGAGATCCCAGCCCTGGATCACCTGGCCGGCGCCGAGCGGGAAGCTGAAGGGCTGGTTGCGGTCCCGCGAGGAATCGAACTTCTTGCCCTTCTTGCCTCCCTCATCCAGCCAGCCCGTGTACTGCACGGTGACCTGCTGGCCGGCCTTCGGCTCGGGCCCGGTGCCCACGACCTCGTCCTGATACTTCAGGCCCGAGGGCAGGGTGACGATCTCGGCATTCGCGGCTGCTGTCATGGCGATCAACGCGGCTCCGGCAATGAGGGACAGGCGAGGCATGGTTTCTCCCTGGAGCCGGCGCCGTCCGCGCCGGCCGTCGGGGGGCCTTCTATCGACTTGGGTCCGTCCAGGCCAGGGAGGCGGGCGATCGGCGGGTCAGGCCGCCCGCACCGTGTCGAGGAACCGCGCCACCTCGGCGGTGAGGGTCTCCGACTGGCGGGACAGTTCCGTCGCCGCGCTCAGGACCTGGCTCGCCGCCTTGCCGGTCTCGTCGGCGGCACTGGCGACGCCCGCGATGTTGCTGGTGACCTCGCCGGTACCCGCCGCCGCCTGCCCGACATTGCGGACGATCTCTTGCGTCGCCGCGCCCTGCTCCTCGACCGCCGCCGCGATGGTCGTGGCGACGCCGCTGATCTCCTGGATGCGGGCGGTGATCGAGCCGATCGCCGTCACCGCGCCGCCGGTGGAGGCCTGGATCCGGGCGATCTGGCCGGAAATCTCCTCCGTCGCCTTGGCGGTCTGTTCGGCGAGCGCCTTCACCTCGGAGGCGACGACGGCGAAACCGCGGCCGGCATCGCCGGCCCGGGCCGCCTCGATGGTCGCGTTCAGGGCCAGCAGGTTGGTCTGGCCGGCGATCGATGAGATCAGCCCGACTACGTCGCCGATCCGGGCGACGGCACTGCTCAGCTCCTGCACCAGACTCGCGGTCTGCCCGGCCTCGGCGGCAGCGCCCAGAGCGAGCTTGGCCGAGCCGTCGACCTGCCGGCCGATCTCCTGGACCGACGAGCCGAGTTCTTCGGCGGCGGCCGCCACGGTGTTGACGTTGGACGCAGCCTGCTCGGCGGCAGCCGCCACCGTGGTGGACTGGCTGGCCGTCTGCGTGGCGGTGGCGGTCATGGTCTGGGCGGTGGCCTGCAACTCGGTGGCCGAGGACGAGACCATGCCGATGATGCCGCCGATGGCGGTCTCGAAGCTCTCGGCCATCTGGCGCATGCCGGCCTTGCGCTGCTCCTCGGCTGCGGCGCGCGCCTGCGCGGTCTCCGCCTCCAGGGCGCGGGTGCGGATCAGGTTGTCCTTGAACACCTGAACCGTCCGCGCCATCGCGCCGATCTCGTTGCCCCAGTCGCGCAGGGGCACCGCCACCGATGCGTCGCCGTCCGCCAGAGCCTGCATGGTGCCGGTCATGGTCCGGATCGGCCGGAGCACGTAGCGGACCAGGGCATAGAGGCCGAGCACGACGAGCAGCGTGGAGCCGAGGAGGGCCGCGACGTTGCGGATCAGGCCGCTGCGCGCCTCCTGGGCCAGGGTCTCGGCGCGGGCGATCATCTCGTCGAGGGCGGCATAGGCGAGATCGACGATGGTGGCCTGTTCCGGCGTGTCGAGCTTGCGCGCCTCCTGGAGCGTGATCTTCGGCGGCTCGTGCTGAGCCAGCGCGGTCGAGACGGCCAGACGCCGGGCCAGCGGCGCGCCCTCGAAATTGTTGGCCCGGGCCTTCTCGAACGCCGCCCGGACCTTGTCCGAGAGGTCGTTCGTATTATCCATCGCCGCCCTCCAGGTGGCGTCGAGACGGCCGCGCTCCTCGGCGGCGGCCACCGTCTCGGCCGGAGACCAGGGCGTGCCGGCCGACAGGGAAGTCTGGATCCGCAGGGCGACGGCACCGACCGACATGCGGGTGGCCCAGGCCGCCCGCTTGAGGGCGAGGTCGCGCTCCAGGATCGTGTCGGAGCGCGGGATCGCGGCATCGACCGCATCCGTCGTCGCCGTCAGGGTGTCGAGCATGGCGAGGAACGCCGCCTGCGCCTCCGGGATGACCGACCCGTCCCGCTGGGCCTTGGACACCTTCAGGGCCGCATCGACCCGGGGCCGGAGCCGTTCGACGCGCTCGCGTGCCGCCTGAAGCGGGCCGAGCGTCGCCTTGACGGAGGGCAGATCCAGATCGCCCACCAGAGCCGTCGCCTCGGCGATGCCGGCCACCGCCCGCTGCCGTTCCGCGTAGAGCGAGGACAGCGTCTCCGCATCCATAGGCTGGTCGGCGGCGAGGAACTGCAGGGTGGCGCCACGCTCCAGCCGCGTCGCGTACAGGGTCTGGAGCAGCGCCCGGCTCGCCCGAACCAGGGAGATGCCGGCCTCCGATTGAACCGCCTGCTGTCGTGCACCGATGAGCGCGTTCGATGCATAGATGAAGATGATCAGGCCCAAGACGAAGAATACCAGGCCCATCATCGTTCGGATCGAAATATTCTGCAGGCGAATCATCGCACCACTCCAGCGACCTGATGATCGCGAGCTAATGTCCTAGATAATCTCATTTGTCGATGAGAATTACGTTTAAATTTGCTGATCCGTCCGAGAGAATGGCTAGATATTTGGATTATTATTGATCGTTTTACAAGCCATATCTTCATCTGCAAGTTCGTTTTGTCGGCTTTGTTTTTTATACAAGTAGACCAACCGCGTGTTTACCGTCGCATTCAATGCCATCATTGATCATAATCGGGAGCCGCAAACCCGGCGCTCGAGCCCGCTGGGCGACATCGCAGCCCGTGAGACGACCTCCGGTCGCCTCGTTCGACGTGTTGTGCTGGGCTGCCATCACACGTGTAGCGCGGAGCGGCTCACGGACCCGCGCGGTTGGGAGAGCAGAGTCATAGCCGGCTCCGCGTCTTCGATCTGACGACACGGCTTGCGGCAGCGCGCACAAAAAAGCATCGCCGCGGATTTGGAATCCGCGGCGATGCTCCGGTCTTCGATCGTGCGTCGTTCCGATAATCGCGGATCGGAACGCGATTTCAGAAGGTGATCAGTGACTTCAAGCCCAACACCACCGCGTCGGTCTTCCGCACCGGACTACCGTTTCGGGTAATATACTGGATGTTGGGCCTGATGACGATATTGTCAGCCACATCGATGCTGTAAAACGCCTCGATGTAACGTTCCTGGGTCGGAATTTTTCTGGGCCTGGCGCTCAGCAGGTTGCTCATCGAAAGGGCGTCGACCAGTCTGGGATTGGGGGTGGTCTGCCCGACGCCGAGCCCGAGCCAGTCGTTGGGGCGCTCGGCACACCAGCCCTTGTAGATCACCCCGGCCGTCACCAGCGCCGAGTAGGTAGCCGTCTCCTCATCGGCAGCGGCCGCTCGGACGAAAGCCGAGATGTTGCGCGTCTTGTTCGCGGGATCCGGGCGGTAAATTTCCTGAACGCCGGTAAAGTAGAAGCCGGTCCGATCGCCGCGGTGAAGGGGCTGACCCTTGTACATCGCGAGCGGGAGATGCCGTTGGTTCAAATATACGTCGTTGCCGCCGCCGGTCTCATACCAGCCACCGATCTTGTAGCTTCCCGCAAAGGCGTCGCCTCCGATTTTGGGAAGCCAGCCCGCTTCCGTGACGATGAGCGCGCCGGTCGCGTTGCTGAAACCGAAGCTGAACCCTTCGTTCACGTCGTCCGGATTGACCTGATAAGCACCGACTTGCAGATAGACACTATCCGGTGTGCCGATGCGGAGACGGGTCGCCCATTGGCTGACCGGAAAGGTGTAGATGTAGTTCGACGCGATCTTGCTGACGACGGAGCCGCACAGGGAATTGAGCTGGAATTCGCAGGCGAAGCCGCCAAAATCGTCGTTCACCGGGAGACGGCCGAATTTCAGATCGACATACGGGCCGAGCTTCTGATCGTACCAGAATTGGCTCAATCGCCAGATCCGGCCGCGTCCGTAGATTTCCTGAACGCTCGTGTGCGTGTCGAGATGCGCATCCAGTGCCAGGCTGCGCCCCTCGCGATGGCTGATCGTGATCCCGCCGGATGCGCCTTCCCAATCGAACATTTTCTGGAAGTCGAACAGGCCGCGTATCGCGAGCTGGCCGGCCCCGAGCAACAGAGGCCCGCGGTCACCGCCTGCCACGTTTGTGGCAGCCTCGTAGACGTAATCCATGTTGAACAGGACGCCGCGATCCCAGAGGAGGTCGCGGACCCCGCCGAGATTGCCGAGCAGTCCGTATTGCGGCTTCGGGTTCTGCGAATCCGCCGAGCCGGCGGCGGGACGCGTGCTCGGCGCCGGCGTCGGCGGCCGCTCGAGGGGCAAGCGCTGCGGTGCGTTCGGCGCCGGCAGAAGCGTTGATTCTTCCGTGTCTTCGGGCGCTGAAGGCTGTGCCTGCGCCATCCCGACCAATGAACTCGACCCGACGACCAGCAAAGCGGCTGACCATCTCAAGATAAGCCTACGTGACATGATCCATAATGCCCCCGAGCCGACAGTTTTCTGTTCGGCGCCAAGGACCTAAAGCCTTCAAAAACGGCAAAACGCAAATTTTTGACGAGTACTGTTTTTATATCGATCTTAATTAAACCTCGTACGCGAAATTTATTCTCATAATATCGATCGATTTCTCAACAAGATTGCCGATTTTAAACGCAAACGCTGCACTAGATAACAGTACACGTGCGGTAAAGTTCAGAAAGATAAAGAAATCCTCCGCCGTCAAATTGGGCTGCGACCGAATTCGCCATCATCACCGGTCTGGCGACCGCAACCGAAAGATGATCTTTCGGCAAGCTGACAAGGCCGAGACCGATTGGGGACTCGCGGCAACACCCGCGGCGAAATCGTAACGTCCGGTTGCATTTTGCCGGCGCAGCGCCGGCTCAGCGTCCCAATAAGCCGGCCAGATGCGTGACCAGCCGGCGCGCGACCTCGTCCTTGCCGAGGCGCGGCCAGGTCTCCAGCGTGCCGTCGCGGTGAATCAGGTGGACCGTGTTGTCGGTCCCGCCCATGACGCCGCCCGCGACCGAGACGTCGTTGGCGACGATCAGGTCGCAGCCCTTGCGGGCGATCTTGGCCCGGGCGTGGTCCAGCACCGTGTCGGTCTCGGCGGCGAAGCCGACCACCAGGGGCGGGCGCCCGGCCTCCATCCGCGACACGGTGGCGAGGATGTCGGGGTTCTCCACGAGGGTCAGCGGCGCCGGGCCGCTGCCGTCCTTCTTGATCTTCTTCGAACCGGCTTCGGTCTCCGGGCGCCAATCGGCGACGGCGGCCGCGAAGATCGCGATGTCGGCCGGCAGGGCCGCCTGGACGGCGGCGAGCATCTCCCGGGCGGTCTCCACCCGCACCACGGTGACGCCCGCTGGGTCCGGGATCGAGACCGGCCCGGAGACCAGCGTGACGGTGGCGCCGGCCGCGGCGGCGGCGGCGGCGAGGGCGTGGCCCTGGCGGCCGGAGGAGCGGTTGGCGAGGTAGCGCACCGGGTCGATCGGCTCGTGGGTCGGCCCAGAGGTCACCACGATCCGCCTTCCGGCGAGGGGGCGGGCGGGCGTGCTCTGGCGGCCCGACAGGAAGCCGAGGCCGGGAGCCCCGGTACCGGCCTCGGCTAGCATCCGCTCGACGGCGTCGGCGATCTCGTTGGGCTCGGCCATGCGGCCGGGACCGGTTTCCGCCTCGGCCATCTTGCCGGCATTGGGCCCGACGAGGCGCACGCCGTCGGCCTCCAGAGTGGCACGGTTGCGCCGGGTCGCCGGATGCGCCCACATCTGCACGTTCATGGCCGGGGCGATCAGGATCGGCAGGGTGGTGGCCAGCAGGATCGTGGTGGCGAGGTCGGCGGCGTGGCCCCCGGCCATACGGGCCATCAGGTTGGCGGTGGCCGGCGCCACCACCACGGCATCCGCCTGCCGGGCCAGCTTGATATGGCCGATATCGGCCTCTTCGGCCCGGTCGAACAGGTCGGTATGGGCCCGCTCGCCGGCCAACGCCGCCGCGGCCAGGGGCGTCACGAATTCCTGCGCGCCCGCGGTCAGGACCGGGCAGACGCTGGCGCCCCGCTCGCGCAGGCGCCGGATCAGGTCGAGGGCCTTGTAGGCCGCGATGCCGCCGCCGATGACGAGCAGGACGCGGCGGCTGGCGAGGGTCTCGGTCATGGTGGAAGCCTCTGCCTGAGGCGGCGCGCCCGTCAAGCGGGCGCGTGCGTTCAGGCCGCCGCCGGAACCGCCGTCTTCAGGCCGCCGAAGCGGCGGTCCCGGCGGGCGAACTCGGCCACCGCCGCGGCGAGATCGTCCGGGCCGAAATCGGGCCACATCCGGTCGGTGAAGTGGAGTTCGGCATAGGCCGCCTCCCAGAGCAGGAAATCCGAGAGCCGCTGCTCGCCGCCGGTGCGGATCACCAGATCGACGTCGACCGGCGAGCCGTGCATCTGTCCGGCGACCAGCGCGCCGAAACTCTCGCGGGTGGCGTCGGCGCCCTGAAGGGCCTGCGCCGCCGCGATGATCGCGTCCCGGGCGGAATAGTCGACGCAGATGCGCAGATGCAGGCGGCGGCCCGCGGCAGTGGCCTCTTCGGCGGCGGCGATCGCCTCCGGGATGCCCCGGGGCAGGCGGTCGCGCCGGCCGACGACGCTCAGCCGGGTGCCGGTGCGGGCGAGCCGCTGGGTCTCGTTGCGCAGGTAGGACCGCAGCAGCCGCATCAGGCCGCCGACCTCGTCCTCCGGACGCTGCCAGTTGTCGGCCGAGAAGGCGTAGAGCGTGAGCGTGCCGATGCCGAGATCCGGGCAGGCCTCGGCGGTGCGCCGGATCGCCTCGACGCCGCGATGATGGCCGGCGAGCCGCGGCAGGCCGCGCTGCGTCGCCCAGCGCCCGTTGCCGTCCATGATGATCGCGGCGTGCAGCCCCCCCGGCCCCGCTTCGCTTTGCATCGTAAAGTCTCCCGGCATGGGCGTAGCGTTGAGGTTTATGCGGTTTGCGTTGACAATCTCTGCGCGATCCGGCGGTCTCAGGCCGGTTTCGTGGCCGGATCGAGGCCGCGCACCCCGCCCTCGGGACTTCGCTCCGCCGCCGAGGCCGCGTCGCGCACCACCTGCTCGAGCACCCCGAGATAGCCGATGAAACGCCTGCGCCCGGTCGGCGTCATGCGGCAGATTGTCTGTGTGCGGTTGAAGGCGAAGCCCTTCTCGAGGCTCACCAGCTCGGCCTCGCTGAGCACGGCCAAGTGCCGGCTCAGGTTGCCGTCGGTCAGCCCGCACAGGCGCTTGAGGTCGGGGAACGGCAGGCCCTTGGGATGCGCCACCAGGGAGGTGAGCACGCTCAGCCGCGCCCGCTCGTGGATGATCCGGTCGAGCCCCTCGTAGGAAAAGCGTCCGTCGTCGCGGTCAGAGGTCATCATCGAAGGCCCGGGCGCCGCGATGGATGATGCCGGCCAGCCAGCTCTGGCCGACCAGGAAGGGAAGCCCCATGGCCCAGGGCGACAGGGCGTGGCTCTCGGCCGAGATGGCGAGCACGGCGAGGCCGCTGAGCAGATACCAGGCGCCGACCCCCTGGACCGCCCGGGGCAGGATCCGCGCCGAGGCGAACAGACCGAGGCCGACCAGAACCTGCCAGAGGCCGGGCAGCATCCAGATCTCGGCCGGGGCGAAGCGGGCGATGACCAGGGCGAGGCAGGCCCCGGTGCCGGCGGCCGGCAAAAACACTTCGATGGCGTTCCAGACCATGGCGTCGGCGAGGCCGGAATGGAGCCGGCGGCTGCGCCGGACCGCCTCGACGCCGATCAGCGCGAAGGCCACCAGGGCGGCGGCGATCCAGAGGCCGAAGAACAGAACCGGCCGACCCGCCGGATCGCCGAGCCAGAGGGCCTGGCCGACTGCGCAGGCCAGTGCCAGGCCGCCCGTACCGGCGACGGTGGCCGCGCCCAAGCCGCGGAACGCCGTGTCGCGGGCGATCTGCGAACGGATCGCCACGATGTCGGCCAAGGCCTTGTCCAGATCCTGCATGAGCTTCAGCCCCCGCGCTGCATCATGCTTTGCACTGCAAAGTACCGGCGGGCCTCGGCCGCCGCAAGCCAATTCGCCGGGTGATGATGGCAAATTTTCTCAGCATCGGCCCGGTTGGTCCAGGCCAATGCACGGCGAATTCTACCTACACGTTGAAATTACCCATCTTCGCGGCGGAGATTGTCCAGATCGAGCCGCACCGTGACCATCCGCAGGGCGCCGTCCGGGTCGCGGGGCCACTCCGCCTCCGGTCGGTCCCGGTACAGCTCGACGCCGTTCCCGTCCGGATCGCGCAGGTACAGGGCCTCGCTGACGCCGTGGTCGCTGGCGCCGTCCAGGGGGATGCCGGCGGCCTCGACCCGCCGCAGGGCATCGGCCAGGGCGGCCCGATTCGGGTAGAGCAGGGCGAGATGGTACAGGCCGGTGGTGCCTGGGGCCGGCGGCGATCCGCCGAGGCTCTCCCAGGTGTTGAGCCCGATATGGTGGTGGTAGCCGCCGGCCGCGACGAAGGCGGCGCGCTCGCCGTAGCGCTGAGTCAGGCCGAGGCCGAGGACACCGCAATAGAAGCCGAGCGCCCGGTCCAGGTCGGCGACCTTGAGATGCACGTGCCCGATGCGGGTCTCGGGATGGATCGGTTCGCTCATCGATGAGGCTCCTCCGGGGATGCCGAAAAACTCTGCGCCGCATAGGGTTTCTCGCGGCGTGTGCGCAGCCCATATTGAGCGTATGCCCGCTCCGAAGAAACCGCGCGCCGCGTACGTCTCGGCCACCTCCGCCAAGGCGTCGAAGCCCGAACTGAAGCCGCTCGACACCTATCTGGCCGCGTTGCTGAACCCGGCGCTGAACCGCAATCGGCCGCCGCCGATCGCGCCGGAGCCGGAGAAGCCGCGCCCGGGCAAGCCCAAGGGGCGCCCCGCCAAGGAGCCGATCAGCAAGGCCGCCACCCGCCGCGCCGAGATCGCCCGCGACGGCTTCGCCGAGGCGCCCCAGGCCGGCTACGCGCTCGGCGACGCGGCCGAGGTCGATCCGCGCCTCGCCCAGGCGCTCGGGCTGATTCCGCCCGAGGACGGGCCTGTGCCCGAGGGCGCCGAGCTGCCGGATCCGGCGGGCGATGGCGGCGCCTCCGCGACCGTGACGGCGCTGGAGCGGCTGCTGATCGAGGGCAACCCCCTGTTCAAGGACGGCCAGACCTGGGTGCCGCACCGGCCGGACCGGCCGCAGAAATCGGAAGGCGGCCTCCGGTTCACGCTGAAATCCGACTTCGAGCCGGCCGGCGACCAGCCCACCGCCATCGCCGAACTGGTCGGCGGCATCAGCGCGTTGGAGCGTGACCAGGTCCTGCTCGGGGTCACCGGCTCGGGCAAGACCTTCACGATGGCCAAGATCATCGAGCAGACCCAGCGCCCGGCGCTGATCCTCGCCCCGAACAAGACCCTGGCGGCGCAGCTCTACGGCGAGTTCAAGTCGTTCTTTCCCGACAACGCGGTCGAGTATTTCGTTTCGTATTACGACTACTATCAGCCGGAGGCCTACGTCCCGCGCTCGGACACGTTCATCGAGAAGGAATCGTCGATCAACGAGCAGATCGACCGGATGCGCCACTCCGCCACCCGCGCCCTGCTGGAGCGGGACGACGTGATCATCGTCGCCTCGGTGTCGTGCATCTACGGCATCGGCTCGGTCGAGACCTACACGGCGATGTCGTTCACCGTGAGCCTCGGCGAGAAGATCGAGCAGCGCCAGCTCGTGGCCGACCTCGTGGCCCTCCAGTACAAGCGGATCCAGTCCGATTTCGCCCGCGGCACCTTCCGCGTGCGCGGTGATTCGATCGAGCTGTGGCCGGCCCACTTGGAGGATCGCGGCTGGCGGATCGGGATGTTCGGCGACGAGATCGAGTCGATCGTCGAGTTCGATCCGCTCACCGGCAAGAAGATCGCCGAGCTGAAATTCGTGAAGGTCTACGCCAATTCCCACTACGTCACGCCGCGGCCGACGCTGCAGCAGGCGATCAAGGGCATCAAGAATGAGCTGAACGGCCGGATCGAGGAGCTGACCAAGATGGGCCGGCTGATCGAGGCCCAGCGCATCGACCAGCGCTGCACCTTCGACATCGAGATGATCGAGGCCACCGGCGCCTGCAACGGCATCGAGAACTATTCGCGCTACCTCACCGGCCGCCGGCCCGGCGAGCCGCCCCCGACCCTGTTCGAGTACCTGCCCGACAACGCCCTGGTCTTCACCGACGAGAGCCACGTCACCGTGCCCCAGATCGGCGGCATGTACCGGGGCGACTTCCGCCGCAAGGCGACGCTGGCGGAGTACGGCTTCCGCCTGCCGTCCTGCCTGGACAACCGGCCGCTGCGGTTCGAGGAATGGGACGCGATGCGGCCCCAGACGGTCCACGTCTCGGCCACGCCCGGCAAGTGGGAGATGGAGCGCACCGGCGGCGTCTTCGCCGAGCAGGTGATCCGCCCGACCGGCCTGGTCGATCCGGTGATCGAGATCCGCCCGGCGCGCGCGCAGGTCGACGACCTGCTGGGCGAGGTCAAGGCGGTCGCCCTTGCCGGCTACCGGACGCTGGTGACCACCCTGACCAAGCGCATGGCCGAGGACCTCACCGAGTACCTGCACGAGAACGGCGTGCGGGTGCGCTACATGCACTCCGACATCGACACCCTGGAGCGCATCGAGATTATTCGCGATTTGCGGCTCGGCGCCTTCGACGTGCTGATCGGCATCAACCTTCTCCGGGAAGGTCTCGACATCCCGGAATGCGCCCTGGTGGCGATCCTCGACGCCGACAAGGAAGGGTTCCTGCGCTCCGAAACCTCCCTGGTCCAGACCATCGGACGGGCGGCCCGGAACGCCGACGCGCGCTGCATCCTGTACGCGGATTCCATCACCGGCTCGATGGAGCGGGCGATGGCCGAGACCGAGCGGCGGCGAACCAAGCAGCTCGCCTACAACGAAGAGCACGGCATCACGCCCCAGAGCGTGAAGCGCGGGATCAGCGACATCCTCAACAGCGTCTACGAGCGCGACCACGTCCAAGTCGATACCGGCCTGGCCAAGGACGCGATCACGGTGGGCCACAATCTCAAGGCGGTGCTGGCCGACCTGGAGAAGCGGATGCGCGCGGCCGCCGCGGATCTCGACTTCGAGGAGGCGGCGCGCCTGCGCGACGAGCTGAAGCGGCTCCAGGCCACGGAGCTGCTGGTCTCGGACGATCCCATGGCCCGGCAGGGGGACGTGGAGCGCGAGGCCGGCAAATACGGCCGCAAGGCCCCCCGGGGCGCGGGCTCTACCCGCATCTCGAAGCCCGACCTCGACAATATGGGCCCGGGCACCGACCGGGAGATGCCGGCCAATGCCGTGCCGTGGCAGGAGCGGCCCAAGCCCCGCTCGACCCAGGGCCTCGGCGGCCAGAAGCCAAAATACAAGGGCGGGGGCGGACGGAAGCGGGGGTGACCGGCGCCGTCAGGCTCTACGGGCTACACCGATTTCGCTTGTAGCCGCCGTGATGCCGTGGGCGCAGAAGGCGCGGGTCCCCTCTTCCGCTCGGGTTAGCGGATTCACACATCGGGGTCGGCCGTTTTTGCGCGACGGCCCGTGCTTCGGGTCCAGCATCGATGCGGGTATCCCCTCGCCCCGCTTGCGGGGAGAGGGCTCCGGCGACCTCGTCGTCGCCGGAGCGAGGCGGCAGCCGAGGGTGAGGGGGCGGCTCAAGACGCGCGCCCCGCTCTGAGCCGCCCCCTCACCGCCGCTCCGGCTTCGCCTGCGCTTCCCGCACGGACGACGAGGTCCGTGCGGGCCTCTCCCCGCAAGCGGGGCGAGGGGACCCACGCTTCGTCCGCAGATGTTTGACTATCCTAGCCCGCGCGGGAGAGGGGGGCGCGTCGAGCCCTGCACAAACGATTGCGCCTCGAACTCGTGTAGCCCGCAGACTTTAGGCGGCCCGGTCGTCCCGGCCGGCGAAGCGGCTCGCCACCGCCTCGCCCTCGTCGACCAACGCTTCGGCGATCCTGAGGGCGAGGGCGTTGCAGGCCTCGTCATAGGCATGCGGATCCGCCTGGACGGCAGCGCGGGTGACCGCACCGACCCGGTCGCGGACGATCTCGCGGGCGACGCGCAGCGCGTCGGCGAAGGGCTCATAGGGGCGCGGCATGGTCGTCGCTCCGGCGGCATCGGGCCGATACGGCCCGGGTGGCGGCTGCAACGGCCGTCCGGGCGAAAGCGTTCCCACAGGCCGGACGGATCGACTCGCCGCAGCCTCACGCGCTCCCAGGCACCCCATCGCGAGAAACCCGCCGCGTCTTGTCCGGATTGCGCACCACGTAGATGGCGACGACCTTGTCCTCCTGAACGTGCAGAGCCGTCGTCTGGACAAGGCCGCCCGCCTCGACGGTGACGAAGCCCGGCAACCCGTCGATGACGGCGTAGCGCACGAGCCGGGACGGAGTCTGGATGAAGTCGCGCGCCATGGCCGCGTGGCGTGCGAGCACCGCGGGCTGCCCGACCAGCGGCTCCGGCGATGCGGGAACCTTGCCGCCGCCATCGGCCGTGGCGACCACATCGTCGGCCAGGAGGGCGCGCAGCGCGGCCATGTCGCCGCTGCGCGAGGCGGCGAAGAACGCGGCGGCGATCTTCAGGCCGTCCTCCCGGGGCACGGCAAAGCGCGGCCGGGCCTCCCGGAGATGCACGCGGGCACGGCTGGTGAGCTTGCGGCACGCCGCTTCTTCCCGCCCGATCGCCTCGGCCACCTCCGGGAACGCCATGCCGAACACGTCGTGCAGCAGGAACGCCGCCCGCTCCAGAGGCGACAGGCGTTCCAGCGCGATCATCAGCGGCAGGGTGATGTCGTCGAGATCGTCCGGCTCGTCGGGATCGAAGATCGGCTCGGGCAGCCACGGCCCGAGATAGGTTTCCCGCCGATGGCGGGCCGATTTCAGCTGGTTGAGACAGAGGCGCGTGACCACGACCCGCAGGAACGCGGCCGGCTCCCGCACCGCCACCTGATCGGCGGCCAGCCAACGGGCATAGGCGTCCTGCACCACGTCTTCCGCATCGGCCATCGAACCCAGCATGCGGTAGGCGAGCCGGATCAGGCCTGGACGCGACGCCTGGAAGCCTGTTTCGGGGGCCACCCCGTTGGACGACGCGATCACAGGCTCAGCGCCTCCCGGCCGCGCACGAACTGGCGCGTGACCTGCGCGACGCGCCGGCCGAGATGGCGCGCGGTCGCGAGGTCGGCCTCCGGCGGCGCGCGGTCGGGACCCTCGTCCGTATTCGATTGTGCCGCCGCGCCGAGCCAGCAGCCGAGCCGGTTCAGATCCTGCTCCGACCCCGTGGTCGAACAATTCGCGGGCGGGAGGTCGAGGCTGACCCAGTGCATGCCGTGCTGCGCCGCGAACAGGGCCATCTGGATGAGCGTCGCGAGCTTGTCGCCGGCCATCGCGCCGGAATTGGTGAACCCGGCGGCGAACTTGTCCTTCCACAGATAGCCCTTGGCCATCACCAGGTTCGAGGTCGATTCCTGGAACGTTTTGAACGCCGCGGACGGTCCGGCCACGTAGGTCGGCGCGCCGAAGACGATCGCCGGGGCGGCCTCGAGGACGGCCCAGGACCGCTCCACTTCCGCGACGGGCACAAGCAGGGCATCGGCGCCGTCGACCAGCCGCACACCCTCCGCTACGGCTTCGGCCTGGCGACCGGTATGGCCGTAGCCGGTGTGAAACACGATGGCGATGCGCATCGGTTCGGGCTCCGTCGCCCGGTCCTCACGAAGCGCCTGCACGATGATGTCGGCCATGATCCCCCCTGTCGGTCCAGTCCCGGATGACATGACAAGGAAGCCCGGCCCGGTGTGACATCGGCGCGTATCCCGCACCGACAATCTCCGAGACAGCGCTCCGCGCCGTGCTGGACAGGGCCGGCTTGCCGTCCCAGATCTGCACGTGGTTGCAGCAGGCGAGTGACGATGAACCCCGAGACGAACACGCCCCCGGTCCTCGACGACGAGACCTTGGCCTTTGCCGGCCGGGTCTTCCAGTACGCCCGGATGGGCCATGCCGAGGAGCTGGCCGAGCTGTTCGGCCAGGGGCTTCCGGCGAACCTGCGCAACGACAAGGGCGACAGCCTGCTGATGCTCGCCGCCTATAACGGCCAGTCGGAGACGACCCGGGTGATCCTGGAGGCCGGCGGCGACCCGGAACTCGCCAACGACCGCGGCCAGACCCCGCTGGCCGGCGCCGCCTTCAAGAACGACCTCGCCGTCGCCCGGCTGCTGCTTCAGCACGGCGCCGCGGTGGACGGCACCGGCACCGGCAGCCGCACCGCCCTGATGACCGCGGCGATGTTCGACCGCACCGAGATGGTGACGCTGCTCCTCGAGCACGGCGCCGACCCGGATTTTCGCGATGCCGCCGGCCAGAGCGCCGCCGACATGGCCCGGGCCATGGGCGCCCAGGCGACCCCGGGCCAGCTCGACGCGGCGGCGCGGAAGGCGGGGTGAGGGGTCAGAGAGTTTCGGCCGGGGTTGCAGGAGACGACGCCCTTAGGACGATCGCGATGTCTCGGTTTTCTTCTTCGTTTGATTAGGCGACGGCAACAAGACCAATTACCCTGTCATTCCGGGACCGCGCAGCGGAGCCCGGAATCCAGAAACACCGACATTTCAAGATCTTGCGCCGTCGGCGGCTCTGGATTCCGGGCTCGCCTCCGGCGCCCCGGAATGACGAGGTGGATGCTAGAGTTCCAGGCCCCTTAAGAGGCCTTGGAAGAACGATGTTTTCAGCAATCTTCATCACGCGCTTGAGATCCGACTGCCGCGGCTTGCCGGGATTCGCCCGCGCCAACCGCCGAGCAGTCCCAAGAAGCTCTCGGCTCACCGCCGGCCGCGCGGCTCGGGCGTGGCTTCCGGTACCTTGTGCCTTATGTAGGCGAAGCGCGGCTCTTTCAGTTCGAACAGCTTGTCGTTGAGCTTTGTGAGCGTCTTGGATGCCACCTTGAAATCGGGCTCGGCTTCGGAAGCCCGATAATGGACGTTGACGAGGATGAGGGGATCCCCATCGGCGTCCTCGGAATCGATGACCTCGACCTCGCTGACACCGAAGCGGCCGAGTTCCTGCCGAACGACGGCTTCGATCGCGGCCTGAAGCGCCGGGGAGATTTCGGTGCCGATCATGTCCGTGCCCTACCGCGCCTGAGGACGATCTACGTTCGAAGCAGACATCGGGCCGAAGATGAACTCAGCATAGACCTTTGGTGCGGGCTGTCGATGTCTTTTGCGAATGGGATGATGTGCCCGGATCATGAGCCGGTCACTTATCCGAAGCTTTCAAGGCGATCTCAACGAGCCGAATCGAGACGGCGGTGGCAACCCCAAGGAGAGCTGAAACCGCAGGTGGCGGCAATTCCCGCTGAGTTCGCCACGGCCATGCAGCGCCGGAGGCAGCGCGTTGTGTTCGCGAGCGGTGCATATGAGTGAACAGAGAACCAACCAACAAGAGGAAACGCCGTGCCGCCCATGACCGGATTTCGCCCCGCGCTGATCGCCCTCGCGACCCTCCTGCCACTCCCGGCCATCGCCGCCGAGACCCCTTGGCCGGCCTTCGGGCACGATCACAGCAACCGCAACTTCTCCGACCTCACTCAGATCGACCGCGCCAGCGTCGGGCGGCTGCGGCCGGCCTGGATGTTCCAGACCGGGGTGACGGGCTATTTCCAGGCCCAGCCGGTGATGGTCGACGGCACGCTCTACATTTCGACGACCCAGAACAACGTCGCGGCGCTCGATGCCCGCACCGGCCGACCGCTCTGGACCTACGCGCACAAGGCCCGCACGGAAAAGATCTTCGGGCCGCCCTCGAACCGCGGGCTTGCCGTGTCGGACGGCCTCGTGTTCGAGGCGACCATGGACGGGCGGCTGATCGCGCTCGATGCCAAGACCGGCCGGGTGGTCTGGGACAAGGAGGCGGTGCGCCCGGAGGAGGGCGAGAGCGAGACCGCCTCGGACCTCACCGCCAAGCTCGGCGGCAAGGCGGTGCAGGGGTCGAGCCGGCTCGGCTTCAAGATGCCGCCTTTGGTGGCCGAAGGGCTGGTGATCGTCGGCGTCACGGGCGCGGGCTACGGCCTGCATGTCGAGGACGAGGCCGGCGGGCTCGATGGCGGCGCCGTGGTCGGGATCGAGGGCGGCTACGGACGGCGCGGCTGGCTTGCGGCCTACGATGCCAAGACCGGTGCGGAGCGCTGGCGCTGGTACGTCACCCCGTCGGAGGGCTGGGAGGGCGGCTTCGTCGCGCAGACCGTGGACGGCGTGCCGCTCCAGCGGGACATCGCCGCCGAGAAGGCGGCGGCCCCGGCCAATCGCGAGGCCTGGCGCGTGGGCGGCGGCTCGCTCTGGATGACCCCGGCCTACGACCCGGATCTCGGCCTGATCTTTCTCGGCACCGGCAATCCGGCGCCGCAGAATTTCGGCCTCTCGCGCCCGGGAGACAACCTCTACACGATGTGCCTCGTGGCGCTCGACGTCCGCACCGGGCAGTTGCGCTGGTATTCCCAGCAGGTGCCGCATGACGAGTGGGGCTACGACGTCGCCGCGCCGCCGTTCCTGCTCGACGGGCCGAACGGCACCAAGGCGGTGGCCTCGGCGAGCAAGACCGGCTGGATCTACGTCCACGACCGCGCGACGGGGAAGCTGCTCGAACGCTCGGCCCCGCTGATCGAGCAAAAGAACCTGTTCGCGCCGCCGACCCCGCAGGGCACCGTGGTGGCGCCGGGGCCCCTCGGCGCCGTCTCGTGGCCGCCCACCGCTTATGACGGGCGCCTCGCCTACGTGCAGGTCCGCCACGGGGCGACGACCTACACGGTCAAGACCGTGCCGGCCTCCGGAGACCGGCCGGAAATCCGCTACACCGAGACAGGAGAGGCGAAGGGCGA